>QKAK01000122.1 GCA_003247225.1 Spirochaetota bacterium | reverse complement strand
GAAGCGGCGGACCGCGCCGACGACGAGGGTGTCGTAGTAGCCTATCGGGATCCAGCGTCCCCAGTACTGGTCGCCTCGGTCGTGGTGATGGGCGCAACGCGGGTTCGGGCAGAAGGTCGGGATCATGGCGGCACCTCCGCCATGCTAATGCCTCTCCGAGCTCCGGCGATTGCGCTATGCTCTACAAGCTTCGAGGAACTAGCAAAAAAGAGGAGGGGATCATCGATCCCATCCTCCTATTCTATCAGTAACGTTTACCGCCTCGCGACCGGCGAGCACAGCGAGCTCGGTCGCCTACTGTACCGGCCGCCGCTACCGACCCGCGACCGGCGAGCGCAGCGAGCTCGGTCGCTTACCGTACCGGCCGCCGCTACTGGCCCACGACCGGCGAGCGTAGCGAGCTCGGTCGCCTACCGTATCAGCCGCCTCTGCCGGCCCGCGGAGTTAACCGGCGAGCGCCAGCGAGTCCGGTTGAACCCGCGGGAGCGATCGCCGCGCGAAGCGTCGGCGATCGCCTAGCGCTTTCCCTGGTCGTATATCTCTCCGTTGGCCTTCGGGCCTACGGACTTGCCGGCGAACACGACGAGCGCCGCTATGGTAAGCACGTACGGCAGCGCGTAGAACACCTCGAGCGGCAGGGACGCCAGTATCTTGATGTCCTTGGCGTAGTACGACAGCGTCTGCGAGAAGCCGAAGAACATGCCGGCGCCGAGGACGCCCCAGGGGTTCCACTTGCCGAACACGAGCGACGCGAGGGCGATGAAGCCGGTGCCGTGGATCGAGGTCACCGTGTACTGGATGTCCTGGGTCAGCACCATCGTCGCCCCGGCCAGCCCGGCGAGGGCGCCCGAGGCGATCACGCCGGCGTAGCGCATCGAGTAGACGTTGATGCCCATCGACGCGGCCGCCTGCGGGTGCTCGCCGCAGGAGCGCAGCCTGAGGCCGAACGGCGTCTTGAACACGACGAACCAGGTGACGACGACGAGCGCGATAGCGACGTAGAACGTCGGGTACATCTCGTAGAACAGCATCGGGCCGACGATCGGTATCTTGGAGAGCAACGGGACCGTCACCTTGCGTAAGCCATAGCTGAACGCGCGCGTACGCTGCTGGTGGAACAGGATCTGGCACAGGTAGATCGTCAGGCCGCCCGCGAGTATGTTCAGCGCCGTACCGGATATGATCTGGTCGGCCTTGAGGTGGATGCTCGTGAACGCGTGCAGCAGCGAGAACAGCATCCCGGCGGCGACTCCGGTCAGGAGGCCGAGCCAAGGGGCCATCGCGGTGATCGGCTCGAGCACGACCGTGACGGAGGCGCCGGCGAAGGCGCCGATCATCATGATGCCCTCGAGCGCTATGTTGGTCACGCCCGAGCGTTCGCTGAATAAGCCGCCGAGGGCGGCCATGACTATGGGAGCGCCGAACATCAGCGCTATCGGGAACATCTCAAGGATCATACCGAGGTTCATACGCCCGCCTCCTCGCCCGTAACGGGTAGCGCGGACGCCTTGTCGCGCCTCAGCCTTAGGACAGATATCAGGCGCTCCAGTCCGTACTTCATAGCCACGAACAGGACGATAGACGCCTGGATGATGCCGCCGATCTCCTTCGGGATGCCGTTCGACTGCATCAGCGGCCCGGCGGCCTTGAGCATGCCGAACAGGAGGCCGGCGAGCAGGATGCCGACTGCCTGGTTCGATCCGACGAGGGCGACCGCCATGCCGTCGAAGCCGTAGCCCTCGGCCGCGGAGAGCGCCCGGCCGAAGCTGAAGGTGCCGGTGGTGATCACCGCGCCGGCCAGTCCGGCGAAGGCGCCGGCTATCATCATCGACAGCACGATGTTGCGGTTTACCTTCATGCCGGCGTACTTGGCCGCGTCCTTGTTGTAGCCGACGGCCCTGAGGCCGTAGCCGAAGGTCGTCTTCTCGATCACGAACCAGTAGACGACGATAGCGATCAGCACCGGTACGAATCCCCAGTTCAGGCGCGAGCCGTTCGTGATCGACTCGAGCCAGGGATCCTTGAGCAGCGCCGACTGCGGGAACTGGGCCGTCTTGACCCTGTCCACCGAGCCGAACACGTTGAGGATCATGAGGTTATTCATATGCAGCGCGACGTAATTGAGCATGATGGTCACGACGACCTCGTGCACGTTGAAGCGCGCCTTCAGGTAGCCCGGTATCGCGCCCCACAGCGCCCCGGCGACCATGCCGGCGCCGAGCACGAGGGGGATATGGATGAAGGCCGGGGCCCGGACCAGCAGGGCCACGGTGGTAGCCGCCAGCGAGCCGACCATCAGCTGTCCCTCGGCGCCGATATTGAACAGGCCGGTGCGGGCCGCGAAGCCGAAGCACAGGGCCGTCAGGATGATAGGCAGCGCCTGGATGACCAGCTCGCCTATGTACCGCGGGTTGAACGAGCCCCTGGCTACGTTCAGTCCGGTCAGGCCCTGGAGCATCGCGTTGAACATGACGAGGGGGCTCTTTCCGGTGATCATGACGACCACGGAGCCCACCGCGAAGCCGAGCAGCACCGCGACGACCGGCACCAGCAGGGCGTCGCCCTTCCTCGTATCGCCTAGTTTCTTATTCGCCATGTTAACCGGCCTTCCTGACCGAGCCGGACATCATCAGGCCGAGCTCGTTCTCGTCGGTCTTGTCCGCGTCGACCACGCCGACGATCTCGCCGCCGTAGATGACCGCTATCCTGTCGGACACGTCGAGTATCTCGTCCAGCTCGAGCGACGCGAGCAGGATCGCCTTGCCCTTGTCGCGCTCCGCGACGATGCGCTTGTGGATGTACTCTATCGCGCCTACGTCGAGGCCGCGGGTCGGCTGCGCTATCACGAAGGCTATAGGCGAGCGGTCGATCTCGCGCGCCAGGATCGCCTTCTGCTGGTTCCCGCCCGACATGGAGCGGGCCTTGGTATCGGGGCCGCGGCCCGAGCGCACGTCGAACTCGTCGATCAGGCGCTCGGCGTTCTTGCGTATGGCTCCGTAGTCCAGGATGCCGTGCTTCGAGAACGGCTCGGAGCCGTAGGAATGGATGACCATGTTCTCGTCGAGCCTGAAGTCGAGCACGAGGCCGTGGCGGTGCCTGTCCTCGGGGATATGCCCGAGCCCGCTGTCGAGCCGCTGCTTGACCGGCAGGTCGGTGATGTCGACGCCCTGGATGGTCACGCTGCCCGACTCTATCGGAGCCAGCCCGGTCAGGGCCTGTATCAGCTCGGTCTGGCCGTTGCCGTCTATGCCGCACAGGCCGAGTATCTCGCCCTCGCGCACGCTCAGCGATAGGTTCTTGACGCCGAGGAGGCCCTTGGCGTTCTTGACGCATAGGTCCTTGACCTCGAGGACGACCTCGCCCGGATGGGCCGGCCCCTTGTCCACAGAGAAGCTGACCTCGCGGCCGACCATCATCTCGGCCATGCTCGCCTCGCTGGTCTCGGCGACGGGCACGGTGCCGATCAGCTTGCCGCGCCGGAGCACGGTACAGGTGTCGGCGACCGCCTTGATCTCCTTGAGCTTGTGGGTGATCAGGAGGATCGTCTTGCCCTCCTCGACGAGCCGTCGCATGATGCCCATAAGCTCGTGGATCTCCTGGGGCGTCAGCACGGCGGTCGGCTCGTCGAAGATCAGGATCTCGGCGTCGCGGTAGAGCATCTTGAGTATCTCTACTCGCTGCTGCATGCTGACGCTGATATCCTCGATCTTGGCGAACGGGTCGACGTCCAGGCCGTAGAGCTTCGACAGCTCGGCGACCTTGACGGCCGCGCTCTTTATATCGAGCACGGGACCCTTCTTCGGCTCGAGGCCGAGGATGATGTTCTCGGTCACGGTGAAGTTGTGCACGAGCTTGAAATGCTGGTGCACCATGCCGATGCCCAGCTCGTTGGCTACGTTCGGATCGGTGATGCGGACTGATTCTCCGCGGATCCGGATGCTACCTCCGTCGGGCGAGTACAGCCCGAAGAGGATGCTCATCAGCGTCGATTTACCGGCGCCGTTCTCGCCCAGAAGGGCATGGATGCTGCCCTTCTCTACCTGGAGCGTCACGTCGTCGTTAGCGCGGATGCCCGGGAAGTCTTTGACGATATTGAGCATCTCGATGATGAACGCCATCGCGTGCCCCCATTGTGTCACCTGGGATTCTACCGCGCCGGGATCGCCCGCGCGGGTCGTACAGAATACAATAAATAAGGCTCTTTGGGAAGGAACATTCGGGCGAGAGGCCGAAAGGACGCGGCGCCGCCCGCTATAGAAACGAAGAGCGGCCGCGTAGCCGCGATCGGCGCACCATCGGTACGCCTACCGCTCTACTGGCCGCTCTCGTGACGGATACCGTCGACGCGGCCCGAGGCCCTAGGGCGACGGACCGCGCGGTCGGGAGGCGAATTACTTCGCGGGGATCTCCGAGACGACGAGCGCGCCGGAGGCGATCTTAGCGGCGTAGTCGTTGACGGCGGACACGATGTCGGCCGACAGGTTCGGGTTCTCGTTCGGGATGCCGACGCCGGCGTTCTTCAGGGAGAACACGAGGGTCTGGCCGCCGGGGAACTGGCCGGCCATGGTCATCTTCGCGACCTCGTAGGCGGCCACGTCGACGCGCTTCATCATCGAGGTCAGCACAGCGGATTTGTCGCCGTAGAGGCCGTCGGTGTACTGATCCTTGTCGACGCCGATCGCCCAGCGGACGTCGCCCTTCTCAGAGCGCTCCTTGGCTTCCTTGATCATGCCGTTGCCGGTACCGCCGGCGGCGTGGAAGATGATGTAGGCGCCGGCGTTGAACTGCTTCTGCGCGAGGGCCTGTCCCTTATCCGGGGCGCCGAAATCGCCGGCGTAGTCGACGAGGATCTTGGCCTCGGGGTAGACGGCCTTGACGCCCTGCTCGAAACCGGCCTGGAACTTCTCGATGAGCGGGAACTGCATGCCGCCGATGAAGCCGAGCACGTTCTTGCCGTCGGCCTTGGCCTTGAGGCCGGCCGCGACGCCGACGAGGTAGGAACCCTCGTGCTCGGCGAAGACGGCGCAGACCACGTTCGGCTTCTGGACGCTGGAGTCGTCGATGATCATGAGCTTCTGCTGGGGATACTTCTCGGCGACCTCGCCCATCGCGTTGGCGAAGAGGAAGCCGGGCGCGACGATCAGGTCGAGCTTCTCGTCGGCGAAGGTGCTGAGGTTCGGAACGTAGTCGGCCTCGGCGCCGGACTGGAGATACTTATAGTCGGTTCCCTTGACGAGACCGTTCTCCTCGCCGAAGCGGATGATGCCTTCCCAGGTACCCTGGTTGAAGGACTTGTCATCGATACCGCCGAGATCGGTCACGAGGCCGACCTTGAACGCCGGCTTGGCGGCGACCGGAGCGGCCTTCTCTTCCTTGGCGCAACCGGTGAAGGCGAGCGCGGCGATGAGAAGCACGGCGAAGAAAGTTCGATACTTCATACTTACTCCTTTACTTTTTCGCTAGCGCGAAAATGTGGAACTCGATAGTAACCCCTTACACGGTTCAGTGCAAGCCGGTTTTCAACGTTTTATAGCCTATAGCAAGCGCGTTCCTAGCGCAAGCCGGCTACGAAATCCGCCAGGGACTGGTCGTTCGAGGGGACGGAGATCTCGCCGGAGGTAACGCGCCTGGCCAGGTCGGACAGCACGGTGACGACCTCGGACGGGAGCCCGTCGGCCACGTAGCCGACTCCCCCCTCGGCCAGCCCGAAGGTCCGGTAGCCGCCCGGTATCCTGACGCCGGCGACCAGCTCCTGGCCTAGCGCGTAGACCGCCCTGTCGACCCGCTTGAGCATCGACGTGACGATTAGCTTGGACAGCTGGGCGTCGGCGGCCGAGCCGGACGAGGCCAGTATGGCCGCCTGATCGGAATCGACGCCGATGGCCTTGGCGTCGAAGCGGCCGGCCGCCTCGAATACGCCGCGGCCCGAGGCGCCGGCTGCGTGGAAGATCACCTTCGAGTTGACGCGCAGCAGCATGGAGGCCATCTCGGCGCCGCGGGCCGGATCGTCGAAGCCGCTCGCGTCCCTGGCTATGAACGCCGAGGCGACGCGGCCGGGAGCCCGGAGCGCCGGGTTGACGAAGGCCGCGCCGGCGGTATAACCGGCCAGGAAACGCCGTATCATCGGCGTGTCCATGCCGCCGACGAAGCCGACGCGGGCGTCCGGCCCGGCCTCGGCGGCCAGGAGGCCGGCGTAGGCGCCGACCAGGAACGAGCCCTCGTGCTCGGCGAAGTCGACGCAGGTCACGCTCGACGAGGCGTTCAGGTCCGGTACGGTGCCGTCGATGATGACGAAATGAGTGCCCGGATAGTCGCTGGCGACCGAGCCGATGGAGTCGGCGAACAGGAAGCCCACGGCTATCACCAGGTCGCGGCCTTCCTCGGCCAGGCTGCGCAGCAGCTGCTCGCGGTCGGCGCCTCCGTGCTTCGACTCGAGCACCCGGATATCGAGAGCGTCGCCGAAGTCGGCGTCCGGGTCGCCTTCGACGCGGCCGCCCGAGTCCCTGGCCAGCATCACGAGGCCGTCGTAGGCCGAGCGGTTGAACGACGCGTCGTCGCGGCCGCCGACGTCGAAGGCCATGCCTATCGTCGGCTTGGCGCGCTCGGCGGGGGCGACCGCGCCGCCCCGCGCGCTATCGCCGCAGGACGACGATGCCAGGGCCAGGGCTACGGCCAGCGCGAAGGCTACGGGACGGCGATGCTTCATGGCGTTCCTCCGCGCACAGTATAACCCGTCTTCGGCCCCGGCTGGCAATTAAAAGCGCCTTATTCCGGAAGCTCGCTGACGATCGCGACGCCCGACGACGCGCCGAGCCGGTCGGCGCCGGCGTCGAGCATCTGGATCGCGTCGTGGTAGCTTCGGATGCCGCCCGAGGCCTTGACCTTGAGCCGGTCGCCGACGGTCTTCTTCATCAGGCGCACGTCGTCGGCGCTGGCCCCGCCGGTGCCGAAGCCGGTGCTCGTCTTGACGAAGTGGGCGCCGGCCCTGGCCGCGGCCTCGCAGGCCTTGACCTTCTCCGGGTCGGTCAGGTAGCAGGTCTCGATGATCACCTTGACCGTAGCCTTGCCGGCGGCCTTGACCACCATGCGGATGTCCTCCTCGACCTCTTTCCAGTCGCCGGCCTTGGCGGCGCCGAGGTTGATGACCATGTCGACCTCCTCGGCGCCCTGCTTGACCGCGAGCGCCGCCTCGGCGGCCTTGGTCTCGGTGGCGTTGGCCCCCAGCGGGAAGCCGATCACGGTGCAGACGAGCACCTTAGAGTTCTGGAGCTCCTTGGCGCAGAGCGGCACCCAGCGCGGGTTGACGCAGACGCTCGCGAAGCCGTTGGCCTTGGCCTCGACGCACAGCTCGCGAACCTGCTGCTCGGTGGCTATCGCCTTCAGGAGGGTGTGATCGATCGTCTTGGCGATGGTCGCCTTGGTCCATTCCTTGCTCATGTCGACTCCTTGGCTTATATCTCGAAACATCGCGCCAGGTAGCCCCGGCGGGTGGCGACGAGCTCGACGAGCTCCGCCAGCATAGTCTTGTTAGCCTTATCGGCTATCGGGAACACGAAACGCTCCGTCTCGTCGCAGTAGCGCCGGACGAAGGCCGTATCGGTGGTGTAGCCTAGCGATATCATGTTGCTGATCCTGTCGGCGCTCTTGAGCACGAGGGCCCGCGGGCTGCCGTACTCGAGGATGCGCGTCAGGAATTCCTGCTTGGTCTCGACCGTGCGCCTCGTCACCTCGAGCACGAGCTGGTAGACGTCCTGGCTCTCCTCGTCTATCTCGAGGATACGCTCCCGGTCCAGCTCGGGCGCGTCCTCGACCAGGTCGTGGATGACGGCCGCCTTGAGCAGCACCGAGTCGATGTAGCCGTAGTCCATCAGGATGGCGAAGGTGTCGATCTGGTGGCGGAACATGTTGCCGCCCGAGCGCCGCTGCTTGCCTATGAGCACGGTGGCCAGCTGGATATAGGGCGCCAGGTGCATGCTCTTGAGGCGTATCATCTCCTCCTCGGCCATCGTCGTGGGCCTCGAAGGATTCGCCGCGGGGCGAAGCGGCCGCCCCTTCCTGTCCATCGGCCCTCCTACGCCAGATCCGCGAGGTACTTCTCGAGCTTGGCGGCCCGCACCTCCGCGTCCTTCAGCTTCTGGCGCTCCTTCTCCACTATATCGGCCGGGGCGCTCGAGACGAAGGCCTCGTTAGCCAGCTTGGCGCCGGTGCGCGCCACGTACTGGCGCTCCTTCTCGGCTTCCTTGGCGAAGCGCGCGGCTAGCTGCCCCGCGTCCACCGCCTCCTTGGCGAAGACGTAGGCCTCGAAGCCCCTGCCGGCCAGGGCGAGCGCGCCGGACGGCTTGGCCGTGACGAACTCGACGCCCGAGGCGCCGGCGAGCAGGGCGACGAGCGCGGCGTTGCGCTCGATGAACGCGGGCCCGGAGAAGCCTTCGTCGAAGCGCACCGCGACGCGCAGGCGCTTTTCCGGGGCTATGCCGAACTCGCTCCGGAGGCTCCGCACTATCGTGACCAGCTCCTTGAGCGCGGCGAAGTCGGCGTCCAGGGAGGCGTCGCGGCGCTCGGCCCGATCCTCGGGATAGGGCCTGATGATCAGGCGCCCCCGGGCGTTCGGCAGCTTGCCGTAGATCTCCTCGGTGACGAAGGGCAGGAACGGGTGCAGCAGCGCCAGCGACTCCTCGAGCACCGACAGGAGCACGGTAACGGCCCGGTCCTTCTCGGCGTCGTCGTCGGAGCGCGTCGACAGCTTCGTCGCCTCGACGTACCAGTCGCAGAAGTCGTTCCAGAAGTACTCGTAGGCCGCGCCGGCGGCGTCGTTGAAGCGGTACGAGGCGAGCGCCTCGCGGATCTGGACGGCCGCCGCGTTGAGCCGCTGGTATATCCAGCGGTCGACGTCGTTGAGCGCCGGTTCGGCGACGAGCTCCCTGCCCTCGAGGTTCATCAGGATATAGCGGCTGGCGTTCCACACCTTGTTGGCGAACTTGCTGCCGAGCTTGAAGTCGTCCTTGTTGACCAGGATGTCCTGCGTCGAGGTGTACAGGAACGCCAGCGTGAACTTGAGCGCGTCGGCTCCGTACTCGTCGACGATCTCGAGCGGGTCGATACCGTTGCCGAGCGACTTGGACATCTTGCGGCCCTGCTTGTCGCGCACCAGCGTGGTCATGCAGACGTCGCGGAACGGCACCTGGCCGGTGAACTCGAGGCCGGCCATGATCATCCTGGCGACCCAGAAGAATATGATGTCGAAGCCGGTCAGCAGCGTCGAGGTCGGGTAGTACTTCCTGAGATCGGCGGTCTCGTTCGGCCAGCCGAGCGTGCTGAACGGCCAGAGCCAGCTCGAGAACCAGGTGTCGAGCACGTCCTCGTCCTGGGTCAGCTCGGTCGACTTGCAGAAGGGGCACTCGAGCGGCTCCTCGCGGGCGACGACGGTCTTGCCGCAGTGGGCGCAGTGCCAGGCCGGGATGCGGTGGCCCCACCACAGCTGGCGGCTGATGCACCAGTCGCGTATGTTGGTGAGCCAGTTCTCGTAGGTGTTCTCCCAGCGCTGGGGGTAGAAGCGGACGTCGCCGGCGCGCCAGGCGGCCAGGGCCTTGTCGGCGAGCGGCTTCATCCTGACGAACCACTGCTTCGACAGGAAGGGCTCGACGACCGAGTGGCAGCGGTAGCAATGGCCGACCGCGTGGGTAATCGGCTCCTTCTTGATGAACAGGCCGAGCGCCTCCAGGTCCTCGACGACGAGGGGGCGCGCGTCCTTGGCCTTGAGCCCCCGGTACTTCTCGGGGCATTCGCCGTTGAGCGTGCCGTCGGGGTTCAGGATATTGACGCGCGGCAGGTCGTGCCGGCGGCCGACCTCGAAGTCGTTCGGGTCGTGGGCGGGCGTGATCTTGACGAGGCCGGTGCCGAACTCGCGGTCGACGTAGGCGTCGGCGACCATCGGGATCACGCGGTCGGTCAAAGGCAGCCTGAGCTTCGCGCCGGCGAGCGCCTTGTAGCGGTCGTCGTCGGGGTGGTAGGCGACCGCGGTGTCGCCGAGCAGGGTCTCCGGGCGCGTCGTCGCTATCTCTATATGGGTCGGGCCGCCGGCCGGAGGGTCGACGATCTCGTAGCGGATATGGTACATCGCGCCGGCCTCGTCGGCGTGCTCGACCTCGTCGTCCGACAGCGCGGTGCCGCAGGACGGGCACCAGTTGACCAGGTACTCGCCCTTGTACACGAGGCCGCGCTCGTACAGCGTCACGAAGACGTCGCGGACGGCCTTGGACAGGCCGTCGTCGAGCGTGAAGCGCTCGCGGCTCCAGTCGCACGAGGAGCCTATCTTCTCCAGCTGCTTCTTGATGGTATCGTGATGCTCGTTCGCGACCTTCCAGGTCTCCTCGACGAACTTCTCGCGGCCGAGCTCGCGGCGGTCTATCCCCTTGGCGCGGAGCTTCTTCTCGACGACGTGCTGGGTAGCGATGCCGGCGTGGTCGGTGCCGGGAACCCACAGGGTCGGCTCGCCGCACATGCGGTGGAAGCGCATCAGGATATCGGGCATGGCGTTGTTGAGCCCGTGGCCCATGTGCAGGACGCCGGTGACGTTCGGAGGGGGCATTACCATGACGAAGGGCTTCTTCCCGTTAGGCGCCGCGGGCTTGAAATGCCCTTCCGCCTGCCAGGCCGCGTAGACGCGGTCCTCGAATTCCTTTGGGTCGTAAGCCTTGGCCAGTTCGACGGCTTTCATGGGTAGGTTCCTCCGATGCTTCTCTAAGCGGATACTGTACCAAAAAGCTAGCGGCTGTGCAAAGGCCCGAATCGTGGTATCGTATCCGCGCTTTCACTAAGGAGGTTTTCTTGAAATCCATCGATCAATACGCCAGGCTCGTCGTACGCGTAGGCGTCAACCTACGGAAGGGCCAGACCCTCGTCGTCAGCTCGCCGATAGAATGCGCCGAATTCGCCCGCTCCGTGCAGAAGGAGGCCTACGAGGCCGGCGCGCGCGAGGTGGTCTTCCGCTGGAGCGACGAGAAGTCGGCTCGCGTCACCTACGACATGGCCCCGGACGAGATATTCGACGAGTCTCCCGAGTGGCTCAAGGTCTTCCTCGACGGATACTCGGACGGGAACGCCGCCTTCGTCAGCATCGCCGCGTCCGACCCGGAGCTGATGAAGGGCGTCGACCCCAAGCGCATCAGCCGCAAGAACAAGGCCAATAACGTGGCGCTCGAGCACTACCGCTCCCGCCTGATGAGCAACCGCAACGCCTGGTGCGTCGCGTCGGTGCCGACCGAGGCCTGGGCCCGCAAGGTCTTCCCGGGCAAGCCGGGGCCCGAGGCGATGGAGGCCCTCTGGGACGCGATAGCCAAGACGGTCCGCGTCGACCAGAACGACCCGGTAGCCGCGTGGCGGGCCCACCAGGCCGCCCTCAACGCCAGGCTCGCCTTCCTGAACGGCCACGCCTTCAAGGCCCTACGCTATCGCAACGCCGCCGGCACCGACCTTACGATAGCCCTGCCGGCCGGCCACGTCTGGTTCGGCGGCGGCGACGACATCGTCGGCGCCGCCGAGCCGTACGCCTTCGTCGCCAACATGCCGACCGAGGAAGTCTTCACGATGCCGCACCGCGACGGCGCCGACGGCAAGATCGTCAGCACCATGCCGCTCAACTACAACGGCAACCTGGTCGAGGACTTCTGGTTCAGGCTGGAGCGCGGCGTCGTCGTCGACTTCGGCGCCGGGAAGGGCGTCGAGGTTCTCAAGGAGATGCTCGACACCGACGAGGGCGCGCGCCGGCTCGGCGAGGTAGCCCTCGTACCGTACGAGTCGCCTATATCGAAGATGGGCATCCTGTTCTACAACACGCTGTTCGACGAGAACGCCTCGTGCCATTTCGCCCTCGGCAAGGCCTACCCGACCTGCATAGCCGGAGGCCCCGAGATGAGCAAGGAAGAGCTGCTCGCCGCCGGAGTCAACGACTCGCTGATCCACGTCGACTTCATGGTCGGCTCCAAGGACCTCGAGATAATCGGCGTCATGGCGGACGGCTCGGAGGTCCCCGTCTTCAAGCACGGCAACTTCGCGCTGTAGACGGCGCGGCGCTGTAGACGGCGCGCCGCGGCCCGGCGCCCTAGGCCGGGCCGCGCTCCCGGATGGCGTTCAGGTAGCGCAGGGACGCGCCGTCCCCCGGGATCGTAGCCAGCACCTGGCTGAACAGCGCGCGCGCGTCGCCGAGGCGCCGCTCGTGGAACGCGTCGATGCCGCGCTCGAAGGCCGCGCGGGTCAGGTCCTTCCTCGATCGCAGATCCTCCGGGTCGCCTTCGTAGATATCGAAGACCGATACCGGCTCGGCCTTGCCCTTAACCCTGACCTTCCCGATGAAGCGCATCCTGAACGCGGTCGGGTCGCTCAGCTCCTTGAGCACGCACTCGCTGGCGGCGATGCCCAGGCCGTACTCCTTCGATACGCCCTCGAGGCGGCTGGCGACGTTGACCGCGTCCGCGATGACCGTGCCGTCCATACGCTGGCTCTCGCCTATCGTGCCGAGCATCAAGCGGCCGGCGTGCATGCCCGCGCCGACGCGGATAGGCTTGCGCCCGGAGGCCTCCCGCTCCGCGTTATAGGCCGCCACCCTCGCCTGCACGTCGAGGGCGCAGCGCAGGGCAGGCTCCGCCCCGCCGGGGAACAGGGCCATGAAGCCGTCGCCCAGGTACTTATCGACGAAGCCGCCGTGGTCGCGGACCGCCGGCCCCACCCGCTCGAGGTACTCGTTGATGAACGAGAAGGTGGCCTCGGGCGTCGAGTCCTCCGCCATCCTGGAGAACGATCGGACGTCGACGAAGAGCACGGCCATCTCCTCGGAGCTCGAGTCGCCGAGCTCTATCTCCTCGAGGCTGCGCTTCTTCAGGAAGCCGAGGAATTGCTTGGGAACGAAGCGCTCCATCGACTTGTTCACCCTGGCCAGGTCGTCTGACAGGGTCTCCGCGGCGGAGAAGGCGTCGGCGTAGCGCCTCGTCAGGATCAGCGACAGCGCGAACAGGAAGGCGAGCATGCCGACCTGGGACGCGAAGGCGCCGTGGACGACGCCGGCCGTGACGAGTATGTCGTAGACCGTCGTCCCGAAGATGGCCATGAAGCCGAGCCCGAACAGCCCGGCTCCCGGGCGCTTCCGCGCGACGGCCAGGGCGATCGCGACGACGCAGGCCAGCCCGACGGCGACGGCGCAGGCCTGGTAGGCCGGGAGCGCCAGCGACGACAGCCTCGTAGGCGCGAACGCGACGAAGAGCGCATAGGCGCCCGACGCGGCGACCGCGCCGACGGTCGCCCGGCGACGGAACTCGCCGGGGAAGGTGGCGCCCACGAAGGCCGCGACGCAGGCGACCGCGGCCGTGAAGCTCAGGTAACCGAGCTTGAACAGCGTCCTATAGCCGATCGACGGGAAGATCGAGACGATGTAGAACTCGTCGTACAGGAGCACGCGGACGGCGAGCGTGACGCATAGGAGCCCGAACCATAGCGCCGCCCGCTCCCGGCGCCTGAAGGCGAACAGGCCCAGGTAGTAGGCGCCCATCACCAGGATGGCGCCGCACATGAACAGCTCGTAGGCTACCGTCCGCTCGCGCTCGCGAGCCACGGCGTCCAGGTCGCCGAACAGCGCGCTCGCGTGGGTGCCGCCCGAGCGGTCGTTGAAATTCGATACGTGCAGCACGATCTCGAGGCGGCCCGAGCCGTCGGCCTCGACCGGGGAGACGAGCGAGCGCCAGGCCGGCTCCTCGCCGGCCGCTTGGCGCGCCGGACGGCCGTGGGCCTGGACGAGGCGGCCGCCGGCGAATACCAGGGCCGCGCTCTGGAAGGCGGACGTCTTAAGCCCGTAGCGCCGGCCCGGCTCCAGCCCGACGAGGCGCAGGCGCAGGGTAGCGTAGCCGACCGAGCCGAAGCCGGGACCGTAGCTCGTCCATAGCGCCGGCATCGGCACGAACGCGTCGGGGAGCGGCGCCTCGCCGCCGCCGAAAGCGGCCGGGTCGACGAAACGGTTCCAGTAGATAGCCCACTCGGTATCGAGGCGTACGGCCTCCGACAGGTCCGCCGAGCTCAGGTCGACTACCGCCGGCGCGGCCGCCGACGACGGCGAAGCCGACGACGTGGCCGGCCATGCGAACGCGGCCGCGAGCGACGCCGCGGCCACGTAGAACGCTCGTTTTATGCTCATCGGGGATCGACTATATCACCCGCGGGGTCGATCCGCAACGAACCCCGGCCGGGCGCCGGGTCAGGCCAAGGGAAGCGCCGGCGCCGGCTCGTCCTTGAAACGCCTCGTCACGTCGAGGAAGTCGTCTATATGCTCGAACAGGATATCGACGAGGCGCGGCTCGAAGGCAGCGCCGGATTCGTCCTTGAACAGGGCCAGCACCTTCTCGAGCGGCCAGGCGTCCTTATACACGCGCTTGGTGAACAGCGCGTCGAATACGTCGCAGAGCGATACGATGCGGCCGGAGAGGCTGATATCGTTCGCCGTCTTGCCGAGAGGATAGCCCTTGCCGTCCCATCGCTCGTGGTGCTCGAGCGCTATGATGGCGGCCGCGCGCAGCAGCGGGCGCGTCGACGTGCCGAGTATCTCCTTGCCGATGACGGTGTGGCGCTTCATCACCTCGCGCTCGTCGTCGGTCAGCAGGCCGGGCTTGGACAGGATGGAGTCGGGAATCGCTATCTTGCCGACGTCGTGCATCGGCGCGGCGGCCGTGATGATATCGACCTCCTCCCCGGAAAGGCCGTAGGCCTCGGAGAGTATCCTCGCGTACTCGCCGACCCTGATCACGTGGTAGGCGGTCTCGCGGCTGCGGCTCTCCACGACCTCGGACAGGGTCCACAGGATCTCCTTCTGGGTCTTGGCCATCTCCTCGTTGAGCTCGCGGAGGCGGTTCTCCGCCGCGGTACGCTGGGCGACCTCCTGCCTGAGCGCCGCGGTCCGCTGCCTGACCCAGAACTCCAGCTCCTCGTTGCTGGCCGCCAGGTCGCGCGCGTCGCGTTTCTGGCCGGATATATCGTTGAACACGAGCAGCTTCCAGGCGTTCAAGCGGTCGCCCGGCGCGCTGGAGGCGACGGTGATCCTGTAGCTGCGGTTCGGCGCGCCGTCTCGGTCGGGCAGGTCGAGCTCGGTCTCCGCCTCCGGGAAGTTGAGCGCGGCGGAGACCTCGGACGGCCATCGCTCGAACAGGGCGCGGGCAGGCTTCCCGATGATATCGGCCGAGCCGGCGCCGAGCAGGGTCTGGCCGGCGGAGTTGCAGTCGACGACCCTCTCGTCCTTGCCGAGCACGAAGACGGGGTCGAGCAGCGTGTCCATCACCGCGTGCCTTGCGTTGTCCCGCGGGCCTATCAGGCGCTCGCCGAATAATCCGTAGGCTACCAGCAGGTCGCGCGACAAGGCCCACAAGGGCGACGATAGGGCGCTTCCGAAGCGCGCGTGCGTCAGGGCGGCCGCGATGGTCGAGCCGAGCTGCAGCAGCAGTCCCGCCAGCACGATACCGATGCCGGGAGAGCGTCGTAGGCTCTTGGAGTTGACGCGCGAGGCCAGCACGACGCAGGCGGCGACGAATAGGGCGTACCCGTAGAACGTCAAGCCTCGGGCGAACACCGACGGGACGGCCGCGAGCTGCGTGAACGGCAGGACGCTGCCGCTTACCTTCTCGTACAGGAAGCCGGTGTAGCCGACGATGGCGGCTAGCGCTGCCGCGAGGGCCAGCGCCGACGGCACGAACAATGCGGCGAGCAACGCCGAGCCGCGCTTGGAGCCGACCGGATCGACGTAGGCCCGCGCGAAGAACAGGATCGACGCGTCTGCGAGTACTATCAACGGCCAGTGCAACGCGTCCCAGAACAGCTTGGCCGTCGGCGTCGAGGCCATAACCTCGAGCACGAACGTCGCCGCCCAGGCCGACTCGAGCGCGAGGACGACCGCGAACCAGCTTACCTCGCGCCTACGGGTGCCGTTCAGCAGCGCGATGGCGACCAATCCGAGCGAGAACGCGCCGGAGGCTATATACGGGAAGAGCGTGATCATGTCGACCGAGACGTGGCTACGCATCCTTAAACAAACGTAGCCGATCGCCGATCGTCGCGCAAGCCCGGTCGACTACGACGCCGCACCTCTCCGTTGCCGACCTACCGCGAGGAGGGTATACTATATCTCGGTGCTAAGGCCGTTCACGATTAAGGCCTAACCCAGGAGGATTCATATGGCGGAGAAGAGCAAGCAAGCCAAGGAACCGAAGAAGAAGGCCCAGAAGACGCTGATGGAGAAGCGCAAGGAGAAGCGGGAGAAGGCCGCCACTAAGCACGAAGAATAGCTTTTCTTACGAGGCGGGGCGTCTGTGTCGTCGCTCCATCCCCGCCTCGCAAGAAAAGACTGATCACGGAAGAGGCGAGGCATCTGCTTCGTCGCTCCGCCGGACGCTTCGCTCGACGTACAGGAGTACGCCTTCGCTCCCGTCCGGCGTAGCGCCTCGCATCCATCCTCGCCTCGCAAGAAAAGGCTGATTACGGAAGAGGCGAGGCGCCTGAGTCGTCGCTCCGTCTCGTAAGAAAAGCCTATTCCGGAAAACGCGGAGACAGCGTCGATGGAATACAAGGCAGATATGATTTACAGGATAAAACACGGCTATCGGCATCCGTAACGGCTACGACCGAATGCCATCCCAGCTCTTGAGCGCTACCCGCAAACCGCCACGACGCGCCGCCCCGAAATCATTGCTCGTAACTAGGCCTCGCAATATCAGGGAGGAGGGTGTCGTTTACGATGAATGCGGACATGATAAACAAGATAAAGCGCGGCTATCAGGTGCCATATTAGCTTCGACCGAATCTCAAACCGGCGCTAGAGTTGCTACCCGCTACCCGGTTGACGCGCCGCCCCGCCGAATGCAAATCAGTTGCCCGCAAGCCTACCCATGCACGGCACGACGCGCCGCCCGATAGCCACCCGATGCACGGCACGACGCGCCGCCCGAGATCCTCGCGATCGCCGACTCATCGCGGCGATCGCCGGCCGTCGTTCGACCTGACTCGCTTTCGCTCGCAGGTCAACGGCGGCGCCCGCACCGCGTGCGTTTCCGGTAGCTGATACCCACCCCGCAAACCAGCACGACGCGCCGCCCAGTGAACGTTGCTCGTACCCAGGCCTCGCATAAACGCGGAGGCAGGTGTCGACGAACCTTCGGCCCTCGCGCTAGCGAGGGTCACGGTTCGTCGACAGGCCCTGCCGAGATGATATACGAGGCCTGTATACATTCCCGAGCATCAGGGCGGCGCGTCGTGATTATTCCGCGGCGCGTCGAGCTAGATCCTCGAAACGCTCCACCTTCTTCTCGACGATGGCGACGCTGGCGCGCCAGAAGTCCGGCTGGGTCAGGTCGACGCCCAGGTGGCGGGCGGCCAGCTCCTCGACCTCCATGCGGCCGGTGTCCCGGAGCAGGGCGACGTAGGCGTCGTGGAAGCCGTCGCCTAGCTCCTGCCGGCGGGCGTAGACGCCGAGGCTGAACAGGTAGCCGAACGAGTAGGGGTAATTGTAGAAGCTGACGACAGTCTTGTGGAAATGCAGCTTGGATGCCCAGTACCACTCGTCGTACTCGCTCAGGGCGTCGCCGTACCACTCGGCCCAGGCGTCGCGCATGACGGACCGCAGCTCGTCGGGGCCGACGGGGCCGGACGGGCGCCGCTCGTAGAACCGACTCTCGAACTCGAAGCGGGCCGGTATGTTGACGAGGAAGGTCGCCGCGTCCTGGGCGTCCGCCCAGGCCAGCTCGAGCCGCTCGGCGTCGTCCGAGGCCTCGGAGGCGAGCATCTCGCCGAGGACCGTCTCGGCGAAGGTGCTCGCGGTCTCCGCCAGCGCCATAGGGTACTCGGACTCTGCGAGCGGGATATCGCGCATCGCCTCGCAGTGGTAGGCGTGGCCGAGCTCGTGGGCGAGCGTCGACAGCTCCGACAGGGCGCCCTGGTAGGTGGTGTAGACGAACTGGCTGCGGGACTTGGGGAACTCGGTGCAGTAGGCGCCGGGACGCTTGCCGCCCTCGACGCGGCCCTCTACTCGGCGCGAGGCCGCCATCCGACCGACGAAGTCGCCCATCGACGGGTGCACGGACGCGTAGGCGCGCCGGACCGTCTCGAGGCCGCGCTCGAACGGGATGCCCGAGGGCGCCGCCCCGTCGTCCGCGGGAGCGGGCGCCAGGATGTCCCAGGGGCCGAGGCGCTCGACGCCGTACAGGCCGGCCTGGGCGCGCAGGGCCCTGCGGCCTAGTTCCCTCGACTCGCGGATGACGCCCATCATCGCCTCGAGCGTGGCGCGGGATAGCCGGTTCTGCCTGAGCGACTCGTCGAGGTAGTGGCCGGGCTCCGTATGCGATCGCAGGCCGCCCTCGGCGCCTCGCCAGCCGGATATCGAGTTCAGGATGGCCGCGAGGCTGTGGCGATGCTCCGACAGGGCGGCGTTGATGCCGCGCCAGGCCGACTCGCGGACCCGGCGCTCGGGCCGCTTGAGGAGGCTCGCCGCCTGTGCCAGGCCGACGGTCGACTCGGCGCCGTCGGGGCCGAGGGCCCTGCAGCGCAGGGTACCGGTGATCGCGTCGTAGAGCCCGCCCCAGGCGTGGAGGCCGTCGGCCGACATCGTCGCGATGGCGCGCTCGGCGGGCAGCGGCAACGCGCGGGCGCGGGCCTTGCGCTCCTGGGCCAGGGCGAAGCGGAAGCGCGGCATGCCCGGCAGGGAGCAGAAGGCGGCGAAGAACGGCTCGGGGCATAGCTTAAGGACGAGGGCGAGCGGAGCCTCGGCCGCGCCGAGCGCGGCCCGGAGCGACGATAGGTAACCGCGCGTCGCGGCGGCCTCGGCGTCGGAGCCGTTCGTCGACAGGACGCAGTTGACGTAGACGGACAGGTTGCGTAGCGTCGCGCTAGTTTCGTCGACCCGGTCCATCGTCCGCGCCAGCTCCGCGACGGTCCCGGCGTCGGCAATCGGGTCGAGCTCGGCGGCGTTCTCGACGTGGACGGCCAACGACCGGCCGGCGGCCTCGAGCGACGAGATCGCTCCCTTGACGGCGGCGAGGTCGGCGGCGAACTCGGCCGAGCCTATAGCCGGATACTCGCCGGAGAGGTCCCAGGCCGGGCCGGCGACGGGCTGACCGGTAGCGGCAGACGCGGATTGATCGGTTACGGGATTCATGCGGGCGACTGTAGCACGGCGCCAGCCGCCGGGCAAGCCGAAACCGTGCTATAGTCGCTATGGAGGAGCTCATGTCCAGGGCATTCATAGGGGACGACCAGTACGACGCGGCGGACGACGAGGCGCCGGAACTCAAGATACCCATCCCGCCGGGCTCGAGGAACTACCTGACCCCGGACGGCGCGGCCGCGCTGGCCGACGAGCTACGCGAGCTGGAGACCGAGCGCCGCCCTCGCCTGCTCGCCGAGATCAAGCGCCTCGGCGCGCCCGGATACGAGGCGGATCCCGACGCCCTGTCGCGGGCCCGCCGCGAGCTCGGCCGCGTCAATCGCAGGCTCGAGTACCTCGGCAGGATGGCCTCGATAGCCGAGACCGTGAATCCGCCGGAGGCCGGCTACGACCGCGTCCGCTTCGGCGCGAGCGTAACGGTCGAGGAGGCGGGCGGCGCCGTCTCGACCTATCGCATCGTCGGGGTCGACGAGGCGGATCCGGAGCGCGGGCTCGTCGGCTGGACCAGCCCGATAGCAAGGGCCCTGATGGGCAAGCGCGCCGGCGACGAGGCGACGGTCGCCCTACCCGACGGCGCGAGGAGCCTCGTCATCGTGTCGATAGAATAATCGCGTCCGCGGGACGCGGCGCGTCCGAAGGACGCGATCAGTCGGGGTACGGACCCGCCCCGAGCCTGACCACCTCGACCTCGCCGGAGCGTATGTCGAGCACGGTACCGAGCCGGCGCTCGTTCTCCTCGCCCGGGTCCAGGATCAGGTCGACGCCGGGCAGGTCCTCGAGTTCCCAGCCGCCGGAGAACAGGGCCTCCTCGGGGTAGTCGGGCGCCGGGTAGTCGGGGTCGAGCATCGAGCGCTTGGCCGTCAGGGACAGCGCGGCGCAGCCGAGGGCCTCGATCAGGTCGATCGGCACGCGGTGCCTCGGGATGCGCACGCCGAGCTCCGCCCGCCGGAGGTCGAGGCTGCGCATCGAACGGTTGGTGCTCGGTAGGATGAACACGTACGGGCCGGGCGTCAGCCGCTTCATGACCCTGAAGGCGGCGCTCGACACGTCGCACAGCTCCGAGGCCTGGGCGATCGACGAGCACATCACGGTCAGCGGCCGGTCGCGGCCCGGCTCGATCAGGCGCTTGAGGGCGGCGATGCCGTCCTTGGAGGCGATGGAGCACAGGACGCTCCAGCTGGTGTCGGTCGGCGAGACGACGAGTCCTCCGTCCCGCAGGACGGAGGCGGCGCGGCGCATGACGCGGGCGTCCGGGTTCTCGGCGACGACGTACTCGAGCAAGGATGGCCTCCGACCGGCGCCCAAGGAACGGCGCCGGGTCGATACTACTCCCTTTGCGCCTCCAGCGCAACGGCGCTCTTAGCGCGGAGCGACGAGGGCCCTCAGCTCGTCGTCGCTCAGGTCGCCTATCCACGACTCGCCGGAGCGCACCGTCAGCTCCGACAGCGCCCGCTTCGAGGCTATCATCGCGTCGATCCGCTCCTCTATCGTGTCGCGGGCGATAAGCCGGTGGACGAAGACGTCGCGGCGCTGGCCGATGCGGAAGGCCCGGTCGGTGGCCTGGCTCTCGACCGCGGGGTTGAACCACAGGTCGTAGTGCACGACGCGTGTAGCGGCGGTCAGGTTGAGGCCGACGCCGCCCGCCCGGAGGCTGACGAGGAAGACGCCGGGGCCGCGCTCGGCCTGGAAGCGGTCTACCTGCTCGTCGCGCCGGCGCTTGGCCATGCCGCCGTGGAGCAGGTACGGCTCGACTCCGAGCTCGTCACGGACTATGCCAGACAGGATGTCGAGCATCTCGACGTACTGGCTGAACACGATAGCGCGCTCGCCGGCGGCGAAGGCCGACTCGAGCAGGGCGACGAGGAGCCTGGACTTGCCCGAGCGGTCCGACGCGCCGGGGCTCTCCTTGTCGTAGTTCCTCGGATGGTTGGAGGCCTGCTTGAGCGCCGTGATGAGGGCCAGCACGCGGCCGAGCCGCTCCTCCGGCCCGGCGGACGAGACGCCGGCCAGGCCTTCGCTCGCGATGGCCTCGTACAGGGCCGCCTGGGCCGGCGTCAGCGCGGCGTACTCGTTCACGACGACCTTGTCGGGCAGGTCGGCGGCTACCGCGTCGTCGGTCTTGAGCCTGCGCATGACGAAGGGCGCTATGGCGCGCCTGAGGGTCCCGGCCGCCTCCTCCGAGCGCGACAGCTCGATGGGGCCGCGGAACTCGGCCGAGAAGCGGGCGAGCGTCCCGAGATAGCCGGGCAGGGCGAAGTCGAAGACGCTCCATAGCTCGGATAGGTCGTTCTCGACCGGCGTGCCGGTCAGCGCCAGCCGCCTGCCGCCCCGGATCGACTTGATGGCCCTGGCCCTCGCCGACGACGGGTTCTTGATGTAGTGGGCCTCGTCGAGGACCACGAGGCTCCACGAGCCCGCGGCTAGCTTCTCGCGGTCGCGTATCAGCGTCTCGTAGCTGGTCAGGGTCACGTCGGAGACGCGCCTCGTCCGGCGGCGGCCGTAGTAGACGCATAGCGACAGCGAGGGCGCGAAGCGGCCGAGCTCCCGCTCCCAGTTGGTCAGCAGCGAGGCCGGCGCGCAGACGAGGGCGCCCGAGACGAGCCGTCCCGCTTCCTTGAGCGCCAGGACGGCGGCGATGGCCTGGACGGTCTTGCCGAGGCCCATGTCGTCGGCGAGCAGGCAGCCGAGGCCGCGCTCGAAGTTGCCGAGCATCCAGCGGTAGCCGCGCTCCTGGTAGGGCCTGAGCGTCGCCAGCAGGGACGCCGGCACGGGCGCGTCGTCCGCCTCCCGCCGCCCGGGGCCGACGAGGAGGCCGACCGCCTCGCCGAGCTCGCCGTCGGCGGCGGCCTCGCCGGAGACCGCGAGCCTGAGCGCCTCCATCGCGCCAGGGGCCTTGCGCGCCCGGACGACCGACAGCACGCGGGCCGCCTCGGCCGGGTCGAGCCTGACCCAGCGGCCGCGCCAGCGCACCAGGGCGAGGCCGGACTCGAGCAGGGCCGAGAACTCGGCCGGGCTCAGCCGCTCGTCCCCGATGGCCACGGTCCAGTCGAAGCTGAAGGCGGTGGCCAGGTCCAGGTAGGTGACGATGCCGGCTTTCTTCCTGGCCCGCAGCGCCGGCACGGGCCGCGCCAGGGCGCGCAGCTCCTTGGGCAGCACGACGCCTACGCCGAAGCGAGCCAGGAGCGGCGCGGCCTCGACGACGAAGGCGGCCAGCTCGCGCTCGTCGAGCGCGGCCCAGGCGTCGACGCCGAGGCGGCCGAGCGCCGGCACGAAGTTCGACAGCATCGCCGCGAAGGCCGTCGCCTCGGAGGCGCGTCCGCCGGAACTGGAGCTGGCCGCGCGGCTCAGGGCCAGCCTCGAGCCGTCCGCGCCTATGACGGCGGCCGACAGCCTGTACGCGCCCTCTGCGCCCCGGACGGCCGATACCTTGAGCTCGAGCGGCGGGCGCGAGGCGGCCATATCGTAGACCGACAGCCACGCGTCTATGGCGCCGGGCAGCGAACGCCGGCCGGGAGCGGAGCACGGTACCGGCCGGCCGCCGAACAGCGCGCGCGCCGCCGGATGCTCCCGCTCGCGTACGGAAGCCGGCGCGTAGCCCACGGCCGCCGCGTACTCGGTCAGGAAGGCCGATACGAGCGCGTCGACCATCGACCGAGGGTCAGGCACGGGGCCGCCGTCGACCGGGCGCTGCGCCGTCGCCAGGGGCTCGAGCGCCGACAGCGTCGCGTCCACGTCCGATCCGAAGCGGGCCGGCTTCCAGACCACCGTGAAGCGGCCGTCCCGCTCGCGTACGTCGGGCGCGAAGGCGCAGGCCGAGCATATCGAGCGGCAGGCCGCGAACAGGGCCCGCATGAAGCGGTAGGACGCGCTACCGTCTCGCTCGCCGCAGGCGGCGAACAGCCGCGATGTCTCGAGCATGCCGAGCCCTCCGCCCGCCGCCCGCTTCCGCGCGTCGCGCGCGCCTGCCGCGCCGCCTGAGAAGGCCGGCGACACGACGCGCGCCGCCGAGGCCGGACCGTTCCTGGCGAACGCCGCTTCGAAGCGCGCGGCGGCGAAGGCCCTGGCCCGCGGGCCGTCCATGGCCTCCGGCGGGGCGAGCAGCTCCGGAGCCGCCGCGGCGGCGCGATGGTAGAAGGCGGTACAGGCGACGCGCAGGTCGAACGGCGCCAGGCCGCGCGACGGCGGCAGCATCGAAGGGATCGCGGCGACGTAGGGCGCGAGTTGCACCGCGCGCTCGAGCGGGTCCGGAAGGTAATCCGGGTCGGGCCACGGTTCGACGAGGCGGACCGCTACGGGCTCGGGTACGGGGCGCTCCGCCGCGCCGGTTTCGCCGCCCGCCGAGCCGGCCGATCCGCCCGTACCGCCCAGATCGACGCCGCGCAGGCGGAACAGACAGAAGGGGTCGCGGTCTATCTCCTGGGCTATGACGTAGTAGACGGCCGCCTGGTGCTTGCAGGGGTCGCCCGAGTCGGGGCAGTCGCAGGAACGGGCCATCTCCGACCAGCGAGACGGCAGGAGCCGAACGCCGGCCCGCTCGAGCCGCTCGAGGAGGCCGTCAGGCAGCTCACCGGCAGCCACGCGGCCGCGCAGCAGCGGGTCGGCGTCGAAGGCGGCGCGTACGATCGCTGCCTGGCTCTCGGGCAGCGGCTTGAAATGTATCGTCACCGTATAGAAGGGCCGGTAGTTGCCCGCGACCCTGGCTAGCGCGACGCCGTCCCGGAGCGACAGCTCGAGCACGGCGCCGTTGCCGGCGTAGGACCGGCCCCGGGCCAGCCTCCCCTCGTCGGCCAGGGCTTCCATAGCGCCTATAAAGAAACGGCCCCACGGAGTGAGGCCGAACACGTGCTTGGCCCGCATGCGGCAACGATACGCCGCGCGCGGGCCGAACGCAAGTCAGTGACGACGCTTTAAGCCTTGGCCACCGTATCCTCGCAGGCCTCGACGCGGCGCTTCTTCAGCTGGAACAGCTGTACCACGACGACGAGCGCGACGGCGGCCGCCCCGTACAGGTCCTGGAAACGGTTCGGCGTCATCAGGAAGATGGCGCCGGCCAGCGACAGCAGCCGGAGCAGGATATTCATCCTGGCGAGCAGGTAGCCCTCGATCGCGCCGCCTAGCATGATCACGCCGACGATCGAGGTGAGCATCACGAGGGCGCCGGACCAGAAGTCCGTGCCCCTGAGCAGCAGCGCGTCGTTATACACGAACATATACGGCACGATGAAGCCGGCGAGCGACAGCTTGAGCGAGGTGACGCCGGTCTTCATCGGGCTGCCGCCGGAGATGCCCGCCGCCGCGAACGAGGCGAGCGCGACCGGCGGCGTGATGTTCGCGAACATCGCGAAGTAGAACACGAACAGGTGCGAGACGAGCGGGTCGATGCCCAGGCGCACGAGGGCGGGCGCGGCCATCGTCGCGGTGATCAGGTAGGCGGGTATGCTCGGCAGGCCCATGCCCAGGATCATGCAGGCGACCATCGTGAACGCGAGCGTCAGGAACAGGCTCTTGCCGCCGAGGGCGACGATGGCGCTGGCCATCGAAAGGCCGAAGCCGGTCAGGCTGGCGACGCCGATGATGATGCCGACCGAGGCGCAGGCTATCGCGACGGAGATCATCGAGCGGGTGCCCTCGAACAGGGCGTCGAGGACGTCCTTGAGACCCATCCGGGTCGACTTGCGGAGCATCGAGGCGGCTATCGTCACCAGGATGGTCATGAACGCGGAGTAGATGACCGTCTTGCCCGAGGCGAACAGCATCACGACGAGGAACACGAGCGGGATCAGGAGGTGGCCCCGCTCCTTGAAGACCTGCCAGGCCTTGGGCAGGTTCTCGCGGGAGATGCCCTCGAGCCCGCACTTGGTCGCGCGTATGTGCACCTGGGCGATGATGCCGATATAGTACAGCAGGGCCGGCAGGATCGCGGCCAGGGCTATGGTCTTATACTGGATGCCGAGCACCTCGGCCATGATGAAGGCGGCCGCGCCCATGATCGGGGGCAGGAGCTGGCCGCCGACCGAGGCGGAGGCCTCGACCGCGCCGGCGAATTCCTTGTCGTAGCCGGTCTTCTTCATCAGCGGGATCGTGAAGGTGCCCGTGGTGACGACGTTGGCCACCGCGGCGCCGTTGATGCTGCCGAGGAAGCCGCTGGCGATGACGGCTACCTTGGCGGGACCGCCCTTGGCGCCGCCGGCGAGCGCGAGCGCCATGTCGTTGAAGAACTTGCCCATGCCCGACTTGTCCATGAACGCGCCGAACAGGATGAACAGGTAGATGTACGACGCGGACACCCCGACGGCCGTGCCGTAGATGCCGTCGGTCGAGACGAACAGGAAGCTCGACAGGTCGGCCCACGAGTAGCCGCGGTGCCCGAAGAAGCCCGGCAGGCTGCGGCCGAACAGCGCGTACAGGATGAACGCCACGCCGAGCGCGGGCAGCGCCCAGCCGGTCACGCGCCTGGCGCCCTCGAGCACGAGCAGTATCAGCGCCGCCGCGAAGACGAGATCGGTCATGTTCGGCATGCCGGCCCGGCCGACTATGCCGACGTAGTCGACTATGACGTAGACCGTGGTCGCCGCGGCGAGCAGCGCGAGCAGCAGGTCCGGTATCGCGACCTTGGCCCGGTTCCCCTTCTTCCTGAACGGATAGAAGATGAAGCCGAGGGCCAGGATCATCGCCACGTGGAGCGATCGGTGCTTGAGGGTCACCGGCGTACCGAAGACGGCGCCGTACAGGTGGTAGAGCGCCACGAGTATCGCGAACGCCTTGACGGCGATCGCGCTGACCTTGCCGCCGAACTCCCGGTAGCGCGACTCGGAGTCGTACTCCTCGAGGAGCTTCTTCTGCATTTCCGGCGTATTCGCCGTTCCTATCGTATCGCTCAAGGCGTTACCTCCGTGGAATGACCCGAAGCTCGAGGGCCTCGTGGTGCGGGAAATCCGGGCCGCGCGCTACGACGGTCCCGTTGATCGATATGGCGGCCACCGCGGTCGACGAGTTGATCCAGCGGTAGGCGGGGAAGCGCTCGTCGATGCCGCGGTAGACGACGAAGCCGTCCTCGACGCGGCCGCTCGTCCCGCGGTCGTACGGTACGCCGGCGCCGAAGCCGCCTATGCGCGTCTCGCGCAGGAACAGCGAGCCGTCGGCCTCGACGTCGAAGTACTCGTACCATGGGAAGTGCTCGACCGAGTGTATCCACTCGAACTCGAGCCGGTCGCCCGCCGAGACGGGCACCGACAACAGGCGCCTGCCGTCCCGCTGGGCCTCGACGACGAGGCTCATCCCGTCCCGGCCGGCGCAGGACGCGGCGGCCAGGGCGAGGCAGGCCGCCGCGGCCAAGGCCGCGACGGCCCGCGCGGCGGCGGCGAGCCGCCGGCCGCGGGTAGCCGTCACTTCAGCTTACCGACTTCCTTGTAGTAGCGCTCGGCGCCCGGGTGGAGCGGCACGACCATGCCGTCGAGCGCGGTCTCCATGTTGATGTGCTTCTTGGCGGCGCTGTGGGTGTCCTGGATCTTGGAGATGTTCTCGAAGAAGCCCTTGGTCATCATATACACGACCTCGTCCGGCAGGTCCTTCTGGACGATCAGGATGTTCATGATGGTCGCGGTGTTGATGTCGGCGGCGTTGCCGTAGGTGCCGGCGGGGATGACCGACGAGGTGAAGAAGGGGTACTTGGACTGCAGCGTCTTCATGCCCTCGCCCTCGATCGGGATGATGCGGATCTTGTTCGTCGTACCGAGGTCCATCACGGTGGCGTTCGGGATCCCGCTCGTCACGAAGGCGGCGTCGACGAGGCCGTTACGCATCTGATCGATCGCCTCGCCGTAGTTCAGGTAGTCGGGGCGGATGTCGTCGTAGCTCATGCCGTGGGCCTCGAACATCAGGCGGGCGTTCACCTCGACGCCGGAATTCGGGGCGCCGACGCCGACGCGCTTGCCCTTGAGGTCGGCGAAGCTCTGGATGCCGGTGGACTCGAGGGTGACGAGCTGGACGTAGTTCGGGTACAGGCTCATCAGGCCGCGCAGGTCCTTCTTGGGCTCCTGACCCTCGAAGGCGCCGAAGGCGTCGTAGGCCTGGAGCACCGCGTCGGACATGACGATGGCGATCTCGGCCTTCTTGTTCAGGATCAGGTTGATGTTCTCGACCGACGCGCCGGTCGACTGGACCGACGAGCGGAAGCCGATGTCGTTGGCCACGACGGAGCCGAAGCCGCCGCCGATCGGATAATACAGGCCGCTGGTCGGGCCCGAGGCGACGGTGATGAAGACGGAGCTCTTGTCGATCTCGGCGGGCTTGGCCGCCTCTTCCTTCTTGGCGCAGGACGAGAACGCTACGAGGGCGATAGCCACGATGGCGATCACGGTGATGATCCTCGAATGCTTCATTGGAACCTCCTTAGGTAGCATGGTGCTGTCTAGCTTTAAAGCACGAATCGTGCCAAGCGATGATCCAGGCATGGATCCACCCTAGAGAACGGCTAATTGCTTTTTTAGAATATAGGTATCCGCTTACCGACGCCGGAGGCGATGCGACCGGAACGATTCCGTATCGAATATCAAGCGGCATGTTTTGCCGCCAGCGGCATTTTTTGCCGTTGTTAGCGACTCAGCCGAGGCCGTATTCGTGGATCTTGTTGCGCAGGCCGCGCTCGCTGATGCCGAGGCTCTCGGCGGTCTCCCGGCGACGGCCGCCGTATCGCTCGAGGGCCGCCTTGATCGCCATGGCCTCGAGCCGCGCGAGGCTCTTGCCGCCGATATAGGCCGCGAGGTCGGCCTCGGCTGGCTCGGGACAGGCCGGTTTCGATACGGCCAGCTCGGGAGGCAGGTCGGACAGCCGTATCGTCGGCCCGTCCGCCATCAGCACGCCGTGCTCGACGATGTTCGCCAGCTCCCTGACGTTTCCCGGGTAGCCGTACTCGAGCAGCTCCCTGGCCGCGTCGCCGGCGAGGGCCCGGACGTCCTTGCCCATCTCGCGGGCGAACGAGGCTATGAAATGGTTGATCAGGAGCGGTATATCGTCGCGCCGCTCGCGGAGCGGCGGCACGTAGATCTCGACGACCTTGAGCCTGAAGTACAGGTCTCGCCTGAAGGCGCCCGACTCGACGAGGGCCGCCAGGTCGGCGTTGGTCGCCGCGACCACGCGGGCGTTCATCTTGACGGGGCGGTTGGCGCCGAGCGGCGTGACCTCCTTCTGCTGGAGGACCTGCAGGAGCTTCACCTGGAGCTGAGGCGGCATGTCGCCGATCTCGTCTAGGAGGATGGTCCCCGAGCCGGCGTAGGCCAGCTTGCCCTGCCTGGCGTCGACCGCGCCGGTGAAGGCGCCGCGCTTGTAGCCGAACAGCTCGCCCTCGAGCAGGGCCTCGGGAATGGCGCCGCAGTTGATCTCGACGAAGGGCTCGGCCCGGCGCTTGCCCGAGTAATGGAGGGCCCTCGATATCAGCTCCTTGCCGGTGCCGCTCTCGCCGCGGACCACCACCGTCGTGTCGACGTCCTTGAGCCGCTCCACGAGCTCGAAGACGCGCCGCATCGCCGCGCTCTTTCCGACCATGCCGGCGTAGCCGTAGCGCGACTCCAGCTCCCGGCAGAGCGTGGCGACGCGGCGGTTGAGCCGCCCGTACTCGAGGGCCTGGACCACCTGGGCGAGCAGCTCGTCCATGTTCAGCGGCTTCTGCAGGTAGCCGAAGGCGCCTCGGCGCATCGCCTCGACCGACGACTCGATCGAGCCGAAAGCGCTCATCATCAGCACGACGGGCGGGTCGGGCAGGCGCTTGAGAGCGGTCAGGACCTCGATGCCGTCGGCCTTGCCGATGCGCAGGTCGAGCAGCACGAGGTCGAACGGCTCGTCGGCCGCCATCGCCAGGCCGTCGTCGGCGTCGACGGCGCTCGCCACCGAGTACGCGTCCTCGAGCGCGAAGGTAAGCGACGAGCAGATGGCCGCCTCGTCGTCGATGATCAGTATCCTATCCACGCCCTCGTCCTTCCAGCGGGAACTCCATGACGACCACCGCGCCGCCGCCCGCCCGGCCCCGCAGCTCGAGCCGCCCGCCGTTCTCCTCGACGTACTGCCTCGACAGGGGCAGCCCGAGGCCCACCCCGCCGCGCTTCGTCGTGAAGAACGGCTCGAATACCCGCCCCAGGTCCGCCTCGGCGACGCCCGCGCCGCGGTCGCGCAGCTCGACGACGGCCTTGTCGCCGGCGGCGTAGGCCGCCAGCTCGATGTCCGGGCCGCCGCCCGCGTCGCCGTAGGTCCCGGCGGCCCGCGCCTCCTCGACCGAGTCGGCCGCGTTCAGGACGAAGTTCATCACGCACTGGCGCAGCTGGTCGGCGTCGACCGAGCAGAGGAGGCCGCGCTCTACGCTCGACGTAGTCGTGACGCCCCGCTTGGCCAGCGCCGGCGACGATAGGGCCAACGTCGACTCGGCCAGCTCGCCTATGTCGACCGCAGTCCTGACCGGCCGCCTCGGCCGCGAGAAATCTATAAGATCGCGGATCAGCTTGTCCACCCGCTCCACCTCGCGCGGCACGAAGGAGCCCATCTCGCGCAGGAAGCGGGGGTCGTCCATCTTGCGCGGCAGGAGCTCGACGAAGGCCTTGATCGAGGTGAGGGGGTTGCGTATCTCGTGGGCCACGCCCGCGACGATGCGGCCGAGCGCCTCGCCCTTCTCCCGTTCGGCCAGCCGCTCGCGCATCGCCTGCTCGACGGTGTGGTCCTCGAACGAGAAGATCAGGCCGACGACGCGGCCCTCGTGGTCGAGCTGCGGATAGGTCGCGTAGCGGATATGCAGGCGGGCGCCGTCGGGACGGGTCCACTCGGAGACGCTGAACGGCATCGACTCGCCGCCGAGCACCCGCGTAGTCAGCTCCCGGGTCAGGAAGTGAGCGAGGAACGGGTATTCGAGGGCCGGGCGGCCTACGGGGTCGGGATCGAGCAGGCCGATGACGCGGGCCCGGGCGTTGCAGACGGACACGACGCCTTCCGCGTCGCTGGTGACGAGGCCGCGCGGGCTCGACTCCAGGATCCGCGCGATGAATTCCTTCTTGTCCTCGGCCTCGCCGACGAGGCGGCCGAGCTCGTCGTTGGCCTCGCGCAGCTCGGACGTCCTCGCGCGGACGTTCGAGGCCAGCTGCCGGTTCCACCAGAACGCCGCGCCGCCGCCGAGCAGGAATACGGCCAGCGCCGCTACGAGGGCCGTCATCGCGTTCCGCAGGCGTCGGCGCGCGGCCGCCTCCGAGTCGTCGAACCAGCGCTCGTAGACGGCGCTGTAGACGCCGGACTCCTTGATCGCGCGTATGCCCTGGTTCAGGCTATAGAGCAGGTAGTCGTCGCCGCCGCGCACCGCCAGGCAGTACTCGACCGGCAGCCAGTACGACGAGGCCACCGCGAAGCGATCGGCGTCGTCGCGCCGCTCGAGCAGGTAGGACGCGACGACGCGGTCCTCGAGGAAGGCGTCGGCACGGCCGAGCGCCAGGAGCTCGAGCGCGTCCGCGGGGTTGCCCGTCTCGTTGAAGCGCACGGAGCGTATGGCCTTGAGGAAGTCGTAGGCCGGCGAGCCCCTGGTCAGCGCCAGCACGTCGCCGGCCAGGCTCGCCGCGTCCTCGTCGTAGCGCCGGTCTCCCGCGAGCGATACGACGGCCACGGCCGAGGCGAACAGCGGCTCGGAGACGGCCAGGCTGCCGGCGTCCCCGAGGGCGGCGACCGAGTACGGCACTCCGAGCACCACGTCGACCCGGCCGGACGCGAGGGCCGCGACGGCCTCGGGGAAGGCCATCGGGTAGAGCGCGACGGCCACGCCGGCCTCCTCGCCTATCGCGTTTACGGCGTCGACGAGGAAGCCGGCCGGGCGGCCGGACGCGTCGACGAACTGCAGGGGCGGCGAGCCCGGCTCGACCGCGACCCTGAGCGCCTCGTAGCGGCGCGGGTCCTCGTCCGGGCCGAACGAGAGGCCGCCGCGCGCCTGCGCGGCCGCGGGCGGCGCCGCGAAGGAGGCCAGCGCCGCGAGCGCCAACGCCGCGGCCGCCCCGAGGGGCCCGGCTCGGCGGGCCCCCGACCGCCGGTCCATCGTCGCTACTTGTCCTCCCTGACGTAGGGCACGCTGAGCGCGGCCGGAGCCCCGACGCGCTTGGACAGGGCCTCCCACCAGGTGATCGCGACGAGCACCGCGATGGTCGTCAGGTACGGCAGCATGTTGGAGGAAGGCCGCCGGGATGTTCGTGCCGGAGGCCTGCAGCCTGAACTGCACCGCGTTGATGCCGCCGAAGATCAGGGCCCCGGTGATGGCGCGCGCCGGGTTCCACATCGAGAAGATGACGAGGGCGATCACGATCCAGCCGCGGCCGCCCGTGATGTTCTCGGACCAGCCGGGCGTATAGGCGAGCGCTAGGTGCGCGCCGCCTAGGGCCGTCATCATGCCGCCGAATACCGTATACAGGTACTTCGACCTGTTCACGTTCACGCCCATCGCGTCCGCCGTACGCGGATTCTCGCCGATGGCCCGCAGCCACAGGCCGTTCCTCGTCCTATACATGTAGAACCACGCGAGCGGGATCAGGATGTAGATGCCGTAGGTGAACAGGTCCTGCCCGAGGATCGCGCTCAATATGGGAACCTTTCCGAGAGCGCCGACGTCGACCGGCGTGAAGCGCGGGCCGGTCAGGCCTATCAGGTAGCGGCCGTTCGATACGGGCCCGAGGCGCTGCCCGAGGAAGCTGGCGAAGCCGGTGCCGAACAGCGTGATCGACAG
>QKAK01000074.1 GCA_003247225.1 Spirochaetota bacterium | reverse complement strand
ATTGACGTGCGCGCTGAAAGCGCGCGACGGCGTCGAATCCTCTAGAAGCTCAGGACGACCTTGCCGGACTGCCCGGAAAGCATCGCGTCGAATCCGGCTTGGAAGTCGTCGAAGGCGAAGCGGTGGGTGATGACCGGGGCGATGTCGAGGCCGGAGAGGACCATCATCTGCATCTTGTACCAGGTCTCGAAGATCTCGCGGCCGTAGATGCCCTTGATGAACAGGCCCTTGAAGATCACCTTGTCCCAGTCGATGCCGGCGCCGTTCGGCATGAGCCCGAGCATCGCGACGCGGCCGCCGTTGTACATGTTGTCGAGCATCTGCTTGAAGGCCTGGGGGGAGCCGGACATCTCGAGGCCGACGTCGAAGCCGCCGACCATGTCGAGCTCGCGCATCACGTCGCGGAGGTTGTCGCGCGCGACGTTGACGACGCGGGTGGCGCCGAGGCGCTTGGCCAGCTCGAGGCGGTAGTCGTTGACGTCGGTGACGACGACGTTGCGGGCGCCGACGTGGCGGGCTATCGCGCCGGCCATGCAGCCGATCGGGCCGGCGCCGGTGATGATCACGTCCTCGCCGACCATGTCGAAGGACAGGGCGGTGTGGGTGGCGTTGCCGTAGGGGTCGAAGATGGCGGCTATGTCGTCGGGGATGGAGTCGTGGACGTGCCAGGCGTTCGACGACGGCACGGAGACGTACTCGGCGAAGCAGCCGTCGCGGTTGACGCCTATGCCGCGGGTGTTCGGGCAGAGGTGCCGCTTGCCGGCGCGGCAGGCGCGGCAGACGCCGCAGACGATGTGGCCCTCGGCTGAGACGCGCTCGCCGACGGCGTAGCCCTGGACGGCGCGGCCCATCTCGACGATCTCGCCGACGAATTCGTGGCCGATGGTCATCGGCGTCTTGATGGTGCGCTGGGACCATTCGTCCCATTTGTATATGTGGACGTCGGTGCCGCAGATGGCGGTCTTCTTGACCTTGATGAGGAGATCGTTGTCGCCTACCTCGGGCATCGGGACGTCTTCCATCCAGAGTCCTACCTCGGGCGCTTTCTTGACGAGAGCCTTCATGGTTGCCTCCATAAGAGAACTACGATCGCAGTATAGCGCTCCGCGAGGCGCCGGTGAAGGGGATCCCGTCAAGAATCGGAATAAAAGTTTCGTAATATGAAATGGCGTTTTGATAATTGGCCGAATTTGATCGTTTTTACTTGCGCATCATGTATCAATTGCGTATACTGCGTTTCAACGGTTAGTCATATCCTCGTTCTCACCCAAGGAGTTCGAATGTCACAGAGGATCCTCGTCATAAATCCAGGATCGACGTCGACGAAGATCGGCGTTTTCGAGGACGGCGTCGAGTCGTTCACCGAGAGCGTGGCCCACAGCGCCGAGGAGATCGCGCGCTATTCGGCTATCGCCGACCAGTTCGAGTTCCGCGAGCGGACGATCAGGGCCGCGCTCGAGAAGCGCGGTTTCGATATCAAGACCGTCGCGTGCGTGGTCGGCCGCGGCGGGCTCCTCAAGCCGATACCCGGCGGCGTCTACGCGGTCTCCGGGGCGATGAAGGACGACCTCCGCTCCGCCCGCTACGGCGAGCACGCGTCGAACCTCGGCGGGCTCATCGCCGACGCGCTGGCCCGCGAGCTGGGCGTGCCGGCGTTCATCGCCGACCCGGTGGTGGTGGACGAGCTGTCCGACCTGGCGCGGATCTACGGGCATAAGCTGTTCCGCAAGCAGTGCATCTTCCACGCGCTCAACCAGAAGGCCGTGGCCAGGCGCTGGGCGGCCGAGCGCGGCAAGCGCTACGACGAGGTGAACCTGATCGTGGCCCATATGGGCGGCGGCGTGTCGGTCGGCCTGCACCAGAGGGGCCGCGTCGTCGACGTGAACAACGCGCTGAACGGCGAGGGCCCGTTCAGCCCCGAGCGCGCGGGCACGTTGCCCGCGGGCGCCCTGGCCAAGCTATGCTTCTCCGGCGAGTACACCCTGCAGCAGGTGATGAAGATGATCAACGGCCAGGGCGGCATGGTCAGCCTGGCCGCGACGAACGACATGCGCGTGCTCGAGGCCAAGGTCGGCGAGGGCGACGCGGACGCGAAGCTCGTCTACGACGCGTTCGTCTACAACGTCGGCAAGGCGATCGGCGCGCTCGCCGCCGCGGCCGACGGCAAGGTGGACGGCATCGTGCTGACCGGCGGCATAGCCTACGGCCAGGCGGTGCGCGACGGTATCACGAGGATGACCGGCTGGATAGCGCCGGTGACCGCCTACCCCGGCGAGGGCGAGCTCGAGGCGCTGGCCGCCGCCGGCGCGCGCGGCCTGGCCGGCGAGGCGATGGAGTACAGGTAATATGAAGACTATAGCCGATATCCTAGCCGCGGCGAGGACCGCCGGACGCAAGCGGATCGCCGTGGCGGCCGCGCAGGAGGCCTCGGCGCTCGAGGCCGCGCTGGACGCGAGGGCCGCCGGCATCGCCGAGCCGATACTGATCGGCGACCTCGAGGCGATACGGGCTATCGCGGCCGGGCTCGGGGCCGACCTGACCGGCATACGCATGATAGAGGAGAAGGACTACGCGAAGGCCGCCGCCGCCGCCGTGGCGCTGGTGCGCTCCGGCGAGGCGGACGTGCTGATGAAGGGCGTCCTCGATACGGCTATCCTGCTCAAGGCGGCGCTCAATAAGGAAGCCGGCCTGAACGCCGGCCGCCTGACGAGCCACGTGGCGGTGATCGAGTCGCCGCACTACCATAAGCTGTTCATCGTCACCGACGCGGCTATCAATATCGCCCCCGACCTGCAGGGCAAGCTGGACATCGTCGCGAACGCCGCGGCGGTGTCGCGCGCCATCGGGGTGGAGACGCCGAAGGTGGCGATGCTCGCGGCGGTGGAGAAGGTGAATCCGGAGAAGATGCCGTGCACCGCCGACGCAGCGCTGATCGCGCAGATGAATAGGCGCGGCCAGGTCAAGGGCTGCGTCGTCGACGGGCCGCTGGCGTTGGACAACGCGATCAGCGCCGAGAGCGCCAGGATCAAGAAGATCGCCTCCGACGTGGCCGGCGACGCGGACGTGCTCGTGGTGCCGGACATCGAGGCGGGCAACGTGCTGTACAAGGCGCTGCTCGACCTGGGCGGGGCCAAGGGCGCCGGCATCGTCGCCGGGGCGGCCAAGCCGATCGTGCTGACGAGCCGCGCCGACAGCCGGGAGACGAAGCTGGCGAGCATAGCGTTGGCTGCGCTCGCGGGCTAGCCGCCGACCGGCACTCGGCCGCCGGTAGCTCGGCCGCGCGTATCTGGCAATCGCCGGGGGCCTCGCGGCCCCCGATACCATTCTACCCGTACGGGAAGTACGACAAGGAGTCGCCATGGCTACTAAAGGAAAACCCGAGATCGATCGGGAACGATGCAAGGGCTGCCTGCTCTGCGTCCGCGCCTGCCCGGTCAAGGTGCTCGCGGCCGATACGGAGCCCAATTCGTGGGGATACTATCCGTCCAAGGCCGTAGCGCCCGAGAAGTGCATAGCCTGCGGTAATTGCTACGCGGTCTGCCCGGACGTGGCGATCAGCGTCTACAAGCTATAAGGAGGGTCCGGCATGGCTGCAGAGAAGCGCCTGATGAAAGGCAACGAGGCTATGGGCGAGGCCGCCGTCCGCGCTGGATGCGACGCGTACTTCGGCTACCCCATCACCCCGCAGAACGAACTGACCGCGTACATGGCCAAGCACATGATCGACCATAAGCGCGTGTTCATACAGGCGGAGAGCGAGGTCTCCGCGATCAACATGGTCTACGGCGCGGCCGCGACCGGCGCCCGCTCGATGACCAGCTCGTCGAGCCCGGGAGTGTCGCTCAAGCAGGAAGGCATCTCGTACGCCTGCGGCGCCGACGTGCCGATGGTCGTCATCAACGTGGCCCGCTCCGGCCCCGGCCTCGGCGGCATATCGCCGGCCCAGGGCGACTACTTCCAGTCCACCCGCGGCGGCGGCCACGGCGACTATCACCACATCGTGCTGGCGCCGAAGAGCGTCCAGGAGGCGGCCGACCTGACCTTCGAGGCCTTCGACCTGGCCGACGAGTGGCGCATGCCCGCGATGATCCTGGCCGACGGCATGATAGGCCAGATGATGGAGGGCGTCGTCCTGCCCGAGCCCAAGGACCCGGCTACGCGCGTCGCGAAGCCCTGGGCCGTCGGCAACAAGGGCAAGCGCGCCGAGCTGAACCACGTCGACTCGACCCAGCTCGTCCCCGAGAACTTCGAGAAGGCGCTGCACGCCCGCTACGCCCGCTACGACGAGATCAAGAGGACCGTAGCGCGCTGGGAGGAGCAGCACCTCGAGGACGCGGACGTCATCCTGAGCGCGTACGGCACCTCGGCCCGCGTCTGCCTCGGGGCGATGCAGATGGCCAGGAAGCTCGGGCTCAAGGTCGGCCTCCTCAGGCCGATCACGCTGTGGCCGTTCCCGGAGAAGCGCTTCGGCGAGCTGGCCGGCAAGCGTTTCCTCGTGGTCGAGATGAGCATGGGGCAGATGGTAGAGGACGTGCGCCTGTATACGCACGGCAAGAGCGAAGTGTCGTTCTACGGCCGCTGCGGCGGCATGATCCCGACGGAAGAGGACGTACTCGCCGAAATCCGCCGGATCCTGAAGAAGTAAGGGGGCGAGCGTGGAACTCGTATACGGACATCCGAAGAGCCTCAAGCCGATCCAGACGAAGTATTGTCCCGGCTGCGGCCACGGCGTCATTCACCGCCTGATAACCGAGGTCATCGACGAGATGGGCATGCAGGAGAAGTCGATCATCCTGAACCCGGTCGGCTGCTCGATCTGGGCGAGCCTGTACTTCGACTTCGACTCGGTGCAGGTGCCGCACGGCCGCACGCCGGCCGGGGCCACGGCCGTCAAGCGCATGCTGCCCGATCACCTGGTCATCTGCTACCAGGGCGACGGCGACCTCGCCGCGATCGGTACCGCCGAGGCCGTGCACGCGGCCAACCGCGGCGAGAAGTTCACCACGATCTTCGTGAACAACGCCATCTACGGCATGACCGGCGGCCAGATGGCCCCGACCACCCTCGTCGGCCAGAAGGCCACCACCGCCCCCTACGGCCGCGACCCGATAGAGAACGGCATGGGCTACCCGATACGCGTGCTCGAGATGCTCGCCACCCTCGGCGGCACCAAGTACCTGGCCCGCGGCGCCGTGAACAACGCCGTCAACGTGCGCAAGACCAAGCAGTACATCCGCAAGGCCTTCGAGGCCCAGATGCGCGGCGAGGGCTCGAGCATGGTGGAGATCCTGTCGCAGTGCCCGACCAATTGGGCGATGGAGCCGGCCGACAGCGTCGGCTGGGTGGAGAGCGCGATGATCCCGTTCTACGCGCTCGGCGAGATCAAGAACGAGCTGGCGGACGTCGCCGGCAAGGAGGCCGGTAAATGACCGAGAAGACCTTCATGGCCGGTTTCGGCGGCCAGGGCGTCATATCGATGGGGCAGCTGTGGGTATACTGCGGCATGAAGGAGGACCTCGAGGTCACCTTCTTCCCGTTCTACGGCGCCGAGAAGCGCGGCGGCATCGCCCGCGCCAGCGTCATCGTCTCCACCGAGGAGATCGCCAGCCCGCTCGTCACCGTGCCCGACAGCGCCGTGGTGATGAACATGGACTCCCTGCCCCTCTGCGAGGCCAACCTCAAGCAGGGCGGCACGATGCTGATCAACTCGAGCCTGGTCAAGGTGGACACCAAGCGGACCGACGCCCGCGTCATCAAGGTGCCGTGCAACGAGATCGCCGAGAAGCTCGGCGACGTCAAGTTCGCGAACATGGTGATGATGGGCGCCCTGTCCAAGGCGACCGGCGCGGTCAAGCTCGATAAGCTCGAGGCCGTGCTCAAGTCCTTCTTCGGGCCGTCGAAGCATAAGTTCATCCCGATGAACCTCAAGGCGATCGAGGAAGGCATGAAGGCCGTCGGCTAACGCCGCGATCACGGGCCTTTCGACCCCGAGGCCTGGCCTCGGGGTTTTTTTGCGCTATATAGAGAGGCATGATGACGATGAAGCGCGGCCTACGGGCCGCGGCGGGCGCCGCGACGATAGCCTGGGTACTATCCCTCGGCTCGTGCGCCTCGTCGCCGGGACGAGAGCCGCCGCCGCCGCCCGGGCCGGTCGCCGCCGAAAGCGGGCCGATCGCCGAGGCCGGGCGGCTCGCGGCCGAGAGCGGGCCGGCAGCCGAGGCAGGGCCGATCGCGGAGGCCGCGCCGGATACCGCCGCCTGGTCCGAGACCGACAGGCTGATGGTCGAGCTGTCCTTCGCCTCGTACGCCGGCTTCTGGCTCGGCGACCCGGAGCGAGCGTCCGCGGAGGTAGCGGCCTTCGTGGCGGACTTCCTGCCTAGCCAGGAGATCGTCTGGGGACCGGCGGCGCATAGCCCCGACGCGCTCGTCTTCGCCCATCCTACCGACGCACTCGTCCTCGTCTGCCGCGACGCGGCCTCCGGCGACTATACCGTCGTCTTCCGGGGCACCAATCCCGTGTCAGGCTACGAATGGCTGTTCCAGGACTTCATGATAGACGGGCAGGCGCCGTGGAACGGATTGACGGCCGCGGCCGGGGCGCCGGACGACGCGCTCGTCTCCGACGGCACGGCGACGGCGCTGAGCCTGCGGCTCGCCCTGACGCCGGCGCCCGGCTTCGCCGGCGCCGGAATCAGCCTCGCCGACGCGCTCGTCGGATTGGCCGCGTCGGCCGACGGCGCGGCCAGCATACGCTTCACCGGTCACAGCCTCGGCGGGCTCCTGGCGCCGGTCGCCGCCCTGTGGCTGTCCGACCGGCTCGACGGCGCCAGCGGGGACGGGGCTCCGTCTCGTCCGCCGCTGTCGGTCTACGGCATAGCCTCGCCGACCCCGGGGAACGCGGCTTTCGCGTCCTACCTCGACTCGCGGCTGCCCGGCTACTACCGCTACGCGAACGGGCTCGACGTGGCCGCGCTGGCCTGGGAAGAGGAGTCGATGGCGACGCTGCCGGGCCTGTACCGGCCGTCGATACGCATGACCTCGCTCTTGCGGCCGCTGTACCGGCTCTGCTCCAAGATGTCGCGAGGCAAGGGCTACGCGCACGCCGGCGCCCTCGTACCGGTGCCGTCTACCATCGCGCCGGTCTACGGCGACCTCTACAGCCTGCAGATGGTCTACCAGCATTCGATGGCTTACCTGCGCATGCTCGAGCCCGATAGGCGCGAGGCCATCGTCGCCGGCGTCATCGACCCGCTCGCCGAGCTGGTGCGCATCCCGGGCGCCGAGCCGTTCGACGTACGGAGGCTGTTCGCCGACGGCGCGGAATAGGGCGCGGCGACCGGGAGGCGCAGGCGAGCGCCCCGGCCGTGCGGCGGTAGCAATCGGGCGGGCCTCGCCTTGTTAAATATAAAGAAAAGGATATATTGCAAAAGATATTTATATATATTACTATCTAATCCGATCATGATCGCGAACGGAGGAGATACTATGGCTCGATACATCGTGATAGGCGGCGTAGCCGGAGGGGCCTCGACGGCGGCGAGGCTGAGGAGGCTCGACGAGGGAGCCGAGATACTCCTGGTCGAGCGCGGCGACTACATCAGCTACGCCAACTGCGGCCTGCCGTACTACGCCGGCGGCGTCATAGCGGAGCGCGAGAGGCTCTTCGTGATGACGCCCGACAAGTTCAAGGCCTGGCTGAACGTCGACGTGCGCACCGGCACCGAGGCCGCCTCGATCGACGCGGCGGCCAGGACCGTCACCCTGCGCGAGCCGAGGACCGGCGCGGTCACGGTGGAACCCTACGACGCCCTCGTGCTATCGCCCGGCGCCGAGCCCATACGCCCGCCTATACCCGGCATCGACTCCGAGGGCATCTACACCCTCCGCTCGGTACCGGACATCGACGCCATCAAGAAGAAGGTCGACGAGACCCGGCCCGAGCGCGCCGTCATCGTCGGCGGCGGCTTCATCGGCCTCGAGATGGCCGAGAACCTCCACGAGCGCGGCGTGTTCGTCACCGTCGTCGAGGCCCAGCCCCAGGTGATGAACGTGCTCGACCCCGAGATGGCCGCGATGGTCCACCAGCAGCTCAAGTCCAAGAACGTCGAGCTGTACCTGTCCGACGGCGTCTCGGCGTTCGAGCGCCGCGGCAGCCGCGTCGTGGTCAAGCTGGCCTCGGGCGCCGAGCTGCCCGCCGACCTCGTCATCCTGTCGATAGGCGTCAGGCCCGACACGAGGATAGCCAAGGAGGCCGGCGTCGAGACCGCGCCTAACGGCGCCATCCTGGTCGACGAGCGCATGCGCACCAACCTCCCGGGCGTCTACGCGCTCGGCGACGCCGCCGCGTTCATGAACCCGGTGCTCGGCAAGGCCCTCGGCGTGCCGCTCGCCGGCCCGGCCAACAAGCAGGCCCGCGTCGTCGCGGCGTCGATCATGGCGGACCTAGGCGTCGGATCCGTCGGGACCGAAAGGCCGTGGCGCGGCGCGATCGGCACGAGCATCGCCAAGGTCTTCGATATCACCGCCGCGTCGGCCGGACTGGCCGAGAAGACGCTCCGCGCGGCCGGCATACCTGTCGCCGGCGTCGTTACCCACGGCTCGAGCCACGCCGGCTACTATCCCGGCGCGCTGCCGCTGACGATCAAGACGGTCTTCGACCCGGAGACCGGGCGGCTGTACGGCGCCCAGGTGGTCGGCTGGGACGGCGTCGACAAGCGCATCGACGTACTGGCCGAGGCCGTGCGCCGCGGCGCGTCGGTCGTCGACCTGGCCGAATTCGAGCACGCCTACGCGCCGCCGTTCTCGAGCGCCAAGGACCCGGTGAATATCGCCGGCATGGCCGCCGAGAACGCGCTCGCCGGACTGTCCCGCCCGGTGCCCTGGAGCGAGGCGAGGGCGATGGCCGACGCCGGGGCCTTCCTCCTCGACGTGCGCACCCGCGAGGAATTCGCGCTCGGCACCATCCCCGGCGCGACGAACATACCGAACGACGAGATACGCGGCCGCCTCGCCGAGATACCGCGCGACCGCGCCGTGCTGGTGTTCTGCGGCGTCGGCCTCCGCGGCTACCTCGCCGAGCGCATACTCAGGCAGCACGGCTGGACCGACGTCGGCAACCTGTCGGGCGGCTTCAAGACCTGGGAGATAGCCACCGCGCGCCAGTCCCATACCGGCGTGTACCGCCCCGGCATGAC
>QKAK01000181.1 GCA_003247225.1 Spirochaetota bacterium | reverse complement strand
TCGCCGCCGCCCTGACGATGCTCCTTGGCAAGCGCGAGAGCCGCCCCGCCAAGAAGCACGCCAATATGCCGCTGTAAGGGGGACGCTATGGATACCGTAGTAGTCACCGAGACCGCGGGGCAGATGTGGACCATCGTCGTCGTCGGCATAGGCACGGTGTTCCTGTGCCTCTTCGCCCTCGTCGTCATGGTCAGCGTCTTCAAGGCCATCTTCGTGCGCGAGCCTAAGGCCGCGCCGAAGGCCGAGGCTCCGGCGGCTCCGGCCGCGACGGCTCCGGCCGCCGCCCGGGGCCTGGACGGCGCCGTCGTGGCGGCCATCGTCGCCGCGGTCTCGGCCGCGAGCGGCGTGCCGGCCGCGTCGCTCAGGATCGCTTCGATCGAGCGATCGGGCTTCAATACCCCCGCGTGGGGCCATATCGACCGCGCCTGAGCGCGGAACCGCGAAAATTAAGGAGTCAGTCATGGTCAAGAAATATAAGGTCACGGTCAACGGTCAGTCCTACGACGTCGGCGTCGAGGAAGTCGGCGCCTCCGCTTCGTACGCTGCTCCCGCCGCCACGGCGGCCGCCGCTCCCGTAGCCGCGGCCCCGGTTCCCGCCGCTCCTGCAGCTCCCGCAGCTCCCGCCGCCGCGCCTGCCGGCGCCGCGCCTACTGGCGCGAATACCGTGAAGGCGCCGATGCCCGGCACCGTGCTGTCCATCAAGGTAGCCGCCGGCCAGGCGGTCAAGCGCGGCGACGTGCTCCTGATCCTCGAGGCCATGAAGATGGAGAACGAGATCAGCGCCCCCGCCGACGGCACCGTCGCCGCCATCCGCGTCCAGGCCGGCTCGACCGTCAACACAGGAGACCCGATGGTCGACCTCGCCTGACCCGGGGCGGAGGGAATAGCGTATGTGGCAGAATATACTGGAGTTCTTCCAGACATCCGGGTACGCCGGCTTCGCGAACAGCCAGATGATGGTCCTCAGGTTCATACCCGGAGAACTCATCATGATCGTGATATCGTGCGTGCTCCTGTACATGGGTATAGGCCGTAAATTCGAGCCGCTCTTGCTCGTGCCTATCGCCTTCGGCATGCTGCTGTCGAACCTGCCGTTCGGCGGCGTCTTCACGCCGGCCGAGGGCGGCCAGCCAGGCGGCCTGATCTACTACCTGTACTACGGCGTCAAGATGGGCATCTATCCGCCGCTCATCTTCCTGGGCGTCGGCGCGATGACCGACTTCGGCCCGCTCATCGCCAACCCGAAGAGCCTGCTCCTCGGCGCCGCGGCGCAGATCGGCATCTTCATTCCGTTCGTGATCGCGTTCTACCTCGGCAAGGCCTTCCCGTCGCTCGGCTTCGACCTCAAGGCCGCGGCGAGCATCGGCATCATCGGCGGCGCCGACGGCCCGACGGCGATCTACCTGACGAGCAAGCTCAAGCCCGAGCTGCTCGGCCCGATAGCCATCGCCGCGTACTCGTACATGGCCCTCGTGCCGCTGATCCAGCCGCCTATCATGAAGGCGCTGACCACCAAGCGCGAGCGCCAGATCAAGATGGAGCAGCTGCGCGAGGTGACCAAGGTAGAGAAGATCGTCTTCCCGATAGCGGTGACCATCTTCATCGGGCTCATCCTGCCGTCGGCCGTGCCGCTCCTGGGCTCGCTGATGCTCGGTAACCTGTTCAGGGAGTCCGGCGTGACCGCGAGGCTGTCCGACACCGCGCAGAACGCGATGATGAACATCCTGACGATCTTCCTCGGCGTCTCCGTGGGAGCGACCGCCAACGCCGCGCGCTTCCTGCAGCCGCAGACCCTGATGATCATCGCCCTCGGCCTGTTCGCGTTCTCCTGCGGCACCGCCTGCGGCGTGCTGTTCGGCAAGATCATGTGCGCCGCCACCGGCGGCAAGGTCAACCCGCTGATCGGCTCCGCCGGCGTCTCCGCCGTGCCGATGGCCGCCCGCGTCTCCCAGGTCGTGGGCCAGCGCGAGAACCCGGAGAACTACCTCCTGATGCACGCCATGGGCCCGAACGTGGCCGGCGTCATCGGCAGCGCGGTAGCGGCCGGCGTCATGCTGTCCTTCCTAGGATAAAGCACCTCTCGTCTCCGTTCAGCCGGCCGCCGGGCGCTCAGCCCGGCGGCCGGCCTTTTTTACGCGCGCCACGGCCCCGCCGGCGGCTCCGGCCGTCTCGGCGAGACCCGCGCCTACTATCGCGCGGGCGCGCCTCGGCACCCGCGCTTTTGACTCGGCCCGAACGGCGGATACACTTCCATGGAGAGGTCATGAGGAAGACGACCAGCGTCAAAACCAAGACCATCGCGCTCTCGATCGTGCTGCCTGAGGCGCTGATCCTGGCGTTCTCGATCGTCCTCGGGGCCGTCAACTACTCGGGCGAGTACGGCGACTCGAGGCGCCTGCTCCTGTCCGACGCCGAGGGCATACGGGACGCGATCACGGTCGAACTGTCGCCGAGCTTCGAGATGCTCAGGACCCTGGCGCTCAACCCGCTCGCTCCCCGCGTCATCCGGCGGATGGGCGGGGTTCCCGACGGAGTCGATAACGACGACTTCCTCGGGCTCGACGAGGCCGCGGAACTTTCGGGCCTGATGGCCGGCGTATCGGAAGGGACGAACGCCGACCTGCTCTTCGTCGGCTCGGAGGGCTCCAAGGGGCTGTTGCTCAGCCGCGACGTCCAGCTGGCCGACGGCTTCGACGTCCGGGGACGGGACTATTTCAAGGCCGCGTTCAGCGGGCCGTGGTCATAAGCGAGCCCCGCGTCTCGGCCGAGGCCAGCGTCGAGCCTAAGATCGTGATCACAGCGGCCCGCGCCGTCCTGGAGGACGGGCGGGCGACGGGGATCGTGGCGCTGAACTACAGCTTCGACCCGATCATCGCGATCATCCGGGAGCTCGAGCGACGCTACTCGCTCAGCATAGCCCTGTACGATACGACCGGCGAGTACCTGCTCTGGACGGAGCTCGCCGGGGGGACGTATTTCTACGATCCGGCGAACGTCATCGGCTTCGACGCGCTCAGCAGGACGATGGGCATGGGCGAGCGCGCCGGCGAGTATCGGAAGGGCATATCCGAGCTACAGGAATTCTTCTTCGAGGCGGCGGTCGACGGCGAGCCCTCGATGATAGAGGCGATGCGCGTCCCGGGCACGCGATGGAGCCTGATCGTCAGCTCGCCGATCTCGATGATACGGCGCGATGTGTATCGAACGATACTCCCGCCCATCGCCGTCTTCTTGCTCGCGTTCATCGTCGCGCAGACGCTCGTCTACGTGATGTACGCGCGGCTCGTCATCAACCCGCTCGTCGGCATAGGCGCGCACCTGAAGCGCCTCGCGGACGCGGACGCCGACCTGACCCTGCGCGTACCGGCGCGGACGAACGACGAGATCGGCATGGTCGCCGTATCCTTCAACGCGTTCACGGACAAGCTACGGGGCCTGATGCTCGAGGTGAAGCGCGCGATCGTCGATACCGATACCGTGAAGATGAGCGTCATCGCGTCGACCGAGGAGACGTCGACGGCCATAGAGCAGATCAGCGCCAACCTCGGCGCCATCGGCAAGCAGATCGACGTGCTCGACTCGAGCATCTCGGCGACGGTCTCGTCGATCGAGGAGGTGACCGGCAACATCGCCGCTGTCGACGGGCGGATAATCTCCCAGGCGTCGATGGTGGAGGAGTCGACCGCGGCCATCACCGAGATGATAGCCTCCCTCAGCAGCGTCAACGCCGTCGCCCAGAACAAGCAGCAGGCGACGAAGGCGCTGTCGATCGTGGCCGAGGACGGCAAGGGCAGGCTGACCGAGACCGCGGAGACCTTCAGGGCGGTATCGAGCCAGGTGCTCCAGATCCGGGACCTCGCCTCCACGATCAACGACATAGCCTCGCAGACCAACCTCCTGTCGATGAACGCCGCGATAGAGGCCGCCCACGCCGGGGATTCCGGCAAGGGCTTCGCCGTCGTGGCGGAGGAGATCCGGAAGCTAGCCGACTCGGCCGGTACCTCGGCTAAGACGATCACCCAGACGATACGCGGGATCATCAAGGCCGTCGAGGAGACCGACAAGAGCGTGGTCGCCACGACGAGCGCCTTCGAGCGGATAGCCGCCGAGGTCGCCGATACGGTCGGGGCGTTCTCCGAGATCGAGCGATCGGTGCACGAGCTGTCGATCGGCGGGCAGCAGATCCTCGAGTCGACGAACCAGATAAACGAGGTGACCGCCGACGTCCGCTCCGGTTCCGCGGAGATCAAGGCCGGGACCGAGGCGATGCTCGCCAGCTCGGCGCGTATCAAGGACGTCTCCGCCCGGGTCGCCACCGGCATGGCCGAGTCCATCACCGGCAGCCGCGAGATCGTGCGGTCCATGCAGGAGATGGTCGAGCTCAACCAGCGGCTCGGCGATATTGTCGGTCACCTCAAGGAGCGCTTCGGCCGATTCAAGACCGAATAGGCGCCCGCCCGATGGGCGGCCTGGGCCGGCCGGGCGGTCCCGATGGGCGGGAGGCCGGGCCGGCGGTCGACGGCCCGATACCTGCGCGAATTCGCAGGCGCCGCCCCGTAGGAGTCTGCGTTCCGCCGATACCCCGGCCAGTGCGACACTTCCCCGTCTATAGGACGGAGGAGGTACACTGTGCTGAAACATGAATCGGGCGCCCGCCTGACGACGGCGTTCCTGGCGCTTATCGCCGCGGCCCTGGCCGTCGGCTGCCCCGGACCCGTGCCCGTGGCGCCGACGTACGTCGTTACCTACGACGCCAACGGAGCGGACGAGGGCGAGGTCCCGTCGGACGGTAACGAATACCTGGCGGGCGATTCCGCGGTCGTGCTCGGCAATACCGGGAACCTCGTTAAGCTCGGCTACGCCTTCTCCGGATGGGGCTCCGCGCCCGGCGCGGTAGCCGCCGAGTACGGGGCCGGCGACGCCATGGTTATCGGCGCGGCCGACGCGACCCTCTACGCCGTCTGGGGCGATTATAGCTACGCCGTCTCCTTCGACGGCCAGGGCTCCGACGCCGCTATCAGCCCGGCCTCGGTGACGGTAGCCTCGCCGGCCTATACGATAGGCGCCTCGAACATGCCTGCCGAGCCGACCAAGGACCGCTATTACTTCTCCGGCTGGTATACCCGCGCCGGCGGGCAGGGCGAGCGCGTCACGGCGAACAGCCGGATCACCGGCGACGTCGTCCTGTACGCGTATTGGACCGACAAGCCGGTCTACGACGTCGTCTTCGATCCCAGGAACGGGACCGCCGAGGCCGACTTCTATACCGTCTCGGTGATAGAGGGCGGCCGCGTCGGTTCGGACGATTTCCCGGAGGACCCGGCCTACGCCGGGTATCATTTCGCCGGCTGGAACTCCTCGTCAGGCGGAACCGGCGAGGCCTTCGACGAGGACAGCATCGTCACCGGCGACCGGACGATCTACGCCGTATGGAATAGCCATAGCTACGTCGTCACCTTCGACGGGCAGGGCGCGACTACCCCGGCGTCCCCGGCGACCATGACCGTGGCCAGCCCGGAGGTAACCGTCGGGACCCTCCCCGCCGACCCGTTACGGAGCGGCTACGCCTTCCGCGGCTGGTACACCGGAACCGCCGGCCAGGGAATGCGGTTTACCGGATCCACAGCGCTGAGCGCTAGCGTAACCGTATTCGCCTATTGGGAGGACGTGGCCCCGGCCGCGCCGGACTTCTACGTCGCCAAGGCGGGGAACGGCCGGATCGACCTAGCCTGGACCGAACCGGAGGATTCTCGGACTACCACCATACGGTGATCTCCTGGGGGGCCGGCCAGCAGGCCACGGTGGCGGCGGGCACCTCGAGCTACAGCCTCACCGGCCTGACCACCGGCAGCGAATACAGCTTCGCGGTGGCCTACGACGCGGCCGGGCACGCCTCGGCGCCGACGAGCCGGAGCATCACCCTCTATGACGCCACCTTAAGGACGGTACGCTACGTTTCCTCTCCGGCGGAGCTGGCGGCCATGCAGAACGACCTGGACGCCTACTATCTCCTCGCCGGCGACATCGACATGTCGGAATACGATACCTGGAGCCCGGTAGGGGTGAACGCAACTTCTGACGACGACTACGCGCGTCAGTTTTCGGGGATCCTGGACGGGAAGGGCTTCATCATATCCGGCCTGCACGGGGAGAGGGGCCTTTTTGCATATATCCATCAGGCTGTCGTCGTCAACGTCGCTCTGGAGAACGCGACAGTATCGAAATATAGCATACTTTGCGGCGTTGCCACCGCCTCGGTCATCCGGGACTGCCGGACTTCCGGAACCGTCGTCGGCAGTACCCCCGGCGGCGGTATCGTGATGTCCATGAGGAACGGGGGAACCATCGAGAATTGTCACTCGTCAGCGGCTATCACCACCACCGGAAGGTGGGTCGGCGGCATCGTGGGCTGGGTCTACTATGTCGACGGCGCGGCCACCGGCGTCATCAGGAACTGCTCCTTCACCGGGAGCTTAAGCGGCAAAGGGCAAGTCGGAGGCATCGCCGGGTACATCCAGAGCACTGCCAATCCGACGGTGATCGAGGGCTGTTTCGTCTCAGGAAGCGGCTATGCAAGCCAGGCGATAGCCGGAGGGATAGCCGGAGAGGCGTACTATGTGACGATTACCGACTGCTATACCGCCGGAACTGTCCGGTCCAACGGCCAAAGCGTCGGCGGAATCATCGCCACGTCAGGCTACAACGCCCTGATCCGGTGCTATTCGTCCGCCCAGACCACCTCGAACCTCTATAGTATGGAGGATGGGGTTATCGGCCCTCTTTGTCCCAGTGATACCTGGAACGAATCAACCGACACCTATTGCTACTATCTCTCCGACGCCGTGTTGGGAACCATCGGAACCTACCTCACCGACACCCGGATGAGGGACCTGGCTAATTTCACGGGCTTCTCCTCCGACGTCTGGGCCGAGGACGACCAATCCGACCCGATCAACGGGGGCTACCCCTACCTGAAGGCCAACGCCCCCGGGACGGCGAGGTAATTTTCAATACGTGGTTGTAAAAACGCATACAAGATACGAAGGAGTTAAGCGGATGATAAAGAAGGCGCTAGTTCCGTTCATGGCGGCATTGACCGCGCTCGCGCTGCTGGGCTGTCCTAACGAATTAATTTCGCCAGCAGATACTGTAATCGACCTATCGGCGATCCCCGGAGTAACGGCCCCGGTAACGGGCGCGGCGCCGGTAACAGCGATTACCGAAACGACGCAGTATACGGGAACCGTGACCTGGAGCGGATCGCCCACAAGCTTTGCGGCAAACACGGCATATACCGCTACCATCACCCTGACCGCCAAGACTGGTTATACCCTGACTGGTGTAGCCGCGAACTTCTTTACTGTTGCCGATGCATCGAGTGTCGCTAACTCTGCAGACTCCGGTACGGTCACGGCGGAGTTCCCAGCTACGGGGGCACCCGCACCCGTTGTAGTCAGCATCGCGGCGATTCATGGCGTAACGGCGCCGGTTACCGGCGCTACACCGGTAACGACGATAACCGAGACAGCCCAGTACACCGGAACGGTGACCTGGAGTCCATCGGTCAGTGACATGTTTGTATCCAATACCGCCTACACCGCCACCATCACCCTGACGGCTAAAAGCGGCTATACCCTGACTGGCGTAGCCGCGAACACCTTTACCGTTACGGACGCCACGGCAACCAATAGCGCCGATTCCGGCGTGGTCGCCGCGGTATTTACCAATACAACGGCCAACACCGACGCCGTAAGCGATGCAACATCGACCAA
>QKAK01000188.1 GCA_003247225.1 Spirochaetota bacterium | reverse complement strand
GCGGGCTTCAGCTCCACGGTGAAGTGGCGCATGATGGGGGCTTCCCAGGCGACGCTGTAGCCGCGCCTGATGCCGTCGGCGCGTTCCTTCACGTTGGCGAGGGCGGCCGCCACGTAGTCCATGTGCTGGTTCGTGTAGACGCGGCGCGGTATCGCGAGGCGCAGGAGCTCGAGGGCCGGGTAGCGGTTCTCGTGGGTGTCCGGGTCGCGGTCCGCGAGCAGGGCGCCTATCTCGACGCCGCGCACGCCGCCCTCGAGGTACAGCTCGACGCCGAGCGTCTGGGCCTGGAACTCCTCCTTGGGCACCTTGGGCAGGAACTTCTTCGCGTCGACGAAGATGGCGTGCCCGCCGTAGGGGCGCTGGACGGCGATGCCGTAGTCGGTCAGGCGCTTCCCGAGGTAGGCGACCTGGCCGACGCGGGACTCGAGGTAGTCGAGCTCGCAGGCCTCGCGGAGGCCGACGGAGAGGGCTCCCATGTCGCGGCCGGCCATGCCGCCGTAGGTGTTGAAGCCCTCGAACATGATATTGAAGGTGCTCGCCTCGCGCCACGCCTCCTGGCTGCGGAAGCCGATGAAGCCGCCGATGTTGACTATGCCGTCCTTCTTGCTCGACATGGTGCAGCCGTCGGCGTAGGAGAACATCTCCTTGACGATGGCGGGAATGCCCTTGTCGGCGTAGCCCGACTCGCGCGTCTTAATGAAGTAGGCGTTCTCGGCGAAGCGGGCCGAGTCGAAGAAGACCGGCACCTTATACCGGCGGCAGAGCGCGGAGACCTCGCGGAGGTTGGCCATGCTGACGGGCTGGCCGCCGGAGCTGTTGCAGGTGATGGTGACGAGGCAGAGCGGCGCCTTCACGTCCTTGCGCGACAGGGCGGCCTCGAGCTTCCCGAGGTCGACGTTGCCCTTGAACGGGTGCTCTACCTGCGTATCGAAGGCCTCGTCGATGGTACAGTCGACGGCGTGGGCGCCGCGGAACTCGATGTGGCCCTTGGTCGTGTCGAAGTGGCTGTTGCCGGGGATGATCAGGCCCTTGCCCGACTCGGGGCCCGAGCCGATCATCGCGGAGAAGAGCACGTTCTCGGCCGCGCGTCCCTGGTGGGTGGGCAGGAAGTAGGGGAAGCCGAAGACGGTCTCGATGGTATCCTTCAGCTTGTAGTAGGAGGTCGCGCCGGCGTAGCTCTCGTCGCCGAGCATCATCTCGGCCCATTGGGCGCTCGACATGGCCCCGGTACCGGAATCGGTGATGAGGTCGACGTAGACCTGCTCGCTCCGCAGGTTGAACAGATTATACTTGGCGTCGCGGATCCACGCCTCGCGCTCGGCGCGCGTCGATCGGCGTATCGGTTCGATGGTCTTCATCCGGTAGGGTTCGGCCCAGGGCAGTTCCATAAAGAGTCTCCTCGCGCCCGCTGGTTGCGGGACGGCGCATTCTACTCCCGCGCCCGCTGGTTAGTCAAAGGGCAAAATCGAATAATTCATTGTGGTGTAGTTACTTATAGAAACATCGAGCGATTGCGTCGCTTGCTTCGATGCCCGGCGCGCTCATCCCGCGTTCACGATCCCGCCCCCGGGGGGCCGCGGGACCCCGGAGCGCGCCCGGGCGGGGCGGCGCCGGCCGGGGCGGGCGGGGCCGGCTACCGGGCTGGGCGGGGGCGGCGCGCGAGGAGGCCCGCGGCGGGGGGCGCGTCTGGCGCCGGCGGCCGGGCGGGCTAGCGTGGCGCCCCCCGGCTTCCCCGTTTTTTTACTTGACAAGCCGCCCACCCCTTGATTCGGCAAGCGACTATCACTATACTGCAACGCGAGTACGTTTCTTTCATTCAACCGCGCTTTCCGCGCAAAACTGACGGCTAAGCGAAGCGACCGCGAAAAACGCGGTAGCCACGGGGCCTGTGGGAGCGGGCTCGCGATCCAACTACAGAACGACGTAACTCGAGGACGGCGCCGGTCCGGCGCGGACCATACCCTGTGCGAAGGTAGAGGCAAGAGCATGGCTTTCGAAATTTCGAAGATGCGTAACATCGGCATCAGCGCCCACATCGACTCCGGCAAGACGACGCTCTCGGAGCGCATCCTGTTCTATTGCAACAAGATCCACGCGATCCACGAGGTGCGCGGCAAGGACGGCGTCGGCGCGACGATGGACTCGATGGAGCTCGAGCGCGAGCGCGGCATCACGATCGCCTCGGCCGCGACGAACGTGCAGTGGAAGGACTCGCCGATCAACCTGATCGACACCCCCGGACACGTCGACTTCACGATCGAGGTCGAGCGCTCGCTGCGCGTGCTCGACGGCGCGGTGCTCGTGCTGTGCTCGGTCGGCGGCGTGCAGTCGCAGACCCTGACGGTCGACCGCCAGCTCAAGCGCTACCACGTGCCCCGCCTGGCGTTCATCAACAAGGCCGACCGCACGGGAGCCAACCCCTACCGCGTCAAGAACCAGATAGTCGAGAAGCTCGGCCTGAACGCGGCGTTCATCACGCTGCCGATCGGGCTCGAGGACAAGCTCGAGGGCCTCGTCGACCTCGTGCAGATGAAGGCCGTCTACTTCGACGGCGAGGGCGGCGTGAACCTCCGCTACGCCGAGATCCCCGCGCACATGCAGGCCGACGCGGCCAAGCACCGCGAGGAGCTGCTCGACTGCGCGTCGATGTTCTCCGACGAGCTGGCCGAGGCCTACCTCGAGGGCGCCGAGACGCCCGAGATGATCAAGGCCGCGATCCGCAAGGGCACGGTGGCCGAGCAGTTCGTGCCGGTCTTCGTCGGCTCCGCCTACAAGAACAAGGGCGTCCAGCTGCTGCTCGACGGCGTGGTCGACTACCTGCCGAACCCGACCGAGGTCAAGAACATAGCGCTCGACCTGGACCAGGCCGAGAAGGAGATCGTGGTCCATCCCGACGCCAAGCTGCCGACGGTGGCGCTCGCGTTCAAGCTCGAGGACGGCCAGTACGGCCAGCTGACCTACGTGCGCATCTACCAGGGCGAGATCAAGAAGGGCTCGGAGCTGTTCAACACGCGCGCCCGCAAGAAGTTCAAGGTCGGCCGCCTCGTGCGCATGCACGCCGCGACGATGGAGGATATCTCGGAGGGCGGCCCCGGCGACATCGTGGCGCTGTTCGGCATCGAGTGCGCCTCCGGCGACACCTTCTGCGACCCGTCGCTGAACTACGCGATGACGAGCATGTTCGTGCCGGACCCGGTGATCTCGCTGGCCATCGAGCCGGCCGACAAGAAGAGCGCCGACCAGATGTCTAAGGCGCTCAACCGCTTCACCAAGGAAGACCCGACCTTCCAGACCTACGTAGACCCGGAGTCGAACCAGACCATCATCAAGGGCATGGGCGAGCTGCACCTGGACGTGTACATCGAGCGCATGCGCCGCGAGTACAAGTGCGAGGTGACGACCGGCATGCCGCAGGTGGCCTACCGCGAGGCGATCAGCCAGCGGGCCGAGTTCAACTACACGCACAAGAAGCAGACCGGCGGCTCGGGCCAGTACGGCCGCGTGGCCGGCTACATGGAGCCGGTCGAGGACCAGGTCTACGAGTTCGTCGACTCGATCAAGGGCGGCGCGATACCGAACGAGTACATACCGTCCTGCGACAAGGGCTTCAAGGAAGCGGCCAAGAAGGGCTCGCTGATCGGCTTCCCGGTCGTGAACATCCGCTGCGTGATCAACGACGGCGCGAGCCATCCGGTCGACTCGTCCGACATCGCGTTCCAGCTGGCCGCTATCGGCTGCTTCCGCGAGGCCTACGAGAAGGCCAAGCCGGTGATCCTCGAGCCGATCATGAAGGTCGTCGCCGAGGGCCCCGCCGAGTTCCAGGGCAACATCTTCGCGTCGGTCAACCAGAGGCGCGGCCTGATCACGGCCAGCACCGAGGAAGCCTCGTTCTGCCGCGTCGAGGCCGAGGTCCCGCTGTCCGAGATGTTCGGCTACTCGACGGTGCTGCGCTCGATGACCCAGGGCAAGGCCGAGTTCTCGATGGAATTCCTCAAGTACGGCAAGGTGCCCCAGAGCGTCTCCGAGCAGCTCCGCAAGGACTACGAGGAGAAGCGCAAGAAGGAGCAGGGCCGCTAGCCGCGAGGCGGAGCCCTGAGCGGGCGGGCCGGAGCATTCCGGCCCGTTTGCGTTTTGGGCGGAAGGGCCGTATACTCGTATACGTGGTACACCATAGGGCGGCCCCCCGGGCCGCGCGTTTAATCGATCAAATAGACTGCACGATACCTAACCGACATCGTAAGGAGTTCCCATGCTTAAAGAGGAGCTGATCAAGAAGAGCCCCGTTCGCGTCCTCGAGCGGGGCATCGAGGGCGGCCTCAAGGCTGGCAATATCGGCGTCATCGCGAGCCGCAAGGGCATAGGCAAGACGAGCGTACTGGTCCAGCTGGCGCTCGACAAGCTGATGCAGGGCAAGAAGGTCATCCACGTATCGTTCACCACCCATACGAGCTACGTCATCTCGTGGTACGAGAATATCTTCACCGAGCTCGCCAAGAAGCGCAACCTCGAGGACCATTCGAGCGTCCACGACGACCTGATGAAGAACCGCGTGATCATGAACTTCAACCAGGAGGGCGTGACCACCGACCAGATCCTCAAGTCGCTCCGCGCGATGATCGTCGACGGCGGCTTCGACGCCGACGCCATCATCGCCGACGGCTTCGACTTCGCCCGCGCCGACGCCGAGCATTTCTCCAAGGTCCGCGCGTTCGCCGAGGAGATGAAGCTCGAGTTCTGGTACTCCTGCACCATGTCCGGCGAGGAGCCGCTCCTGGACAAGAAGAACGTGCCGGTTATCCTCCGGCCCTTCCTCGACGTGATCTCCGTGCTGATCGTCCTCGAGCCCAAGGCCGAGTACATCCACTTCATCGTCGTCAAGGACCACGGGCGCATGAACCCCGAGGACCTGAATATTAAGCTGGATTCGAAGACGCTGCTGATCGCCGAAGCCTAGTTTTCGTTCATACCGGGGCGATCGCTTCGTCTCTCGGCCCCCCGGGCCCCTCGACGTGCAGAGAGCACGCCGTCGTGGCCCGGGGGGCCTCGTTTCTCGCGCTCATCCCCGGTATGGACGAAAACCCGTTACGGGAAAGAGCGAGGCGTCTACTTCGTCGCGCCCCGATCCGTTCCTCTCGACGTGCAAGGAGCACGCCGTCGAGGCCCGGATCGGGGCGCTTCTCGTATACGTCGCTACGCGCCGTTCGCCTTATGGAAGAATATTGTAGTGCGCGCTGAAAGCGCGCTGGGCGTCCATCCCTGGTATGAACGAAAACCCATTATGAGTAAGAGCGGGGCGATCGCTTCGTCTCTCGCCCCGAAGGGAACCACCCGGGCCCCTCGACGTGCAGAGAGCACGCCGTCGTGGTCCGGGGGGCCTCGTTTCTCGCGCTCATCCCCGGTATGGACGAAAACCCGGTACGGGTAAGAGCGGGGCGTCTACTTCGTCGCGCCTAGCCGACCGTGTGGAAGAACACGGTGGCGATGAAGCCGAGCACGGTGAACAGGCCTACCATGCGGATGTTGCGCTCGTAGGCTTCCGGAAGCATGGTCTGGGCTATCATCGCGAGCATCGAACCGGCGGCCAGGCCCTCGAAGAGCGAGTGCGCCGTCGGCGGGAGCGAGGCGGAGACGAGGTTGCCCAGGAGCGCCCCGACGCCGACCGCGATCACGAGCGAGGTCCACATCCACATGATCCTGCCCGTGCGGGCGCCGGATTCCTTCATCATCGTCGAGCTGGACAGCGACTCGGGCAGGTTGGCCATGAACAGGCCGGCGATCAGGGCCGGGCTGGCGCTGAAGCCCGACATGCTCGCCCCGATGACGAGCGACTCGGGGATGCCGTCTAGGAGCAGGCCGAGCCAGATGGCCGTGGCGCCGCCGCCGTGCGACGCGGCGGCGGCGGTCTTGAGCTCCGTCTCGGACGGGCGGTAGGCGCTCTCGTCGAGGTGGCGAGACGCCTCGCGCAGCCAACGCTCCCCGGACACGGCCGCCTCGGGTATGAAGCCTGAGCGCCCGCGCTCGGCGGCGAGCGCGCCGACCGCCTCCCTGAGCTCCGGGCTCGCCTCGGCGAGCAGCTCGAAGTCCTCCCTGCGTATCTCGAAGGCGGCGGCGTCGCTCGACGGGATGGCGTCGGCGGTCCTCGGGGCGTTCCAGATCAGGGCCATCTCGCCGAAGGTCTGGCCGGGGCCCAGCTCGGCTACCCTGGACCGCTTCCCCGCGGCGTCGACGTACTCGATGGAGACGGTGCCCGAGTCGATGATGTACATCGACTCCCCGGCGCCGCCCTGCTCGAAGACCGGCACGCCCTTGGCGAAGCTGCGCCGGGCGATGTAGGGGACGATGGCCTGCACCTGATCGGCGGGCAGCGAGCGCAGGATGTCGACGGCGGCCAGCCGCTCGAGAATCCCCCTTGCCTCGCGCTTCTTCTTGGACCGGAGGCTCGATAGGAGGGTGGACCTGGTACGGGCGGCGCCGCCGCGCTCGTCGGAGGCGCGCGACAGGACTATGAACACCAGGCAGCCGAGCAGCAGCCCGACGGCGAGCGGCGCGAAGCCCGCCTCGGCCCGCTCGACGGCGGGGTTGACCAGCTCGAACGAGATGGCCGCCATCAGGCTGCCCGCCCCGAAGGACATGACGGCCGATATGACGGTCCTCGACGGCTTGGCGGCTATGCCGATGAGCGCCCCTATCGGCAGCGACATCGAGCTGAGGGCCCCGAAGAACAGGGCGGCGAAGGCCGGCGAACGCATGAAACCCATGGACGCCTCCCGGGGGGAGCGCTGCGCGCGATCGATCCCACGTAGAGAGTATAGTCGCCCGCCACTTCGGGCGAAAGTCCGGCGTTACGAAGCTTAGGTACGCGGGTCGGCTAGGCTCGGCCGAGCACGAACGCGACGGCGTCCGGGGCCGCCGCGGCGACGGCCGGGCAGCCCGGGTCGCCGGCCGCGAGGCGGCGGAGCGCGCTCTCCTTGCCGGCGGCCCGGACGATGAACCGGGTGCCGCGGGCCGAGGCGAGGGACGGGAGCGACAGGCTGACGCGGGCCCGAGGCTCCTCGGGCGCCAGGCAGGCGACCGCTACGGCGGACGATAGGGCGGCCGAGGTGCCGGGGAACACGCCGGCGGTATGGCCGTCGGCGCCGAGGCCGAGGTAGCAGCGGTCGAACGTGGGCGAGCCGGCCGGCCGTCCGGCCCGCAGCCGACGGAGCGCGGCGGCCATGGCGGCGACGGCGCCGTCGGGCCCGCCCTCGAGCCGCCAGCCCGCGATCTCGGCCGCGCCGGCGCCGACGGCGGCCGAGAAGGCGCCGCGGATCATCGTCTCGTTGCGCTCCGACGGCGAGCGCGGCTCGGCCCTCTCGTCGCCTATGACGAGCGCGACCGGACCGGCGCGGAGGGCCGGACGGGCGGCCAGGGCGGCCGCCGCGGCCGTATAGACCGGCCCGGGCGTCGAGCCGCCGGCCAGGCAGAGGACGGCCCGGCGGTTCTCTGACTCCGCCGACAGGACCGCGCCGAGCATATCGTCGATCAAGGCGGCTATCCACGCGGCTTCTTCGTCGAATCGCCGTATCGCTATCATGGCGAGCAGTATGGCCTCGGCCGAAGCGGATGGCAAGCTCGCATGGCGTTGCGAAGCTTGTTGACGCGGGCGCCGCGCGGGTACGATGCCGCCGGCTCCTATCGACGACGCAGGGCGAAAAAGGCTATACTCGTTCTCGGGTAAAGAAATACCAAGTTCCTCGAAGCTTGTGAAGGACGCCCGGGACCGACTACCCCTAGAGGCTCGGAATCGAGCTTGCCCAGGATGCGGTATGGAGAAGCGACGCTCCACAAGGTTCGAGGAACTACGAAAGAGATAGGCTGTTCCGATCAACGAGGTTCGTAACACTACCGAAGGAATGACCATGCGAATCGACGAATGCGTATACGCGCGGGGCTCGGCGACCGACTCCATGGGCGACGAGGAGCTGGCCGAGGCCTTCATCGAGGCGCTGGCCGTCGTCGGGCCTCGCCATAGGGTGCTCGCGGTGCCGCCGGACGGCACGCGGAGCCACGCCAGGGCCGGGATCCTGCTCAAGGCCGCCTACGACTATTACGGCGACGCGCTCGCGGCCGTGATGCCGGCCCTCGGTACGCATCGCCCGATGACCGACGCGGCCGTCGGGGCGATGTTCCCCGGCGTACCGCCCGAGCTGTTCAGGCCGCACGACTGGCGCCGCGACGTTGTCGAGCTGGGGCGCGTTCCGGCGGCCTTCGTCCGCGAGGCTTCGGGCGGCCTGTGCGACTTCGACTGGCCGGCCCAGGTCAACCGCCTCGTAGCGGACGGCGGCTTCGACCTGGTGCTATCGCTCGGCCAGGTGGTGCCGCACGAGGTCGTCGGCATGGCCAATTACTCGAAGAACCTGTTCGTCGGCCTGGGAGGCAAGGACGGCATCGACCGATCGCACTGGCTCGGCGCCGCCTACGGTATCGAGCGTACCCTCGGCCGGGTCGATACGCCCGTCCGGGCGGTGCTCGACTACGCCCAGGAGCGCTTCCTCGGCTCCGTCCCTGCGCTCTACGCGATGACGGTCGTCGGTCCTGACGGGCGCGGCGGCGAGGCGACGAGGGGCTTGTACGTCGGGGGCGGCCGCGAGGCGTTCTCGAGGGCCGCGGCCCTGTCCGCCGAGGTGAACATCGAGTACCTGGCGCGGCCGGCCGGCAAGGTCGTCGTCTACCTCGACCCCGACTTGTTCAAGTCCACCTGGCTCGGCAACAAGGCCGTCTACCGCACCAGGCTGGCTTTAGCCGACTCCGGCGAGCTCCTGGTGATAGCCCCCGGCGTAGACAGCTTCGGCGAGGACAAGGGCATCGACGAGACCATCCGCGACTACGGCTACCGGGGCTCGGACGCGGTGCGCGCCCTGGTCGAGTCCGGCGAGCTGGCCGGCGACCTGGCCGGCGCCGCCCATCTGGCCCACGGATCGACCGAAGGGCGCTTCGCCGTCACCTACGCGGCCGGCGGCCTGTCCGCGGCCGACCTGGCGGGCGTCGGCTACGGCTGGGCCGACTGGCGCGACGCGTTGCGCCGCTACGACCCGGCGTCGCTGGCCGACGGCTGGAACGTCGTGGACGGCGAGGAGATCTTCTTCGTGCGCAATCCGGCGCTCGGGCTATGGACGACGGCAGAGCGCTACGCGTCGCTCGGGCCCGCCTAAGCCGCGACGCGGACGAAACGGCGTACGCGAAAACGGGAACATGATGACAAGATGGAAGA
>QKAK01000080.1 GCA_003247225.1 Spirochaetota bacterium | reverse complement strand
TAGTCGACGTACTCCCGGGCCTTGCCGGAACCGTCGAGCAGCGCCTTCCGCAGCAGCTCTCCGTCGGGGCCGTAGGCGTAGGTCAGCCTCCGCTCGAGCCTGCCGTCGGCTCGGTACACGCTCTCCTCGACGGGCTCGCCGCCCTCGAGGCGATACTCGATGCGCCCGTCGGCCTTGCCGTCGGCGTCGTAGTACCTGGTCGCCGTCAGCGAGCCGTCGGCGTCGTACGCGTACTCGACGCGGCCGCGCGGGACGCCCGAGCCGTCGTACAGCTTGGCCGAGGCGAGGCGCCCGGCGTCGTAGTAGTAGTCGGTCCTGGCCAGGACGGCGCCGGCCCCGGACGAGACGCGCCACGACGTCCTGAGGCCGTTCGCCCAGGTCCATTCCGATACGGACTGGACGGCGCCCTTGCCGTCGAGCGTCGTCTCCTTGACGAGCCCGCCGTCGGCGTCGTAGGCGTACTCGCCGCGCGACGTCAGGGAGCCGTCCTCGGCGTAGGAGGACTTGGACGCGAGCCGCCCGTCCGCGTACGCGTAGGAGACGCGGCCCGCGGGCGACGGCGACGACGGCTTGGAGGTATACGTGGCGAGGATAGCCGTTAGCCCCTCGTCGTACTCGTGCGTCACGACGCGGTCGACGACGCCGTCGGCGTACGATACCGTCTCCTTGACGACCACCGGTATCCTGGTCTCCCGCTGGTATTCCTTGCGCGTCAGCGCCGGCTCCGCCGGCCGCGTGGCGCACGAGGCCGCCGCCAGGGCGATAGCGATCACTGCTAATCGTTTCATTCGTTCCTCCGATCAGTGGGAGCTGAGATGATTTCGCAGACTTTTAGCGTTTGAAGTATATGTGAAAGTACTATTTCCCGCGAACGCGGTACCAGAGGCAGATGATATCCATCCGAGCCTGGGTCCAGAGCCTGAATACGATCCATGGGCGCCTAGGCAGGTAATATAGCCATTCCATTCCCCTGGCGAACAGGGCGGCGGGCGGGCGGCGGCGGCGTTCGGCGAAGACCTCGAACACGTCCGAGCACCAGAGCTGCAGGCCGGCGTTGAAGCTCCTCATGTTGCGCGGTATCCAGCGCTCCGCGCCCGGCACGCCCCTACCGACGAGCAGCAGGGTCGGGGCCGCCTTGCGTATGGCCTCGACTATCTTGGGATGGAAATGCTTCGGGAACCTCGACGAATGGCCGCCTACCACGCGCAGGCCGGGGAAGGTGGCCCTGATGTTCTTGGACGCGCGCGCGAGGCCCTTGGGGCTGCCGCCGAACAGGTAGGCCGACTTGCCCCAGCGCTCGAGTATGGCCAGGAGCCTGACGATGAAGTCGAACGGCTCGTAGCGTACCGGGGGCCGGCGCCTGAGGAATTTGGCCGCGCGCACGATCGACGCCGATATGGGGACGACGAGGCTGGCCCCGGCTATCATCGTTCGGAACTCGCCGGATCGGCGCGCCCGCATCAGGTCGGCGGCCGATAGGAGGATTATCTGATGGTTCTTGCCGTCCGAGTACATCGCCTTGACGACTTCCTCGAGGTCGTCCGGCTCGACTATGTCGACCGGTACCTTCAGGACGCTTATTCTCGTGACTCGGTCGTGGACCATGAGGAACGCTCCAGGCAGACGATTCGTAACGACGCGACGGCGAAGATCGCGGCGGTCTCGGCTCGCAGGACGGTCGGGCCGAGCCAGGCGGCCTCGTAGCCGCCGTCGGACAGCGCCCCGACCTCCGCGTCGTCGAATCCGCCCTCGGGCCCGACGCAGGCGACGATCTCGTCCGGCACGTCGGTACAATAGCGATGGATCGACGACTGCGCAAGGGGAGCCTCGTGGAAGAAGAGCCCGAGCCGCCCCACGGCGCGGGCCGGCCTGGCCGCGCACAGCTCGGCGACGGTCGCCGGCGGCTCTACGCGCGTGGCCACGGCGGATCCGGACTGGCCGATCGCCTCGGCCGCGACGCGCCTGAGCCGCTCGACGCGGCCGTCGGCGTGGTCGCGGGGAATCGACCTGGCGGTACACAGCGGGACGACGGCCTCGACGCCGGCCTCGGCGGCTATCCTGACCACGTCGTCGAGCTTAGAGCCCTTGAGCATGCCGACGGCCAGGATCAGCCGCGGCGCGGCGCCGCTCCCGGCCGGCGACGGCCCGACCGCACCCGCGCCGGCGACCGCCGGCGCGGGCCGGCCGGCCCTGACGTCCGGCCTATAGCCCGCCGAGGCTAGGCTCCCGGGATCGGGAGCGACCGACAGCGTCAGGCGGCCGCGGCCGGCGGACTCGATCCGGCACGAGTACTGCGCCCCGTCGGGGCCGATCGCCGGGAACGAGTCGCCGGGCGAGAGCCTGAGCACGGAGAGCAGGCGCCGCGCGTCGCGGCCCTCGAGCTCGCAGGCGGGGCCGCCGTCCCAGCGCCCGGGCAGCACGAACTGGCGCATCCTCCGGTCAGCGGCCCGCGGTGGAGGCGCCGGCCGTCTCGGCGCCGGCGGCGGTCAGGGCCTGCAGCTCCATCACCGAGTAGGCGTCCGATATGCGCGACCAGAAATCCTCGTCGTCGATCGCGTCGAGCGCGGCGTTCAGCTGCAGGTCGTACTCGAGGTCGTAGACGGGGCTGATCGAGGTGCGCTCGAGCTGGTTGCGCACCAGCTTCTTGAGCACCCGCTCGGACACCGGGGAACCCGCGGCGCGGAGCCCCTTGACGTACTGGTCGACCTGCTGCGGCGACGCGTTCGGGTTGGCCGCGGCGAAGGCGGCGAAAACGTCGCGCTCGATCAGGCCGGACAGGGACTCCTCTTCCTCGGGGCTGAGCTCCGGCTCCTTGACCTCGAGGTCGGGCGCGATGCCGACCTTGTCGATGTTCGCGTCGCTCGGCGTATAGTACCTGGACATCGTCAGCTTGAAGCCGGTCTCCCCGAGCGGCAGCACCTGCTGCACCGAGCCCTTGCCGTAGCTGTTCTCGCCTATCAGGTACGCCCGCTTCTGGTCCTTGAGCGCGCCCGCCAGGATCTCCGAGGCGCTCGCCGAGCCGCGGTTGATCAGCACGACGATACGCAGGTCCTTGGGCACCGCCAGGGGCGGCTTGGCCTGGTAGACGGCGTTCTCGTAGCGGTTGCGCGACTTGGTCGACACGATCACCCCGCGGTCGAGGAACAGGTCCGCTATCTGGATGACCGACTGGAGCAGGCCGCCGGGGTTATTCCGCAGGTCGATGACCAGGGACGTATAGCGCTGCGACTTGAACCAATCGATGGCCTCGGAGACCCTGGAGACGGTTTGCGGGGTGAACTCGATGATGCGCAGGTAGCCCGCGCCGCCGGGTAGCATCGCCCGCTTGACCGAGGGCACCTCGATCAGCGCCCTGGCGACGGTCGCGTCGAACACGAGGCCGGCCCCGCGGAGCAGCGTGATGGTCACCGACGAGCCCGGCTCCCCGCGCAGCCGGTTCAGGACCTCGTCCATCGTCAGCGGCTCGGTCGGCTCGCCGTCTATATGGGTGATCTGGTCGCCGGGCATGATGCCGGCGCGCCAGCCGGGGGTATCCTCTATCGGCGAGACGACCTCGACGAACAGCCGCCGGTCCGGCGCCTTGGCGTCGGGCAGCGGCTTCGATATGTAGAGGCCGATGCCGCCGTACTTGCCGGTGGTCGTATCGTTCAGGTCGCTCATCATCGCGTCCGTCAGGAACGACGAGTACGGGTCGCCGAGCGAGTCGAACATGCCCTGCATGGCGCCCTCGTACAGGACCTTGGGATCGACCTCGTCTACGTAGTTCTCGAGGATGAAGTTGAACGCGCTCTGGAAAATAGAGAAATACCGCTGGCTCTCGGCCTTCGAATCCTGGGCGTAGGCCGACGGGGCGCTGAACGACAGCGCGACGCAGAACGCTGAGACTACCGCGACGACGCCCCAAGCGGCCCGGTCGCGACCTCGATCATTCGGGTTCTTCATGGCCTAACTATCCTCTTTGGCGGGCCGGCAGTCAACCGCCTTTCGAGGCCCTTCTATTGACAGCCTAGAATTCTCGGCACTAGACTTCGGGCGAGGGCCGCGAGCTCTCCATGCACGTTCGGCGGAGAGGCAAGCGATGGCGGATTTCCTGGCTGATTCAGATTTCGAGCTGTATCGCAAGCTGATATACGACGAGAGCGGCATACACTTCTCCGCGACCAACCGCTCCATACTCGAGAGCCGGCTCCGCGAGCGGCTCCGCGAGAACAAGCTGCAGACGCCGCGGGAATACTACGCCATACTCGTCAAGGACAAGGAGGAGCTCAAGGTGCTCCTCGACTCGGTGACGACCAACCTGACCCGCTTCTTCCGTAATCAGGCGCATTTCGACGCGATCGAGCACTACGTGGTGCCGGCCCTCCTCAAGATGCGGCAGGCCGAGCGCAGGATACGCGTCTGGAGCGCCGGGTGCTCGACCGGCGAGGAGCCGTACACGATAGCGATGCTCCTCAAGGAGCTGCTGCCGGCGGGATGGAAGGCCGAGATCACGGCCAGCGATATCAGCCTCAAGTCCCTGATGGTCGGCAAGGAGGGCTTCTACCCCGAGACGCGGATCCAGGGCATACCGGAGCCCTACCTGCCCAAGTACCTCGAGAAACGCGGCAACGGCTACCAGGTCAAGGACGAGGTCAAGAGCACGATACGCTTCGACTACCACAACCTGAAGAACGACTCGGGACAGAGGAACCTGGACGTGGTATTCTGCCGCAACGTGCTGATCTACTTCGACGAGGCCGCCCAGAAGGCCACGATCGAACGGTTCTGGGAGGCGATGGCCCCGAAATCCTTCCTGTTCATCGGGCATTCCGAGTCGCTCTTCGGCATGAACACGAAATTCGAGTTCGTCAAGACCGATTGGGCCTGCTTCTACAAGAAAGACATCTAGCCGACGCGGAGGAATGACGTGCCCGATCCTATTTCCGTACTCGTAGTCGACGACTCCGCCCTGATGAGGAACCTCATCTCCAGGATCGTCGATTCTACCCCCGGCCTCCGTACCGCCGAGAAGGCGATGAACGGGCTGTTCGCGCTGCAGAAGATCCCGCGATGCCATCCGGACGTCATCGTGCTCGACATAGAGATGCCGGAGATGAACGGCATAGAATTCCTCAAGGAGCGCAAGCGGCTCGGCATAGAGATACCGGTCGTCATCCTGTCGAGCGTCGCCAAGCGCGGCGCCCAGGTGACGATGGAGGCGCTATCGCTCGGGGCGTCGGACTTCATCACGAAGCCGTCGGGCTCGGTGTCGTCGGATATCCACACCGTCGCCGGCGAGCTCTCCAGGATGCTCGTCGCGTACGGCTCGCAGTACCAGCGCGAGAAGGGCAAGGAACCGCCGCGCTACGACTTCTCGGCGCCCGAGCGCATGTTCGAGGCCCCCGCGGGCGCGCCGTCGGCCGTCCGGGCGCCCGCCCCGCGAGCGCCGAGGCCGGAGCCGCCCAAGCCGAAGCGGGCCCCCGCGTCGACCGAGATCGTGGCGATAGGCATATCGACCGGGGGGCCGAACGCCCTCCGCGAGGTGTTCGCTAGGATATCTCCCGACCTGGGACGGCCCGTCGTCGTGGTACAGCACATGCCGGCCGGCTTCACCGAGGAATTCGCCGCCAGCCTCGACAGGATATGCCCGCTCGAGGTCAAGGAGGCCGCCGACGGCGACCTCCTGAAGCCCGGCCGCGTCCTGATAGCCCCCGGGGACTGGCATATCGTCGTCGAGAAGCGATCGCTCGCGGGCGTCGTCCGCGTCAACCAGGACCCGCCGGAGAACGGGCACAGGCCGAGCGCCGACGTGCTGTTCAGGAGCGTGGCCAGGGAATACGGCAATAAGGCCCTCGCGGTCATAATGACCGGCATGGGCAAGGACGGGGCGGTAGAGCTAGGCTCGGTATACGGCGAGGGCGGCATCACGCTCGGCCAGGACGAGGCGTCGAGCGTGGTCTACGGCATGCCTAAGGTCGCCTTCGAGATGGGGCACGTGATGGAGCAGGTGCCGCTCGGGAACATGGCCGCCCGCATCTCCGAGCTGGCCATGGAGAAACGCTAGGAGGGCCCGTTCAGCCCTGGACCACTTCGCTGACGTCGGGCAGCACCTTCTTGAGGTACGCCTCGACGCCCTGCTTCAGGGTCATCAGGGCCATCGGGCAGGAACCGCAGGCGCCCTTGAGCTTTACCGTGACCTTGCCCTGATCGGAGACCGAGACGAGCTCTATATCGCCTCCGTCGGCTTGGAGGGACGGCCTGACCTGCTGGATAGCCTTATTAACGCTCTCGAAATCTGCCATGTAAACTCCTGGAGACCAATGTAACGGTCGGCCCGCCGAGGGGTCAAGCCGGGGCGGCGGGGCTTGCCAAACATATATAATATCATATAATTATATATACTAAATTAACTCTAGTTTTTTCGTTATACATCTATCCACGATAATACAGCGGGTGTAGATTCTCGCAATATAACGCTGGCAAGGAGAGACTATGGCCGGAGCGAAGAAGATATTGATACTCGGAGGCGGCTACGGCGGCGTCTGGGCCGGGAAGATCCTGGAGAAGCGCTTCCGTAAGGACGACGGCGTCCAGATCACGCTCGTCGACAAGAAGCCCTTCCATACGCTGATGACCGAGCTGCACGAGGTGGCCGGCTGGCGCACCGAGCCCGAGTCGGTCCAGGTGCATTTCAAGAAGATCTTCGGAGCCAAGAAGATCGACGTGGTCCTCGACGAGATCCAGTCGGTCGACTTCAAGGGCAAGACGGCCGTCGGCAAGGCCCGGACCTACGAGTTCGACTACATCGTCGTCGGCGCCGGCGCCGAGCCCGAGTACTTCAACATACCGGGCGTCAAGGAGAACTCCTTCAGCCTCTGGTCGTTCGACGACGCGATGCGCGTCCGCAACCACGTCGAGCATATGTTCGCCAAGGCCGCCGAGGAGACCGACCCGGCCGTGCGCCGCCGCCTGCTGACCTTCGTGGTCGCCGGGGCCGGCTTCACCGGCATGGAGATGATAGGCGAGCTGCTCGAGTACCGCGACGCGATGTGCCGTAAGCACTACCTGGACCGTTCCGAGGCCCGCGTCGTCAACATCGAGGCCCTCCCCTCGATCCTCCCGATCCTCGAGGAGCCGCTGCGCGTCAAGGCCGAGAAGTACCTGGCCAAGATGGGCTGCGAGGTCATGCTCAACGCGTCGATCATCGGCGCGGAGCCGGGCAAGGTGCTCTGCAAGGACGGCAAGGTCATCGAGACCGAGACCTTCATCTGGACCTGCGGCGTCAAGGGCAGCTCCTTCGCGGCCGGCCTAGAGCTGACCAAGGGCGAGCGCGGCCGCGGCCGGCTGCAGGTCGACGCCGAGATGAAGAGCGTCGACTACCCCTACGCGTACGTCGTCGGCGACAACGCCTTCTTCATCGAGAACGGCAAGCCGCTGCCGCAGATAGTCGAGGGCGCGCACCAGACCGCCGAGGTAGCCGCCAAGAACATCATCGCCGACATCGAGGGCAAGGCCGAGCGCCACCAGTTCAAGTCCGCCTTCCACGGCTTCATGGTATCGCTCGGCGGCCGCTACGGCGTGGCCAACGCCGGCGGCATGAAGACGAGCGGCTTCTTCGCGATGGCGATGAAGCACATGATCAACATGTGGTACCTCCTGAACATCGCCGGCGTTAACCAGGTCTGGGAGTACGCCAAGCACGAGTTCCTCGACATCAAGGAGCGCCGCGCCTTCATCGGCGGCTTCGCGTCCTGGAAGGTCCGCGGCTACTGGCCCCTCCTCCTGCGCATGTGGCTCGGCCTGATGTGGGTGATGGAGGGCGTCAACAAGATCGGCGAGGGCTGGTTGGCCTGGTCGGCCGGATCCAAGAGCGGCTGGATGTTCAGCCCGGGCGTCGAGCAGGCCGGCAAGAAGGTCGTCGAGGCGGTGAGCGCCGCGAGCGGGGCGGGCGACTGGTCGGCGGCCGAGCCCGTCGTCGAGGCCGTCTCCGCCGCGTCGGACGCCGTCGCCGAGGTGGCCGCGGAAGCGGTCTCGGCCGCTTCGGGCGCCGTCGCCGACGCGACCGCCGCGGTCGCCGAGTCCGCGACGCGCGCCTTCGGCAAGGTCTGGGACCTGACCAAGCCCATCTTCGACTTCAACGGGCCGGTGAGCACCTGGTTCCGCACCACCTTCATGGACGGCCTGTTCGCCCATCTGCCGTACCAGGGCTTCCAGACCATGATCGTCGTGATGGAGATAGCGATCGGCCTGGCGCTGTTCGGCGGATTCTTCACCTGGTGGGCCGCCGTCGCGAGCATCGCGATGTGCCTGGTCTTCACGCTATCGGGCATGTTCGCCTGGGACCAGCTTTGGTTCGTCTTCGCCGCGATCCTGATGATGGGCGGGGCCGGGCGATCGTTCGGCATGGACTACTGGAGCGTCCCCTTCTTCAAGAAGTGGTGGAACGGCACCAGGTTCGCCCGCAAGTGGCACTTCTACGCGGACGACCCCACGAAGTAATCGATTCCGGTATCGATTCGGTATCGAATTTTGAGCCGCGGAGGCGCTGAGACACGGAGGAAGGCGGAAGAAGGACGAGAGAAGAAGGGAGAGCCGTATATGACGCGCGCCTTCCCCCTACTCGCTCGCATTCGCTATTCTCCGAGTCTCCGCGCCTCCGTGGTATACTGCTAAAGTCCTTTTCAGAGAGCACCAGAGAAGCGAGCCGTATAGACGATGACAGATTTCTGGACACAGATGCCCGATATGGCCGCCAGGCTCGACGCCGTGCGAGCCCGCATGAGGCTCGTCGTCTCCGAAGCCAGGTTCCCGCTGTCCGACGCCGTGATCGGCCTGATCGACGCGAACGGCAAGATGCTCCGGCCGGCCTTCATGCTGATAGCCGGGCGCTTCGGGCGCCGCAAGGGCGTCGACCTGACCGACCTGGCGGCCGCGATCGAGCTCCTGCACATCGCCACGCTGATCCACGACGACGTGATCGACGCCTCGCCGACCAGGCGCGGCGCCCCGACGCTCCACACCTCGTACGGAGCCAAGGACGCGGTGCTGGCCGGCGACTGGCTGTTCTCCCGATGCTTCGCGCTGGCCGCCGAGAGCTCCAGCCCGGGCAACGCGACACTGCTCGCCTCGCTGATCGGAGCCCTATGCTCCGAGGAGATCCACCAGGACCTCGAGCGCTTCTCGTGGCCGGCGAGCGAGCGCAACTACCTACGCAAGATAGCGGGCAAGACGGCTGCGCTGTTCTCGCTGTCGCTCAGGGCGGGCGCCGTCGAGGCGGGCGCCCCGCCGGCCGTCGTCGCGGCGCTCACGCGCGTCGGC
>QKAK01000026.1 GCA_003247225.1 Spirochaetota bacterium | reverse complement strand
AGGCCCGACGACCTGATCTTCGAGGCCGTCTCTCCGGACGGATCGACGCAGGGCCGGCTCGTCGGCTCGCTCGATCCGCTCAAGGCCCAGGCGAACGTCGCGGCCTTCAGCCTCGAGCCGCGCTCCGGTACGGGCGCGGCCTCGGACGGCGGCCTGGCGGCGGCGGCGCTGTTCGCCGCGTTCGAGCGGGCCGCCTCCGACGCCGGGTATAGCTATTTCGAGATGGTCGCGTCTCGGTTTCCCGGTCAGCTCGAGGCCCTCGACGCCTGCGGCTACGTGAGCTGGGAGAGCGAGGACGATTTCCTGCTGTACGAGTGGCCGGCGGAGCGCCTAGGCGAGCTGGCGATAGTGAGCTAGCCATCGCCCCTGATACTAATCTAGTTCCTCGAAGCTTGTGAGACGCCGGTAATCGCTACTCGATGGAGTGTCGACCGTAAGTATCGCCGCTATCTCCAGTATGCGGCAGGAATCCTCCACAAGGTTCGAGGAACTATATGCTACTTGAATAAATTTCAATCGTTTGAAATAATTCAAGCGTGGAAACAAAATCCAATGAATTCGACCAAGAACCATCGCGGGTCGTTAGCGACCCGAAGATCGTTAAGGTCCTTCTGCACCCGCTGAGGACCAGGCTGATCGTCGCTATGTCCGGCGAGCCGCGCTCGGTCGGCGAGCTGTCGTCCATCGTCGACGTGCCGGTCACCAAGCTGTACTACCACGTCAAGCTGTTGCTCAAGGCCGGGCTCGTCGCGGCAGTCGACGAGCGCAGGGTCGGGAACCTGACCGAGACCCTGTACCTGGCGACGGCTCGGGAATTCAGGTTCGACCCGCAGGGCCTCGGCTTCGGGGAGTCGAGCGATCCGTTCGCCGCGAGCGTACGGCCCTTTCTCAAGGCGCTCGGCGAGTCGCTCGAGGATTCGTACCGCCAGACGCTCAGGACGGGTAAGGGCCTGGACGAGCCCGGTTCGATTACGCTGCGCCTTGATCAGGCGTCGCTGGACGCGAGCAGGCGCGACGCCTTCCTCGAACGGCTCTCGGCGCTGATCGCCGAATTCTGCTGCGAGGGCGCCGAGGGCCGGATCGAGGCAGGATCGCCGCGCCGAGGCGACGATACCCACGCGTATACCATAGCGTTGGCGTTCTTCAGGTCCGCCGAGCCGTCAGGGACCGATACGCGCGAAGAGGCGGGCGATGGGAGATATTGACGAAGGCCGAGACGCCATGGGGGCTCAGGTAACGAAGCGCTTCTCCTCGTTCGTTCTCGTCTGGGCCGGCCAGCTCGTATCGACGCTCGGCAGCGGTATGTCCAGCTTCGGTCTGGTCGTGTGGCTCTTCGCCGAGACCGGCGCCGCCACGCCGTTCGCCCTGGCCGCGCTGACGGGTACGCTACCGGCTATCCTTTTCGCGCCGTTGGCGGGCTCGCTGGCCGACCGGAGGAACCGAAAGGCGATCGTGCTCGTTTCTGATAGCCTTCAGGCGGCGCTGACCCTCTGCCTGCTCGTCATCGTATCGCGCGGGCTCCTCGAGACGTGGATGGTATACGTCCTGACCTTCGCGTCGTCGACCTTCCAGGCCTTCCAGGAGCCGGCCTGGACGGCCGCCATCCCGACCATCGTGCCAAAGGACGCGCTCGGCCGGGCGAACGGCCTCTCGAGCGTGTCGGGCTCGCTAGCGAGCCTCCTGCCGCCGGTCATGGCCGGAGCGCTGTACGGGACTATAGGACTCGGCGGGCTCGTCGCGATCGACCTGGCCAGCTACGCGGCCGCGCTCGCGGGGATGCTGACTACGCGCATCCCGAGGGTGCCTCCGTCCGAGCTCGGACTGAAGCGGCCGGGGATCCTGTCGGAAGCCGTCTTCGGCTTCAGGTACATGGCCAGGGTGTCGGGGATGCTCACCCTGGCGCTGTACTTCGCATGCGTCAACTTCGCCCTCAACTTCGCGTTCGTGCTGCTCGGGCCTATGGTCATGCCCTTCGGAGGCTCGGTCGGCTACGGAGCGGTACAGGCCGTCTTCGGCCTCGGCGGCGTGGCGGGCGGCATCGTGGCGGCTGTCTGGGGAGGGCCGCGAACGCGCCGCGTGCCGTTTACGCTGGCCATGTTCGCGCTGAGCGGCCTCGGCGTCATAGTCGCCGGGCTAAGGCCGTCGCTGTGGACGGTCTCCGCCGGGCTGTTCGCGGTGATGCTCGGCCTGCAGCTCGGGGGCGCGCCGCTCCAGATGCTCTTCCAGACGAAGATCGCGCCCGGCGCCCAGGGCCGGACCAGGTCAGCGAGGAGCATGGTGTCGATGTCCCTGATGCCGGTAGCTTTCCTGTCGGCCGGGCCCCTGGCCGACCGCGTCTTCGGGCCGGCCCTGGAAGCGGGAGGCGCGTTGTCGTCGTCGCCGCTGACGGCCGTCGTCGGCGTCGGAGCGGGTCGCGGCGAGGCCCTGATCTTCGTCGCGGGAGGCGCTCTGCTACTGGCGGCCACGGTCGTCGTCTCGTTGTCGCCGAAGGCCAGGCGCATCGAGAGCCTGCCGGACCTGATCGACGCCTAGCGCCTGCTACGGGCGATTACGCCCCGCCGGCGAAGAACGTGGCGAGCTGCGCGTATACCTCGGGGTAGCCGGAGCGGAGCCTGCTGGGCGCGTCGAAGAAGGTCTCGCAGGCGACGGCGAAGAACTCGTCGGGGCTCTCCGCCGCGTACTCGTCGAGCGGCAGCCTGGAGGCGCGGCCGGCCCGCCTGCCGCTCGACGAACGGGCCGCCCGTACCTGGAAGTCCGCGTAGGCGTCGCCGAAGGCGGCGCGCCAGGCCCGCCGGCTCATCGACCTGGGCAGCGGCGGACAGCCGTCGAGGGCGCCGTCCCGCTCGTCGAGCTTGTGCGCCATCTCGTGGACGACGACGTTATAGCCGTCGCCGAAGCCCGAATCGCGTACGTCCGGCAGCGACAGCAGCACGGGACCGAGCTCGGTGACCCTGCCGGACAGCTCGTCGTCGTACTCGGTCACCACGCCGGCGTCGTCGACGCTCGTCATCCTGTGGACGAAGCCTTCCGGGGCCGCGAGTATCGTCGACCAGTCGTCGTACCAGCGCGGGCCGAGCCTGAGCACCGGCAGGCAGGCGAATAACGCTATGGCCGCCTCGTCCGCCTCGTCGACCCGGGCTCCGCCGAGCGCCACGAAGTCCTTGACGTCGACGAACCACGAGGCCATGCGCCTGAGCGCCGAGACCTCGTCGTCGCTCAGCGACGCGAAGGCGGGCCTGCCCGCGCGTACGGCGTCCCAGAGCTCGACGCGGATCTCGTCGTAATCCTCCGGCTTCCTGCGGCGCAGGAACGAGAACAGCCCCATGGCCGCGGCCCTACATCTCCACGAACACGAACTTGGCCAGGCCCAGGTAGCGATGCGCCGGCTTGGACGCGGGCCCGAGCGTAAAGACGCTGAACAGCAGCCTGTCCTGCCGCTTCGCCCCGGCCTTTATCGCCAGGTCCGCGCCGGTCTCGGCGAGCGCCTTCGCTATCTTCTTAAGCGGATCCGCGGTTCCCCGCTGGCTCTCGGCCACCAGCTTCCTCTCGTAGTACCCGCCGAAGTCTTCCATCGACGGATTGGTGAAGTAGAGCGCCGCCCCGACGACGGCCAGGGTCGCGACGGTCCTGATGGTGCCTTTCATGCCGTTTCCTTCCTAAAAAGCGATGCGGAGACCATGAACAATAGCCCGGCGTAGGGCGTTCCGCAAGCCGGGCCGGAGCGCATTCCGGCTTGACCCCGGCGGGATGGGGCCGTAGGATGTGTCAACGCTATGAAACGATACCTCGTCGCGCTGCTATGCGCCCTGACGGCCCTGACGGCCAACGCCCAATTCGTCGACCTGGGCGAGTCGATGCTCTACGTCCGCGTCGGGTTCGAGGACTCGTGGACCAGGACCCTGCCGCGGCTCGACGACGGCGACTGGACCATACTCGAGCCTACCCGCGGCGAGCGAGCGCTGATCATGCGCGACCTGGGCCTGCCCGGCTCTCCCGAGGGCGGCGTCCTCAGCCTCTTCCGCCGCGAGCCCATCGAGTACACCGTGCTCGCGCCCTTCCAGGCCGACCTCACCCTGCTCAACTCGAGCGACCCGGCGCTGTTCCTCAAGCACGTCGGCCAGGAATGGGCCGTGTACCTCAACGGAGTGCTGCTGCGAAACGAGTTCGTGAGCTCGGGCGACGGCTACGAGGAGCGGTCGATGGTCGACGTGGTCGTGCCGCTCGATAAGCGGCGCCTGACGCGCGGCGCGAACCTGCTCGCCTTCAGGATACGGGGCGATCCGGTCGACGACAGGACCGGCTTCAACCAGCCCGGGCCCTACGTGATCGACTCGTACCGCTCGCTCGTGTCGCGCAACAGCGAGTACATCGACCTGATGCTCATCGGCATCTACGCCTTCTTCGCGCTGTACCACGGCGTGCTGTACGCGCTCAGGCCCAAGGACAAGGCCTATCTGTACTTCAGCGCCTCGGCCCTGCTGATGGCGCTCTACATGTGGTCGAGGAGCGCCGCCGCGACCGAGCTCGTCGCGAATACCGGCCTGCTCCGCTATATCGAGTACGCCTCGCTGTTCATGCTGCTGCCCGCGGTGGTCGCGTTCATCCGGACCGTGCTGGACGACCGGCCGTTCAGGATGCCGGCGATACTAGCCGCGGCGTCGGCCGCCCTCGCGGCGGCCGGCCTCTTCCTGCGCCTCGAGGCGATGCTCTACGCCTGGTACCTGGTCGCCGCGGTCGGCTCGGCCTACGCGCTGGGCGTGGTCGTCCGGAAGGCGGCGATCAAGGACGAGTCGGCCGGCGACGGCTCGGCCAGGCTCGTCCTATCCCGCGGGGAGGCGATCTGGATCATCGCCGGCGTGCTGGCCTTCGCCGTAGGGGCGGCGCTCGACGTCTGGGTCGTCGTCTCCGTCGGAGGGAACGTCGTCTGGTCGAAGTACGGGTTCTTCCTGTTCTCGCTGACCATGTCGGCCACCCTCGCCGGGCGCTTCTCCAAGATAGCCGCGGCTGCCGAGGCGATGAACGCCGACCTCGAGGCCGAGGTCGCCTCGAGGACCTCGGAGCTGTCGGCCGCCGCCGCCGAGCGGCTCAGGCTCAACGAGGAGCTGTCGTCCGCCAACGCCAGGCTGTCCGATTCGATGGAGGAGGCCGAGCGCGACCTGCGCATCGCCTCGTCGGTGCAGAAGGGCTTCTTCCCGGGAGAGGCGCCGGCGGTCGGCGACTGGGACGTCGCGTTCGCCTACGAGCCGGCCTCCGGCGTGTCCGGCGACTTCTACGATTTCTACTCGCGCGACGGGGCGCTGACCGGCGCGGTGCTCGGCACGGTGTCGGGCGCGGGCATCGCCAGCGGCCTCGTCACGGTGCTCGCCAAGAACGTGTTCAGCCGCGGCATGGCCGAACTGTCGGAGGAGCCGCTGTCGGCCATGCTCGTCGAGGTGAACCGGCGCATGATCCGCGAGCTGTCGGCGGTGGGCAACACCGTCTCGTGCGCCTTCATGCGCTTCGCCGGCGACCGCGTCGAGTACGTCAACGCGGCGCATACCGACGCGCTGCTCAGGCGCGCCGGCAAGCGGGCGGTCTCCCTCGTCAAGGCCAGGCAGGGGCCGTCGAAGGCGCCGCCGCTCGGCCGCGACGACTTCGAGGCCAGGGTCGGCGCGCTCGCCTTCAGCGCCAAGCCGGGCGACGCGCTGCTCGTCTACACGGCGGGGCTCGTCAACGGCGCCAACGCCAAGGGAGCGCCCTACGGCGTCGAGCGCCTGAGCGAGGCCTTCGCCAGGGCCGACCCCGACAGCGCCGAGTCGACGCTCGCGTCGCTGATGATAGACTACCGGAACTACCTGGCCGGCTCCAGGCGCGGCGGCGACGTCGGCGTGATGGTATTCGTCAAGCGCTAGGCCTCGGCCGCTGGCCCCTGGTCGGCTCGGCCGCGAGCGGGTCGGCCGGCCAGTAGTGCCTGGGATAGCGCCTGGCCATCTCGGCCCGTATCGACGGGTATGCGTTCCTCCAGAAGCCGGCCAGGTCGCTCGTCACCTGGAGCGGCCTGTCGGCCGGCGACAGGAGCTCGAGCGTCATAGGCTCCCCGCAGGCCCTCGGACCGTCCTCCATGCCGAAGAACTCCTGGATGCGTCCCGCTAGCCTCGCCGGACCGGCCGCGGGATAGGTCGGTCGCCTCCTCCTGCCGCCGGGCGTCTCGACGAACGGCGGCGCGGCCCGGTCGAGCGCGCGGGCGCCGTCCGGGCCGAGCCGCGCGGCGAGAAGGGCGACGAGGGCCGCGCCGTCGATGGCCGGCCCCGTATCCGACAGCCAGTCCGCCGCGTCGGCGGCCAGCGCGGCCGCGATGGCCTCGTCGCCCCAGTCGGCAGGATCGACGATGCCCCTGGCGGCGACGTAGCGGGCGCGGTCGACGATCGAGCGCGCCTCGTCGTTCCACGGCAGCCATGAAAGGCCCTCCACGCGTAGCCGCTCGGCGAATCCGGTCGCCAGCAGGTCCCGGGGCGCGCGCTCGAGGCGGCGCTCGGCCAGCGCGAAGACGCCGAAGCGCTTCCGCTCCCAGGCCGAAGCCGCGAGCCCGCGCCATTCGAGCTCGAGCGATAGGGAGGCCCCCCGTTCCATCGCGGCCTTGGCCGCCCGTTCGCCTACCGGTGCGGCGCGGCGTATGCGGCCGAGCGGGTCGCCGGCGTCGGCGTCGAGGGCCAGGAGCCAGGCGACCCTCGGCGGCGCGTAGGCGGACCTGGCCCGACGGCCTGACGGGAACTCCCAGCTGTCGTCGGCCAGGCGCCGCGCCAGCCGGTCCGGGAAGCCGGGCGCCAGGAGTTCGCCGACGGCGTCCAGGGCGCGCGCGGCCAGCTCGGCGCTGAAGGCGGGCCGGCCCGGCAGCCTCGATAGGAGGCGCCCCGCCTCCGCCAGTATCCTGGCGCCGCGATCGTCGACGCGGCCGCGCCCGGCGGCCGCGAGCAGGCGCTCGAGGCCGCCCCGGTAGTCACCGTCGTCGTCCCGGTCGCCGCGCTCGGTCAGCGCGGCCGCGGCGAGCGCGGCGGCGTGCTTGCCTTCGGCGTGCATGCCTTCGGGGCGGCCGCCGTCAGACGCCGCCGCTAGCAGCGCCGCGGCGGCCCGGGGCTCCGTACCGAGCGACGCGGCCGTCCTGCCCGACTCCGTAGCGCGGCCGCCGTCGTCGAGGAGACCGATACGCCGCAGCGTCCCGACGGCCGCGTCCCACATATGCCGCGGCGGCTCGTCGAGCCAGCGCGTCGCCTCCAGCCGCGAGGAGCCGCGTACCGCGCACTCGAGCGCGACGGCCGACAGCTCGGTCCTGGCCAGCTCGGGCCCGCGCGACGGCGCGAGTATATCCGAGGCGTCCCAGCAGCGCAGGCAGAGGCCTGGCCCGAGGCGACCGGCGCGGCCCGCGCGCTGGTCGGCCTCGGCCATCGACGCGCGCTCGGTCACGAGCCGGTTGAGGCCGCTCGGGGCGTGGAAGCGCGACAGCCTGGTCAGGCCGGAGTCGACGACAGCCGTGATCCGCGGAACCGTCAGGCTCGTCTCGGCCACGTTCGTCGCCAGGATAACGCGACGGCCGGCGCCGGAGGACGGCAGCGTCGCCCTCCGCTGATCGGAGAGCGGCATCGAGCCATGGAGCGTCAGGACCTCCGGCGAGCCGCGGCCGGCCGAGCCGCCTGGCAGGCGGCCGAGCGACGCGCTAACCGCATCCATCTCGCGGAGGCCGGGCAGGAAGGCCAGCACGTCGCCTTCGGTCGCATCGAGCGCCTCGCGTATAGCCGAGGCGACGGCGTCCTCGGCCCGCTCGCCGGGCTTCGGCGGCCGATACGCGAGGTCGACGGGGTAGGCGCGGCCGGGCGCCCGTATGGCCGGCCCGCCGAGATAGGCCGCTACCGCGTCCGCGTCCATCGTCGCCGACATCGCCGCGACCGACAGTCCGTCGCGCGCGTCGGCCGCCTCGAGCGCGAAGGCCAGGGCCAGGTCGCCGTAGGCCGAGCGTTCGTGGAACTCGTCCAGGATCACGGCAGAGACGCCCGATAGGAAGGGGTCGTCCTGCGCCACGCGGACGAAAACCGCGTCGGTGACGAATTCGACTATCGTGTCGCGGCCGGCCCTCGAGTCGCCGCGCACGCGGTAACCGGCGGCGTCCCCGAGCGGCGATCCGAGCAACTCGGCGACGCGGGCGGCGGCCGATACCGCCGCCAGCCTGCGCGGCTCGAGTACCAGGATCTTGCCGGGCAGCGCGCGCCGGGCGGCCAGGTAGGCCGGTACCGCGCTCGTCTTGCCGGCTCCCGTCTCCGCGGACAGGGCCAGGCGCCCGCGCGCGATGGCGTCGGCTATGTCCGGCAGCAGGTCGTAAATAGGCAGCTCGTCGATGCGCATCGCCCGCATTGTGCCCTAAGCCGCGGCGCGTGTATACTGACGCCCATGGACGCCGTATGGGAACCCGAGGCGGGTAGCCGGGTCGCCGCCGAATCCCCGGGCATCGGCCTCTACGCCGAGCGCGGCCTCCACGCCTCGCTCAAGGCCCGCTACGCCGCGAGGCCGGGCGCCAGGGTCGAGGCCAGGGTGGCCGGCAAGGTCGTCGACGTGGTCCTGCCGGACGAGCTCGTCGAGGTGCAGACGCGCAATCTCGGCTCAATAGCCGAGAAGATACTCCACCTGGCCTGCGTGATGCCCGTCCGCCTCGTCCATCCTATCGTCGTCGAGAACGTCATAGTACGCGTCGACCCGGCCGACGGCTCTGCCGGCGCGCCGAGGCGCTCCAGGACCAGGCGCGACTTCTACAGCCTGTTCGACGAGCTCGTGCGCGCGCCGTTGGTCGTCGCCTCGCCGAACGTACGGCTCGACGTCGTGCTCGTCAGGACGCGGGAGCTACGCGTGCGCGACGGCAGCGGCTCCTGGCGCCGCCGCGGCGACCGCGTGCTGTCGCGCGACCTCGACGAGGTGCTCGGCGTGACCAGCCTGGACTGCCGCGACGACTGGCTAGCCGTCATCCCGGCCGGCCTGAGGCAACCCTGCGACTCCGCGTCGCTCGGCGACGCGCTCGGCGTCGCGCCGTCCAGGGCGCGCAAGATACTCTACGCGTACGCAAAGGCGGGCCTCGTCGAGGAGGCCGGGAAGAGTGGGAACCGAAAGCTGTATTTGGTTCCTCGAACCTTGTGACGACTATCCAGCCGCGTACTTCGGCAGGTAGTCGCCACTATCCTTGAGAGGAGTCGGAGTGCTTTTGAGCCATATCCTTCTGCTGTCACTACTTAGCACCTGCTTCGAGATGAACGGGCGACGGAGATAGATCCAACCGAGTCCAGAAGCGATCCGCCCAGCATCGATGCCCGCCACCTCGGCGTGGGTCTTCATCGGTTCCGGCGTCGCCGACGCGCTCGCGTTGA
>QKAK01000094.1 GCA_003247225.1 Spirochaetota bacterium | reverse complement strand
GCCGATATCGTCATCGACGCCGAGGACGGCTCGACCCTGTTCATCCGCGAGACGGTCGACGAGAGCTATACCTACCGCGGCTATCCGGTCGTCAGGCTCAAGGGCTTCATCCTGCACTTCCACCGCGGCAGCCTGCCCGGGGACAGGGAACGCGTCGTCGCCGCGCTCGTCGGCCTGCCTCCGGCTTCGTCGCCTACCTCGCCCGCGACGCCCGCGACGACCCCCATGCCTGCGACGTCCACGACGTCCACGACGTCCGTGATGCCCGCGTCGCCCGCGTCGCCCGCGTCGCCCGCGACGCGAGCCTCCGGAGCCGACGCTCCGGCCGGCTTCGGGCAGCCTGGGACAGCAGAGCCCGTGCCAGCGGCCGGAGGCGCGTTCGAGCTGGCCAGGGGCGAGCGCGGCGTCGTGATGCTGCTCTACGACCTGCGTTTCGTAGCCGACGGCGACGAGCTCCTGGCCTCCGAGCGCGGCAGGCTCGACTCGATAGCCGAGGCGCTGAAGCGCCTCCCCGATAGCGCCTTCCTCGTCGAGGGCCACACCGCCGACCTCGGCAAGCCGGCAGGACAGTACGAGCTGTCGGAGCGGAGGGCCAGGCGCATCGTCGACGAGCTGGTAGCTCGGGGCATCCCGGAGAACCGTTTCGTCTATCGGGGGCTCGGCGCCGACCGGCCCGTCGCGCCGAACGACACCGAGGCCAACCGCGCGCGCAACCGCAGGGTCGAGATAACCATCCTCGATTGACCGCGGGCTTGATACCGCCCGGGCGGGGCGCTACAGTAACGCCATGGAACTACGACGCTATATAGCCCTCTACGCCGTCTCTCCGCTCGGGATCGCGCTGTCCGCGGCCTCGGCCGCGGCGGGCGTGGCGGTAGGCCTCGCGGTCTCGCCGCTCGCCGGCGCGGCGGCCTGCCTGATAGCCGAGGCGGCGGCCTTCGCGATAGCCGCCGCGACAGGGATCGGCCCCAAGGCCGCGGTCGCCGAGCGGGACCGCCGAGCCTGGGCCGAGTCGGCCGAGCGGCTCGAGGCCGTCAAGCGAGACCGCGACCGCCTCGCGACGATGCGCCTGCCTGACGACGAGATAGGATCGCTCGTCCGGCTGGCCGCGACGAGGGGCGCCTCCTACCTGGCGGCCAGCCGGAACGCGAAGAGCCGGGTCCCGCAGGCCGAGGAGGCCCTGGCCGACTGCCTGTCCGTCGCCGACTTATACCTCAAGGAGCTGGACGCCGCCTCGACCGAACGGCGGCACGGGCTCGACGACGCCGACCCCTTCGCGGACGCCAAGGGGCGGGCGAAGGCCGCCCTGATCGATAGGGCGGCAATTATCGAGAAGGCTACCCGCGACCTGTCGGGCGGCCTGTCGCCCGCCGACGCCATGGAAATAAAGGAGCGACTATGAGCAGTAGCAATCGCCGAGCGTACGGTCGCTTCCGCTGGAAGCCGAGCCTGGGGGCGCTGCTCCTATTGCTCGCGGCCCTGGCCGTCGGCAGCGCCTCGGCGCTGACCAGCGACCTCGCGTCCGCGGACATCACGGTCAGCCTCCGGCCGGACGGCAAGGCGGAGGTCTTCTACACGCTCGAGTGGCGGGTGTCGTCCGGCGATATGAGCGGCTTCTACTTCCAGGGCGAGGCCTTCGAGCCCGCCTGGAACCTGAAACGCTGCTACGCCGACCTCGAAGGCGGGCGGCGGGTGCCGCTGCGCATCGACGACCTCGGCTCCGGCCGCTACGACGTTATACTCGATGGCGGACGCCGGTTCTCCGGCACGGCTTACTACGTGCTGAACTACGCCGGCGATTTTACCGGTACCGGCCTCGTAGGCCTGACCGAGAGCCCGGAACGCGGCTCGCTGGTCTACTTCGACTGGGCGCCGGTCGAGTGGGACGAGCCGCTCGAGTACCGGGCCGTCAGGCTCGTGCTGCCGGTACGCGTCTCGGGCGAGCGCCTGAGCGACGACGAGAAGCGCGACGTGCCGATGCTTACCGAGTCCTGGGTCAATGACCAGAACCGCATCGACTACTACGGCTCCGAGGGCGACGACGGGGCCTATTACCTGACCGTCCTCTTCTATCAGGAGTCGCCCCGGGCCAACGCGACGCAGCGCCTCGGCCTCTATTTCCCCGAAGGCTACCTGAGCCTCGACGCCGCGCTCGGCGGCCGGGCGGCGGCGGACGATGGCGGCCGGGGAGGGCGGCGCGAGCGCGAGGCCGGACCTGCCGCGACCGCGGGCCTGCTCGCGGCCCTCGGCGCCGCCATCGCCGCGTCCCTGCTCCTGTACCGACGGCGCGCGGCCAAGCACGCCGAACGCGCCGCCCTGGTCGAGGGCATCTCCTGGGCCGGCGACGCGTGGACGCCGCCGAAGCTGTTCGCCGGCAGCTACCAGGTGCCCGGCAAGGTGCCGGAGGACCTGCATCCGGTCGAGGTGGCGCTGCTGCTCGAGCTGGCCCTGCCGCGCGTCGCCTCGATCATGGTCGACGCCCTCGTCGCCCAGGGACTCGTCGCCGTCGACCGCGAGGACCCGCTCAAGCTTCGCTTCCTATCGGAACGGAAGGCTTCCGACGCCATCGAGGAGCGCTTCCTCGCGTCGTTCGACGCCGACGGCAACGTGCTCCCGGGCCTCCTGGCCGACTTCTTCGAGGGCGCGATCAAGAGCCTCCAGGAGAAGATCTGGGACTGCGACCTGGAGGCGACGAAGGACCATTACCGGAAGAAGCTGCTCGAGGCCGAGGAACGCGCCGGCGAGGTCGACGGCTGGGACGAGCCGCGGCGGCAGGCGTACTACCGCGAGCACCGCGCCTGGATGTACTGGCGCAGCTACGCCGTCATCTCGGCGAGGCCCGACCGGCTGGCCGGCGTGCGGCTGCCCGAGGGCATGTCGGCCGGCTACGCCGACTTCATGCGCTCGGCCGTCTGCTACTCCGGCTGCTTCACGCCGGATAACGTCGGCACGGTCGGCGCCTGCCACTCGGCCTGCCATAACGCGTGCCACGACGCCTGCCACTCGGCCTGCCACTCGGCCTGCCATTCGGCCTGCCACTCGGCCTGCCACTCCGCATGCGTCTCGGGGAGCTCGCATTGAGCCAGGCGACGGAACGGCTCGAGTGGATCTACGGGTTCTGGCGCGGCCTGTCGCCGTACGCCTACGCCCGGACCGAGGACGAGGTGGTCATCCTGCCGCCGAACCTGGTATACAAGACCAACCGGACCGGCGCGGCCCTGCTCGAGCACCTCGGCTCAGGCGGCCGGCTCGAGGACCTGCCCGGCTTCGACGACGAGAGGGCCGCCCAGGTCGAGTCGTTCTTCCTGTCGCTGAAGGCGGCCTACGAGGGCCGGCCGGTAGAGCTGGAGCGGGTCCGCTACGGCTTCGACTTCACGCGGCTGCCGGTGCTCGGCGAGATAGCGATAACCTACCGCTGCGATAACCGCTGCCTGTTCTGCTACGCCGGCTGCGGCGACTCGAGCGGCCTGGCCCTCGCCCAGGGCGACGGGGCGTCGGAGCTGGATACCGACGGCTGGAAGCGCGTCATCGACGTATTCAAGGAAGAGGCGAAGATACCCTTCTTCTCGTTCACCGGCGGCGAGCCGCTCCTGCGGCCGGACGTCGAGGAACTGGCCGCCTACGCCGCGTCGCGCGGGCTCAGGGTCAACCTGGTCACGAACGGGCGCCTCGCGACGCCGGAGCGGGCCGCATCGCTGTACGCCTCCGGCCTCCGTACCGCCCAGGTCAGCCTGGAGGCGCCGGACGCGGCCCTGCACGATAGGCTGTGCGGCGCCGAAGGCGCGTTCGAAGACAGCGTAGCCGGTATACGGTCGATGATAGCCGCGGGCATCTCGGTGCAGACCAACTCGACGCTGACGAGGGCCAACCGCGAGGCCCTGCTCGGGCTGCCGGCCTTCGTGGCCGGCCTCGGCGTCAGGCGCATGTCGATGAACCTGTTCATTCCGACGGGCACCGGCCGGAACGCCGACGGCCTGTTCTTCCCGTACGCCGAGGCCGGCGCCTTCGTCGACGAGGCCAGGCGCCGCGCCCACGAGGCAGGCGTAGACTTCTACTGGTACTCGCCGGTGCCGATGTGCCTGTACAACCCGATAGCCAGGGGGCTCGGCAACAAGAGCTGCGCCGCCTGCGACGGGCTCCTGTCCGTATCGCCGACCGGAGACGTGCTGCCGTGCTCGTCGTGGCCCGAGCCCGTCGGCAACCTGCTGTCGGACGGCTTCGAGCGGGTCTGGTTCTCAGAGCAGGCGGCGTGGTTCAAGGAGAAACGCTACGCCCCGGAGTCCTGCCGGGCCTGCGCCTCGTTCACGGCCTGTCAGGCCGCCTGTCCCCTCTACTGGAAATACGCCGGCTACGACGAGCTCAGGCCGCGCGTGGAGGCTCGATGATGGATATACGCTTCAGGTACTTCAAGCTGGGGCTCGGCTCCAGGCTGGCGGCGGCCGGCGTCCTGTACGCGGCAGCGGTCGCCCTGCAGCTGATACTCGGGTCGCCCCCGCTCGGGCTGCCGACCGTATTGGCCGCCTGGTTCGTCCTGGCGCTCAAGCCGGCGACGAACAAGCCCGACGACCAGGGCCTGGAGGAGTGGCGGGCGGTGACCGACGGCGAGGTCTCCAGGATAGCAGACGGGCTGGCCAGGTCGAGGAAACTGCGCAACGGCGTGATCGGCCCTATCGCCGCCGGCGTCATGCTGCTCGGCCTGCTCGCCTTCGGGACCGTCGCGCTGGCAGCCGCCGGCTCGAGGCTATGGCTCGCGACGTTCGACCTGGCGCTGTTCTCGCTGCCCGGCCTGTTCTTCGGGCGGGTAGGCGTCCACGTGCCGGCCGAGCTCGACCTCAAGATGGGCCGCTTCCTGGCCGCGATGAGCGTGGCCCTGCCCGATGGCTACGCGATGACGCCGTACCTGCGCTTCGACAAGGACGAGCGGGGCCGCGACGTACCCGAGGACCTGCGCCTGATGCTCGAGCCGAGGCGCAAGCCCGACGACCTGGTCGGCGTGCAGTTCCAGGCCGCCGTCAACAAGGGGCCGAACGGCAACGTGCCGTACATGTACGCCGTCGCGCTGACCAGGGGCCGCTCCGGGCCGGCGTACTCGCAGCTCCGCGGGCTGAGGGCCCGCGGCTACGAGGTGGAGCCGGGCGGCGACGACGAGTACGGCACCGTGGTGGTCAGGCAGGATACCTCCGGCGGCGGCTACCATACGACCGAGGACGACTGCGAGGAGCTCGTCAGGCTGATGGTCAAGGCCCTCCAGCGTACCGAGGCCGTGGCCTGAACGCCGAAAGCCCGTACGCGCCCGCGTCGGCGCGATAAAAATAACGGCCGCCCGGGGAGGACCGGGCGGCCGCGTCGCATGCTCGGTAGAGCTTACTTCTTGAACTTGACCGCGCGCTCGGCCAGGGCCATCTTGTAGGCGGCCTGGAGCTCGAGGGCGTAGTGCTGGAAGTCGGAGTAGGTGGCGCCGGAGACCGCGTCGGCCACGACGTAGACGCCGTCGCTCGCGGCGGTGTACTCGGAGGCGGCGGCGTTGGCGTCGACGCTCCTGTCCTCGACGACGCTGAGCTTCATCGGCTTGACGACGGCGGAGCTATAGTCGGCGGTCGGGTTCTTCTTGAAGAAGTCGATCGTCGCCTTGTAGTTATAGCGGTAACCGATGCTGCTCGCGTTCAGGGACATATAGGTGGAGCGCGGGTCGGCCTTGTTCATGTGGCCGTAGTGGACCGTCTGCGAGGCGGGCTTGCCGACCGTCACGACGAGGCCGTCTATCGTCACGTTGACGAGGGTGTCCTCCCTGGCGGCCTTCGCGTAGGCGGCGGCCCTGATCGGGTTGCCCATCAGTCCCTCGAAGTCGCGCTCGTACTGGCGCGAGGGGCGGGCGAAGCCGGTCTTGCCGGGGGTGTACTGGGACCAGACGCCGATGCCGCCCTGTACGTTATAGATATAGAACATGTAGCCGCTGATGGCCGGGTCGGGATGGCCGGCGTTGGCGAGGGGGTCGGGCACGCGCACGATCGCGCCGTCGACGACCGACTTGCCGTCGGGCGAGTTGAACTCGGCCCAGCCGCCCGGGCCCTGCCACTCGGCGTAGGACGCGTCGGCGACCTTCGTGCCCTTGATCGTCACCGTGGCCTCGCCGATGTAGCCGCCCTGGTGCGCCACGTAGTACTTCGTCGCGGTCTGGCCGAACGCGGCGGCGGCGGCCAGGAACATGACGGCGCCGATAACTGCTCTCTTCATGTCGGATCTCCTTCTGTCAGAAAGACTATCGAAATACTAAGGTATAATGATGAGGGCTTGGCTATATGTCAATAGGCTTATATAGAACTATTGGTATCGATATATGAAACGCGTTTGACCCGAGCCGTCGGCGTTCAGTATTTTGCTCGGATGATCCTATCCATACCGAATGGCCTGTTGAGCCACTTCATCTACTTCGCGGGCATGTCGTTCCTGGGCTGGGTTATCGAGACCGTCTACCGGTCCCTGAACGAGCGGCGCTTCGTCAACGCCGGCTTCCTGACCGGGCCGTTCGTGCCGATCTACGGCTTCGGCGCCCTGGCCATCACGCTGATAGGCCGGGCGGCGATGCGGCTGTCCCCGGTCGCCGCCTGGGCCGCGATGCTGCTGGCTCCGACCCTGCTCGAGTACGTCACCGCGTGGCTGCTAGAGCGGCTGTTCGGCATGGCGCTCTGGGACTACCGGGACAAGCGATTCAATATACGGGGGCGGGTCTGCCTCGAATTCTCCCTGTATTGGGCCGCGCTGGCGCCGGTCCTCGTCTACGGCATCAATCCGTTCGTCTTCTCGTGGATAGCCGCGCCGGGCCCGTTCATCGAGCACTACGCCGCCGGGTTCCTATCGTGCTGGCTGGCGATCGATACCTGGCGCTCGGTGCAGTCCGTGTTCGACTACAAGTCGGCCCTCGCCGAGATCCGGTCGCTGGTCGCCCAGGGCAGGTCTTTCCTGCCGTCGTTCGATACCGGGGCGCGCGGGCGCATACCCGCCGAGCTCCGGCGCCTGCTGAAGCCGATCAGCGCGTTCCCGGCCCTGGCCAGGGAGCTGCGCCCGCACCTCGAGGCCTTCCCCGACTGGATACGCGAGCGCATCGAGGCGAGGATGCGGCGCAGGCGCTAGGAGCTGGTCCCCTCGGGACGAGAAGCTCGGGACAAGAAGCCTCAGCGCTTCCAAGGGAACAGGAGGTCCTTGAGGCCGCGGCGCCCGAAGGCCTCGACCTCGTCCGCGAGCAGCTCGGCCCAGGGCGCGCGGCCGGGCTCGGCTCCGGCCTCCGACAGCCAGCGCAGCTTGAGGCGCCTTAGCCGGTACGCCTCGCAGGCGGCTAGCACCGCGCCGGAGAAGCCTGGCAGCAGGAAGGCGACGACGGGCGACAGGACGACGCAGACGAGCCCGTCGAGGGCCAAGACCGCCGCGAAGCCCGGCGCGTCGATGAAGGCTATGAACGACAGCCGCATCGTCTCGACGAAGGGCTTGCCCTCGGCCGCCTTGACCGCGGGGAAGTACTGCAGGGTCAGCCATAGCGCCGCGAACAGCCAGAACGACAGCCCGGTAGCGAAGACGCCGAGCGTGCCGCCGATGCCGGCGTAGAACGGCAGCGCGGCCGAGGCCGCCGCAACCGCCAGCGTCACCATCGCGCCGTACTGCAGGCCGGGTACCAGCCCGTCGCGGACGGCCTCGCGGACGTCGGCGAGGGCGATAGTCCGGCCGTCGGCCACCCTGTAGAGCGCGAAGGCGCACGCGCAGGCCCATACCGACGCGGCCATGATCGCGAAGGCCAGGCCCGCCAGCCGCAGCGCGACGGAACCCGTCAGCGACGGCAGCCAGAGGCCGACGGCGGCCAGGGCGAGGAGCGCCCCGTTGAACGCGGCCAGGGAGAACATGTTGTCCCATCCGTCGAAGAAGCTTTTCTTTAGGAAGAACTTGAGCATAGAAAAGATATACCAGCGCGGTCCGGCTCTGGCTAGCCCGATTCCGCGGCGCTACGCCGCCTTTCCAAACAAAATGCCGGGATTCAGGCATTGCGGGTACGCCCGGACGGATGGATCCTTGCCCCTATAGTTCCGTAGAGGAGGAAGCCATGAAACGTTTCGTAGCGATACTGCTCGCCGCCGCGCTCGTAGCGCCGGCCTTCGCGCAGGCCCCGACCGTCTCGGCCCTGAAGGGCAAGACGGTCGAGATCGTCATCTGGACCCACGAGGACTCCGCCAGGACGGCGCTCGAGAAGCGCCTGATAGACGAGTTCACCAAGGCCAACCCGGGCGTTACCGTCAAGTACGTGACCTATCCGTCCGGCAAGATCAAGGACATCGTCGTCGCCGGCTTCGCGGCCAACGCCGGCCCGGACATCTTCAACCTGGAGATCTTCGACCAGTACCAGTTCATAGCCAACGGCCGCGTGGCGCCGGTGGACTATAAGCTGGCCGGCTTCAAGAGCGCCAAGGACATGCAGGCCAAGTACATGGCCGGCATGCTCGACCCGGTGATCGAGGACGGCAAGGTATACGGCATGCCCCTCGAGCTGACCAACTGGGCCATGTACCTGAACAAGAAGATCTTCCGCGACGCCGGCCTCGACCCGATGAAGGACTATCCCAAGACCTGGGAAGAGGTAATGTCCGTATCCGAGAAGATCGTCAGGCGCGACGGCCAGATCATCACCCGCCGCGGCTTCGACTTCCGCTATCCGTACTACCTGACCTCGGTCGTGCCGATGGTCGAGCAGCTCGGCGGCGAGCTCGTGTCCAAGGACGGCAAGTCCGTGATCACGAACGACGCGGCCTGGCTCAAGGTGCTGAGCTACTTCAAGGACTTCGGCCCCAACGGCAAGAACCTCGGCTCGCCGACCTATACCGCGGCCCGCAAGGTCTTCGATAACGACAAGAACGAGATCGCGATGTCGCTGTCCGGCCTGTACCAGGAAGCCCGCATGAAGGGCGCCAACCCCGAGTTCTATGACTCCGGCGAGTGGATGGTCGTGCCGTTCCCGCAGTGGAAGGACGCGGTGCGCAAGGTGCCGAACAACTACTACGGCCACTATTACATGGTCAACGCGCAGTCGTCCAAGCTGGAGCAGCAGGCGGCCTGGGCCCTGCTCGGCTACATGCTGCAGCACGGCGAGGAGTATCTCGACAAGGTCGCGATAGTACAGCCGACCAAGGCCCTGTTCGAGTCTAAAACCTTCAAGGATACGCCGTATTCCGACGTCTTCGCCAAGGACATGGCCGCCGGCCACATCGTCTACTACGGCGCGGCCAGCTCCAAGATCGAGTCGCTGCTCAAGGAAGCCTTCGAGTCGGTGATGCTCTCCGGCGTCGAGCCGGCCAAGGCCCTCGACAAGCTCAGGCGCGACGTCAAGGCCGCCCTGGAAGATATCTGACGTAGC
>QKAK01000220.1 GCA_003247225.1 Spirochaetota bacterium | reverse complement strand
GCTCGACCACCTGAAGACCTATTCGGACCAGCGCGGCAAGACGGCGCGGGACGCGATACGCTTCCTCGACGGCGTCTCGAAGCGCGGCGACCTCCACGACGGCGTCAAGCTCGAGAACGGCTCAATCCTGCGCGTATCGCTCGCCCAGTCGGAGACGGCCCCGAAGGGCTTCGACACGGCCAAGAACGACAATCGCATCATCCTCTGCGCCGCCGCGATCAAGGAGTCGGGGCGCCAGGTGTTCTTCGTGTCCAAGGACATCAACGCCAGGGTCAAGGCGACGGCCCTCGGCATCAAGGCGGTCGACTACGAGAAGGAGAAGGTCGACATCGCCACGCTGTACCAGGGCGTAGTCGAGGTCGACGTGGCGCCGGACGCGATAGCCGCGCTCGACGCCACCGGCTCGCTGCCCTGGAAGGAGGCGCAGCGGCCCAACGAGTTCGTGCTGCTCCGCGAGCGCGGCGGCTCGGCCGAGCGCCTGGCCCGCTACAGGCCGGACGACGGCTCCGTGGAGGCGCTGCAGGGCGAGCTCGGCTCGGTCTCCGGCGTCTCGCCGCTCAATGCCAGGCAGCGGGTGGCCCTCGAGCTGCTGCTCGACGACAGCCTCAGCCTCGTCACCATCGTCGGCAAGGCGGGCACCGGCAAGACGCTGCTCGCGATCGCCGCCGGCCTCCGCAAGGTGTTCGACGACAAGACCTACGCCAAGATGCTCGTGACCCGGCCGGTCGTGCCTGTCGGCAAGGACATAGGCTACCTGCCCGGCGAGAAGCAGGCCAAGATGTCCAATTGGATGCAGCCCTTGTTCGACAACCTCGAGTACATACTCGGCGTGCATAAGCGGGATAAGGTCAAGACCGTCGACCAGATGGTCAAGGACAAGCAGATCGAGATCGAGGCGCTGTCGTACATCCGCGGCCGGTCGCTGCCGAACGAGTACATCGTGATCGACGAGGCCCAGAACCTGACGCCCCACGAGATCAAGACCATCGTCTCCAGGGCGGGCGAGGGCTCCAAGGTCGTGCTGACCGGCGACCCGTACCAGATCGACAACATGTACCTCGACGCCAACTCGAACGGGCTCTCGTACCTGGTCGACGCGTTCAAGGGGCAGCCGATCTACGGCCACGTGACGCTGCAGAAGAGCGAGCGCAGCCAGCTCGCCGAGCTGGCCTCGAGCCTCCTGTAGCGGGGCGCCCGGGCGTTGCATCGAGCGGCCGTCCGGCACTAGTATGTCCGCGCTTACTATGATTCCGCTCGCTGTTCGATCGAGCTAAAAGGAGAGCATCTATGTACGGAGCGATGAAGGACGAGCTGCGGGCCAAGCTCGCGGCCATCAGGGACGAGGGGCTCTACAAGGACGAACGCGTCATCACGACGCCCCAGGGCGCGCTGGTCTCGGTCAAGGGCGGCAAGAGCCTCGTCAACTTCTGCGCTAACAACTACCTCGGCCTGGCCAACAACGCCGAGATCCGCGAGGCGGCCAAGCGCGCGATGGACGAGTGGGGCTACGGGCTGTCGAGCGTACGCTTCATCTGCGGCACCCAGGACCCGCATAAGCGGCTCGAGCGCGCCTGCTCCGAATTCCTGGGCACCGAGGACGCCATCCTGTTCTCGTCGTGCTTCGACGCGAACGGCGCCGTGTTCGAGCCGCTCCTCGACGCCGACTGCGCCATAATCGCCGATAGCCTCAACCACGCCTCGATCATAGACGGCGTGCGCCTGTCCAAGGCCGAGCGCCTGATCTACCAGCACAACGACTTCGACGACCTCGAGGCCAAGCTCAAGGCCGCCGCCGGGAAGCGCCTGCGGTTGGTCGCTACCGACGGCGTGTTCTCGATGGACGGCGACATCGCCGACCTCGAGCGCGTCTGCGACCTGGCGGAGCGCTACGACGCCCTCGTGATGGTCGACGACAGCCACGCGACCGGCTTCATCGGCAAGCGCGGCCGCGGCACGCACGAGTACCGCGGCGTGATGGACCGCGTCGACATCGTCACGACGACCTTCGGCAAGGCCCTCGGCGGCGCCTCCGGCGGCTGCGTCGCCGGTAGGGCCGAGATAGTCGAGTACCTCAGGCAGAAGGCGCGGCCCTACCTGTTCTCCAACACGCTCGCCCCGGCCATCGTCGGCGGCACCCTCAAGGCGCTCGAGCTGCTGACGAGGTCGACCGAGCTGCGCGACCGGCTGGAGTCGAACACCGAGCGCTTCAGGGACGGCCTGGCCAAGGCCGGGCTCGACGTGCGGCCCGGCGTGCACCCGATCTGCCCGGTCATGCTCTACGACGAGCGCCTGGCCCACGAGATGGCCGACCGCCTGCTCGACGAGGGCATCTACGTGATAGGCTTCACCCGGTCGTGCCCAGGGGCAAGGCCAGGATCCGCGTCCAGGTATCCGCGGCCCACTCCGTCGAGCAGATCGACGCCGCGGTGGCGGCCTTCGCCAAGGTCGGCGCCGAGATGGGCGTTATAAAGAAGTAGGGGAGACCGATGGCCAAGCCGAGGCTCGTCATCATCCTTTCCGCGGCGGCCGTCCTGGCCGTCGCGGCCGCCGTCATAGTCGGCGTCGGCCTGTACTCGCGCAGCGACGGCGCCAAGGAGTCGCTGGTGGTCAGGTACTTCAGGGCCGTCGCCTCGGGCGACGAGGAGCTCGTCAAGGGTATCGTCGCGCCGGAATTCTCGTCGGAGCTCGGCATCGGGATCCTCGCGCGCGGAAGCTACGAGCTGTATGACTTCGGCGAGCGGGAACCGGGCGCGCTGCGCTTCCTGATCGTGGTGCCCGGCGACCCGGACGGCTCGGGAGCGGAGACGGAGCGGCGGGCCATGCTCGGCGAGCTGCGCTATCGCCGCTACGGCCTGACTAACCGGGTCGGCTCCATCCGGCTGATCGAATCGGGCGTCGGGCTGAAGGAGTAGCGGGCTACGACCGCTTGAACGCGGCGACTCGCGGCGAGGCGTTGAGCTGGAGGCCGTCGCGGTCGCCGCGCGCTA
>QKAK01000045.1 GCA_003247225.1 Spirochaetota bacterium | reverse complement strand
CTATACCCTGACTGGCGTAGCCGCGAACACCTTTACCGTTACGGACGCCACGGCAACCAATAGCGCCGATTCCGGCGTGGTCGCCGCGGTATTTACCAATACAACGGCCAACACCGACGCCGTAAGCGATGCAACATCGACCAACATTGGAACCCTGAAAGCGGTACAGGGCGGCACCTTTAACAACGACACGGCAGACATGACGGTGAGTAGTTTCCGCATGAGCCAGTACGAGATCACCATGGAGCAGTTTGTGGCGGTAACCGGGTTGGCCAATCCCAGTACGTATTTTACCAGCGTCACAAATGGCCCCGTACAGTACGTTACTTGGTACCACGCCCTGGTGTTCTGCAATGCCCTGAGCATCAAGGAAGGCCTTACGCCGGTGTATACGATTAGTAGCAGTACTGATCCCGATGATTGGGGAACCGTACCCACGACGACCAGTACAACCTGGAATGCCGCCATAGCGGACTGGAGTGCCAATGGCTACCGCTTGCCGACGGAGGCGGAGTGGCAGTTTGCAGCCCGGGGAGGGAATATCAGTAACAGCTATACCTATGCCGGGTCGGACACGATTGACGATGTAGCCTGGTATGGGACGAATTCAAGCACCACCCATACGGTGGGCGGGAAGACTGCCAACGAGCTGGGGCTGTACGACATGAGCGGGAACGTCTGGGAATTGTGCTGGGACTGGTATGCTGCCAGCTACCCGGCCAGTGCTCAGACAGACTACCGGGGAGCCGCTTCGGGCACGAGACGCGTTCGGCGCGGTGGCTGTTGGGGCAACTATGCGTCTGGCTGCACCGTTGCTTTCCGGAACCACGACAATCCGTACGTCCAGTCCTACAATAACGGGTTCCGGGTTGTCCGCCCCTGAGTTCTGCAGAAAATTGTAGGGCTTCGAGGCCGGGTTGGAGTGGAGGCGTGCCGTGCCACAGCACGGCTTAGCCGTAACGGAATACCCGGAATCGTAGTCCTGCGGGCATAGAAGAAATGATGTAGAGCATGATCCTTGTGGCGCGATCATGATCCGCGCTTGACGATCCGGGAGTCCGGCTCGTTAGGCGCGGACATAAGCGCCTCATCCGGAGGCGTCAGCGCCGATGGAGGCGGGATCGGGGGCTTCATCAAGCTCGAGGCCGTCGAACTAGCCGCTTTTCCCTACGGCTCGCTGCCCGAGAGTTCCAGGACGACGGTAGTACCGCGCCCCTCTACGGACTCCAGCCTCAGGGAGCCGCCGAAGAGCTCAGTGTACTTCCTGGCTAGGCGCAGGCCGAAACCGGAGCCGCTCTCCCCCTCGGTACCGTTCCGGCGGCATTCGGAAGGCCGCTCCAGGACCTTGGCCAGCATCTCCGGCGGCATGCCGACGCCCTCGTCCATAACGGCGACTACGACCCGGCCGCCCGAGCCCCGGGCCGTCACGCGTACGGTCGACCCGGGCGGCGAGAATTTCACCGCGTTGCGGATCAGGTTGAGCAGGACCGAGTGAACGAACAGGGACGGCTCCGTATACGCGGCGAGGCCCTCGTCCGCCTCTATCGATAGCCGTATACGCTTCTTGTCGCGGACGCCCCTGCTGATCGACTCGGCGAGCCTCAGGCACTCGGCCAGGTCCACGAGCCGCGGCTGGGGCCTCAGCCCGTCATCGGCCGCGGAGTCGCGGACGTCCTCGATCAGCGACATGCTGCTCCGCAGGGCGCCGCCGATCTCGTCCAGGTAGAGGCCGCGCCGCTCGTCGAAGCCCGGGGGCATGTCGCGGAAGATGTCCAGCAGGTACCGCATGGAGACGAACGGCCCCGCGAGGTCGTGGCACAGGAGGCGCAGCAGCTCCTTCTGCTCGTCGTTGACCGTCTCGATGATGCGGGCGCTCTGCTCGAGCTCGCGGGTCCGTTCGGCCACCTTGAGCTCGAGGCCTCGCGACAGCTCACCGGCCTTCTTCAGGGCGTTCCGATAATCGAGGGCCAGGTAGGCTGTATTGAGCAGGAAGATAGCCGACACCAGCAGGTGGAGCATCGGGATCGTGTCGAAGAGGTAGGCCTGCCGCTGGTAGAGGGCGCTCTGGACGATGACCGCCATGCAGAGCAGGATGTAGGCCAGTCCGAAGAAGCGCTGGTCGGGCTCGCCGAACAGGGTCGAGCGTACCAGGATATAGAGGCAGTAGGCGAAGAACGCGCACGCGAAGCCGAGGTAGACGTTGTACATGCCCATGCTGGCCGGCGCGGGCAGGGTCATCGTCAGGACGGCTATGGCGGAGAAGACGACGGCGCAGGCGCGCATCAGCGCCGTGGGGAAGTCCTTCCGGAACATCTTGCGGAGGAACAGGATGTAGACGAGCGTGCCGATGTACTGCACCGCGTAGTTGATCTCCTCCCGCGTCGCCCAGGGGAGGCGGTAGCGGATGGTGACCGCGAAGGCCTTGACGTCGATCCAGATGACGACGACCACGACGAGGCAGAGTATGGCGAGGTAGAGGTACGACCGCTCGTAGGGCCGCGAGAACAGGAATAGCATCACGTTCAGCACGAGTCCCATGAGGAGGAAGCCGAGGAGGAAGACGAGCGCGGCCTCCTTGCGCTGGCGCAGGCCGCGGATCGCGTCGGAGCGCCCGATGTACACGGGCTCGTAGCCGCAGAGGCCGCCCTTGTACTGCTCGTAGTTGGCTACGTGGATCACTACCTCGGTACTGTCCCTCCCGTCGGTGTCTAGGGGGACGACCCGGGTGGCGAAGCACGGGTCGGTCGCGTCGCGGGTACGGCCCGGCGCGCCGGCCGTCGCCGCGAGGCGGCCGTCGACGTAGACGCGGTAGCTGGAGTAGACGCGCTGGACCAGGAGCGCGAGGTCCTGGCCCGGGGCGTGCATGATCGTCATGCGGTACGTCGCGTAGCCCTGGCCGGGGAGGCGCTCGCCGCTCCCGTCGATCGAGAAGCGGTTCCATTCCTGCCCGGGGGAGTAGAAGTCGGGCGCGGGGCCTCCGCCGCCCGGGGGGACGAACTCCATCCAGTAGAATTCCCAGCCGCCCTCGACGGGCAGGTAGCCGTCGGCCGCGGCTATGCCGCCTCGGACGTCGAGTACGCCCTCCCGGGCCAGGAGGGCGTCGTTCCCCTCGGCCGTCCCGGCTACCAGCGCGGCGACGACGGCGGAGAACGCGGCCAGGATCGCCGCTATCCGCGCCACGTCCTTCCGCGACGCCTTCCGGACGGCGCCGGCCCTATCTTTGGTGACCTCCATGCCTTCGCTTCCCCTAACGTCCGGGCGGAAGCCCTAGGCTATGCCGTAGCGCTGGGCTAGTCGTACTAGGTCGGCCACCGACTCGACGCCCAGGGCGTCACGTAGGTTGCGCTTGTGGAAGTCGACCGTCCGGGGGGCTATGCCCAGCTCGGAGGCTATGCGCTTGTTCTGGTACCCCCTGACGATGCACCGGAACAGTTCCATCTCGCGGGGCGTCAGCAGATCCTCGGGCGAACGGTCCGCCCCGCTCAGCCGGGACGCGAGGATGGATTGTACCCGAGGGGAGAAGTTCGCGACGCCGGCCATCACGTTCCTGACGACCGATAGCACGGTGCTCTCGTCGTCGTCCTTCAAAAGGTAGCCGTCGGCCCCGTCGGCCACCGCGCGCCCGACGTTGCCCGGATCGGAGAACATGGACAGCATCACGACCCTCGGAGCCGGGTCCCAGGCCTTAACCGCACGTAGCGCCTCGAGGCCGGACATGCGGGGCATGCCGATGTCGACGATGAGCAGCTCGCAGGCGGTTTCCCGCGCCTTCTCCACGGCCTCGGCGCCGTCGGCGCACTCGGCGACGATCTCGATGCCCTCGAGCTTGGACAGCACGCGTTTCAGGCCTTCCCTGACCATCAGGTGATCGTCTGCTAGTACCGTCCTCATGGGCGACCTCGGGTAGCGAGCCCCTCGCGGGGCCGCGGGCTGCGGATGCGTCAATGCGCCGATATCGCAGTATAAGGGGAGATCGCCGATTAGCACAACCTTCCGGCGCTCCCGTACATGCGCCCGCCGTCCGTCAGCGTCGTAGGGTTAAATGAAGAGGCCCGTCCATGTCGCCATGGACGGGCCTCGGTCGCGGGAGCGGGGGGCTAGCGGCCCCTGGGCCCGTAGAGGTAGTCGAAGTAGCTCATGTCGGTGGACAGGGTCTTGGTGAACTTTGGCATCGTGGTCCTATAGGACTCGATCGAGCGCCAGAAGTCGAAGAAGCCCCGGTCGCGGCCGTACGCGTCGGCGTAGATCTTGGTCGCGCGAGCGTCGGCGCTGCCCTTGATGATCTCCGCCTCCTCGTAGGCCTTCGACAGGATCGAGCGCTGCTCGTTCTCGAGCTTGCCCATCCACTCGGACTTCTTGCCCTCGCCGAAGGAACGGAAGGCCTGGGCGATCTGGTTGCGTTCCTTGATCATCCTGTTGTAGACGCTCTCGGTCAGCTCGTCGGAGTAGCGGATCTGGCGCGGGATCACGTCGATGATCTCGATGCCGTACTCGGGCGTCAGCTGCTGGGCCATCGCGAGCATGTCCGTGGACAGCGCGCGGCGGCCCTTCTCGATGGAGTCATAGGAGGCGTCGGTCTGGGTCAGCTGCCTGAGCGAGTCGGAGCCCTCGGCGTCGCCGGTCTCGAAGGTCTCGCTCGAGGTGGAGTTCATGATGTCGTTGCTGTTGCGGACGGCCTCGCGCAGGAAGTTGGACGAGATGACCGTGCGGACGGCGCTGTCGATCACGTCGTCGAGCTTGCCGAAGGCGCTATCGAGCGACGATATCGACTCGTAGAACTTGGCCGGGTCGGAGATGCGCCAGCGCGCGGTGGCGTCCACCCAGATGAACTGGTTCTCCTTGGTCGGGATGCGCTGGGCCTCGCCGTCCCACATCAGGATCTTCTTGGGGTAGGTAACGACGTTGTCCACGAACGGGGTCTTGAGCTTGAGGCCGGCGTCGGTCTCGACCCTGGTGATCTGGCCGAAGCGGACGATGACCGACTGGTAGCCTTCCTGCTGGATATAGAAGGGGCCCATCAGGACGAGCAGGCCGAGCAGGACGACGGCCACGACGAGTACGGTAATGAGCTTTTTCATCGGTCGCCTCCGGCCTGGGTACCGAAGTTCTTAATCGGTATGAAGTTGCTGAGCTCGCTGTCGATCAGCTCGACGTTCTGCTCGTCGGCGAACACCGCCTCGATCATCTCGTAGTACAGGCGATCCTTCGTCACGTCGGGCGCCTTGCGGTACTCCTCGTAGACGGCGCTGAAGCGCGCGACGTCGCCGTTGGCCTTGTTGACGCGCTCGGCGGCGTAGCCCTGGGCGATCTGGACGATACGGTCCGCCTCGCCGCGGGCCTTCGGGATCTCCTTGTTATAGGCTTCCTTGCCTTCGCTGATCAGCCGGTTCATGTCCTGGATGGCCTTGTTGACGTCCTCGAACGCGGCCTGCACGCCGACCGGCGGCACGATGTTCTGCAGCTTGACGGTAATTATCTCGATTCCGAGGCCGTAGCCCTTGAGCGTCTCGTTCATCAGCTGCTGGCCGGCCTGCTCGATCGCCACGCGCTGCGAGCCCATCACGTCGAGGATCGTCATGTCGCCTACGAGCATGTTGATGACCGACTGGCTGATGTCCCGTATGGTCTTCTGCTTATCCTGGAGGTTGAACAGCCATGCCTTGGGATCGGTGATGCGGTACTGGATGATCCACTCGACGTCGACGATGTTGAGATCGCCGGTCAGCATCGTGGATTCCTCGGGGTAGGTGCGGTCCTCGTACCTGGTCTGGATGCCGGCCTGGGCGGTCCTGAAGCCGAACTGCTCGGTCTGGACCACCTTGGTCTTGATGTTATAGTTGCGCTGCAGTCCGAACGGCCACTTGAAGTGGAGCCCCGGCTCGGCTATGCCGCTGAATTTACCTAGGGTCAGTACGACGGCTTGCTCGGTCTGGTCGACGACGAAGAAGCTCGTGGAGAAGAGCGCGATAACGGCGACCGCTATGACGATCAGCACTACCGTGCCGACCTTCAGGCCGCGTATCGGCGTAACGTTCCTTTCAGGCATGGAACCTCCTATGATGGTTTAGGGTACCGCCGTAGCCGTCGTTAATCAAGCGAATCGACGAATTTAGCTCGTTTGGTCGTAGCTCGCTCGCGGCGCGCGAGCCAAGGCCTCGCTCAGGGCGGCCGAGGCCGCCTCGACGCAGGACGGCCCGAGGATGGAGCGCAGCGCGTCGGCGGCCCGGGGCGGCAGCGGCGCCTCGACGCGTAACGGCCCGACGCCGCCGGGCAGGGCCGGCAGGTCGAGCATCGCGCAGTGCAGGATATAGCCGCCCGGCAGCGGCATGCCGCCGTACTTCGCGTCGCCGGCCAGGGCGAGGCCGCGGGAGGCGGCCTGGGCGCGTATCTGGTGCGTGCGCCCGGTGCCTAATCGTATGACCGCGAGCGTCATGCCTCCGCGCGCCGCGACGGGTATCGCCTCGGCCTCGGCGGCGGCGCCGTCGTCGCCGACGCGGCTCTTGAGGCCGTCGCGGCTCAGGCGGTCGATCCAACGCTCCGCGCCAGCTAGCTCGCCGCCGAGCAAGGCGAGGTATAGCTTGCCGACCAGGCCGGCCCGGAGCGCCTCGCTGAAGGCCACGGCGCCGGCCTGGCTGGCCGATACGACCAAGGCTCCGGAGGTGTTGCGGTCGAGCCTGTGGAGCGGGCCCGGCGCGAAGGCGAGGGACCGGGCCATGCGGTCCGCGAAATAGGCCTTGGCGTCCTCGTCGACTCCGTCCGGTCCGTGGGTCAATCGTCCCCGCGGCTTATTGACGACGACGAGGTCCGGCGTCTCGAGCAGTATGATCTCCGAGAAGCGCCTGGCCCGCCCGTCGGCGAGCCGCGGATCGGCGGAGGCCGCTTCCCGCGCCGCGCTCGTTTCCGGCGCCCCTACGGTATCGGGTAGGCGGATATCGAGGGCGGCTCCCGCCTCGAGCCTGGACGAGCCGTCGATGCGGCGGCCTCCGGCCCGGACGGCGCCGTCGCGGAACAGGCGGTATACGGCCGAGAGCGGCATCGCCGACAGGAGCGAGCGCACGACGCGGTCGGCGCGCCTGCCCGAATCGTCCGGGCCGATTATAAAGCGCTTGGTGCTGTACGCCATGGTTGTTCTCAGCGACTCCCGTGAAACGGCTCGAATAGGCTTGACAAGAGGAGCGATTATACTTGAAATTCTCGCGATGGAACACCAGCGGGTACTGTTCGTTAGCGCCTTACTCAGGAATAGCGTGTTCCTGTCGGCGGCGTTGAGCCTCTTCATGGCGCAGTTCGCCAAGGCCCTCGTCGTGGTCTTCACGAACCGCAAGGCCGGTATCCATGAAATATTCTCCACGCTCCTATGGAAGACCGGCGGCATGCCCTCGAGCCACAGCGCGCTGGTCATAGCCATATCGACCTCGATAGCGTTCTCCAGCGGCATAGGCTCGGACGTCTTCGCGCTGTCGTTCTTCTTCGCCCTGGTGGTGATACGGGACGCGATGGGCGTCAGGCGCGCGGCGGGCGTGCAGGCCAAGACCCTCAACTCGCTCGGCTCCAGGCTCTCGAAGCGTTTCCATATACCGTTCAAGCCGGTCAAGGAGATCAACGGGCATACCTTCCCGCAGGTCGTCGCCGGAAGCCTGATGGGCTTCTTCATAGCCCTGGCCGTCAACACCCTGTAGCGCGTGAGCCGGTACGCGCGTCTAGCCGCATCCATAGCCGCCTCCCTGCTGATCTGCGCGCCTTGCCTGGGCTCGCTCGCCTGCTCCGGCGGCGGCCGCGGGGGCTCCTCGTCGCGACTGGCTTCGAGCGCCTCGATGCGCGCCGTGGCCATAGCGCCCGAGGCGGACGAGCGGAGCGCGTTAGCCGCCCTCTCCGCGCATGGCATCGACGACGCGCTGGCCGCCTCGAGGGTCACGGTACCGTTCAGCGACTTCTCCCGCGTCGCCGACGTCCCGCTCGACGGCGCCCTTCGCCGTTCACGCGACTCCGATCCGCGCCGTACGCCCTTCCTCGACGAGCTGGCCTCGCGGTTTAAGGCGATCGGCCCCGACGGTTCGGCCTGGACGGTCATCTACCTGCCCGGGCCGACGCCGGAACGGGACGAGGCCGCGGCCCGGTCCCTATCGTCGCTCGGCGCCGCATGGGCCTGGGACGCCCGCTCCGGGGCGCGTTCGTCCCCGATCCTCTGGATCCCCGCCGCGGCGTTCGCCCTGTGGCTCCTCGTCATGAGGCCGCGTCGCGGATGGCCCGCCAGGCTCGTCGCCGCGCTGGCGTTCTCGCCGCTCCTCGCGCCCGGCGCCTTGGGAGCCTCCACGCTGTTCGTAGCGCTGGCCGCGGCCTTCGCGGCGGCTCAGCGCGCCGCCGCGTGCGCGCCGGCCCGAGGCCGCGACCGCTCGCGAGCTATCTTCGACGCGACCTGGCCGTACGGCCTCGCGATAGCCGTCCCGCTCTCCGCCGTCGTCGCGTCGGAACGCCAGAGCCTGCCGTACCTGGCGGCCTCCGCGGCCCTGTCGGCCTTATCGGCGATGCTCTATCCGAGGCTGGTCAAGGCCCTGGCGTCGAGACGGCTACACGAGGCGCCTCGGTTCGTTGCGCTGTCCGGGGCCCGGGCGACGCGGGCGTCGCGCGCGGTGGCCAAGGCCGCGCTGGCGCCCGCGCTGGCCATGGCCGTCCTGCAGCCGTTCACGTCGACCGGGACCTATCGCTCGGGCGACGCGTCGCTCCGGCCCGCCTACGCGCTTTCCAGGGACCAGCGCGGCGTTGATGACGGGACCGACGCCGAGACGCTGCTCGCCGAGCACCTGGCGTACCAGGAGGCGCTTACCTACGGGCGCATCGGCGACGCGGCCTGGGGAAGGAGCCGGTACGATCCCGCCTACCGCTACGCCGAGAGCGACGGGCGGATGATACGCTCGCCGGCCGAGGACCGATCGTCGCCGCCGCCGTCTAACGGGGCCTACGCCGAGTCTATCGCCGCCCTCCGCGAGCGAGGGCCGTCGTCGATCGAGCCGGCCTCGGATAAAAAGGCCCGTGGACGCTGAATCGGCCTTGCAACGGAGGTACGGTTGTTCTATATAATGGCATCGCGGCTCGCCCGGGCGGGCCTGACATCCAGACGAGATGGTCGGCCCGACCGTATCGAACGAGTAGGATCATAGATGAGAGCTCGCGGATTCAAGCGCGGCGGCGTGCCAGTCGACCATCGCGCCCCGTTCAAGACTGGCCCCATAGAGAACGCCTTCCTACCGATGAACGCGATCGTCCAGCTCCGCGAGCACCGATGCGCGGTCGAGCCGATACCCGTGGTGTCGGTCGGCCAGGAGGTTCGCGAGGGGCAGCTCCTAGCCAGGTCGGCGGGCAAGGCGTCGTCGAACGTGCATTCGCCCATCCCGGGCATAGTGCGGCGCATCGAGACGACTAGGACGTCCGGCGGCTTCGACTCGAAGGCCATACTCGTATCGCTCGAGGGCTCGTTCAGCATGCTCGGCAAGCGCCCCGAGCGCTACCTCTGGAAGTCACTCAACAAGGCCGATATATCCCATATAGTCCAGGACAAGGGCATCGTCAGGGTGTCGAGCGGCGAGCCGCTCTACGAGATCCTATCGGAGCGGTCGGACGCGCCCGGCTTCGTGATGGTCGTCAGCGCGCTCGAGATGGATCCGTACCGCCGGACCGAGGAGGAGCTGCTGGCGCTCCGGGCCGAGGACGTGGTCGACGGCTGCGCCATCGCCGCCAGGATGGCCCTGCCGGCGCGCATCATGTTCGCCGTCGACGAGCGCATCGAGCCCGCGACGCTCGAGCCGCTCCGCGAGCTGGCCGCCCGCAGCGAGCTGGACATAGCGATCCAGCCCTTCCGGCGTCGCTTCCCGCAGGACCTGCCCGGGCAGATAGCCGAGGCGATGGATATCGCCGATCCGGGGACGCTGTTCATCATCGAGCCGAGCACGCTCGTGGCGCTGCACGAGGCCGTCGTATCGAACAAGCCGCATATCGAGCAGTACGTCTACGTAGGCGGCGGCTCGATCAAGCGGCCGGCGATACTCAAGGCCAGGATAGGCGCGCCTATAGGCGACCTGATAGAGGAATGCGGCGGTTTCTCGGGGCATCCGGAGACCATAGTGATCGGCGGGCCGTTCAGGGGAAGGGCGGCCGCCGACTTAGACGCGCCTGTCACCAGGACCACGCGAGCCGTATTGGCCCTGTCCCCGGAGGAGACGAAGTCCGCCCCCGAGCGTCCCTGCGTGCGCTGCGGCGACTGCGTCGACGCCTGCCCGGAGGGGCTGTCGCCGTATCGCCTGCTCAAGCTGCTCCGTTCGGGCCGGCCCGACGACGCCCTGGCGGCCGGGCTCGGCCGCTGCTCCTCGTGCGGCTCGTGCTCCTACGCCTGCCGATCGCGTATTCCGCTCGTCCGCTATTTCGACGAAGCCCGCCAGAACGAGGTACGGCGATGAATTGCACCAAGCTCGAGCTGCGCTCGTATCCGCCGTTCATCCACGACTGGAAGACGAGCGCCAAGGCGGCGTGGATCTGCTCGGCGACGCTCGTCCCGGTGGCGCTGTGGTCGTCGGTGCTCTACGGGCGGATCGCCGTCGTTACCTGGCTGACCGCCGTCGCGGCCGCGCTGGTCGCCGAGGCGGCGGCCTCGGCGCTGACGAGGCGCTGGACCCTGGGAGACGGCAGCGCCGTCCTGACGGGCCTGCTCATAGCCGCGGCCATGCCCCCGGGCGCGCCCTGGTACGTTCCCGTAGCCTCGGCCGCCTTCGCCATACTGATAGTGAAGGCCGCCTTCGGCGGGCTCGGGGCTAACTGGATGAATCCGGCGCTCGCCGGAGTGGCGTTCGCCTACGCCAATTGGCCCGCCCATATGCGCGAGTACGTGCTGCCGCGCTTCGTAGCCGGCGTCGACGGCGTCACCGCGGCGACCCCGCTGACCTTCGCCAAGGGCCTGGCCGGCGGGCTGGACATCAAGGTGATGGACGCTCTCCGCGGCGCCTCCTATCCGCTGTCTGCCATCGACGGCGCCGTGACCGGCTTCCTGAACGACTCTCTGTTCTCGCGGCTGTCGGCGAGGCTGCCCGACGGCTACATCGACCTGATCATAGGCTTCAAGCCGGGCGCCCTCGGCGAGAGCGCGCTCCTGGCGGTGGCCCTCGGGTCCATCGTCCTCGTCAGCCTCAGGCTGATCAAGCTGGAGATACCTTTAGCCATGCTCGCGGTCTTCGGGCTCCTAGCCAGGCTCTTCGGCACCGGCCTGCCGGGCGAGGGCTTCCTGGCCGGCGACGCCATGTTCGCCATGTCCGGCGGCAGCCTCCTGCTCGTGGCCTTCTATATGGCGGCCGATCCCGTAAGCTCGCCGGTAGGGCGGGGGGCCTGCCTCCTGTACGGCGCCTCGATAGGCGCGCTCAGCTTCGTGTTCAGGCGCTGGGGCGCCTTCACCGAAGGCGTCGCGTACGCCGTGCTCGTCATGAACGTGACGGTACCGTTCATCGAGAAGGCCGCGACGGGGCTACGGCTGAAGCGCGGGGGGGTCGCCTAGCATGGACGTATCAGACAAGACCAGGGATACCTGGATATTGGCGGCCGCGATGGCGCTGATCGTCGCGGCCTCCGGTTTCGCCTCGGCCTACGCCTCCGGGCAGGCCGCCAGGCAGCTGGCCAAGGCGGCGAGCGAGGCGCTCGTCCCGTCCGCGCGCGGTGAGGCCGACTGGACGACCCTACGAGAGGGGAGCGTGCTCGGCCGGGTGGACAAGCGGGGGGAGCCCGCGGCCTACCTGGTGGTAGCGCGCTATCCCGACGGCGAATTCAGGGCCGCGGCCAGCGTCGACGGCGACGGGTCCATACTGGACCTGCGCCCGCTCGGCGATTCCGGCGACGCCTACTCGAAGCGGCTCGCCGCGCTGTTCTCGGGCGCCGGTAAGGGCGCCGCCCGGGCCGACGCCTCGACGCTCGACGCGAGCCTCAAGGCGCTCGTCACCGATACGCTCGAGACGCTGGCCGCGCTCGAGCGGGGCAGGACGGAGGCTGAAGATGACGATTGACGACGGACGCGTTCCGGCCGGGCCCTTGGCCTCGATCGCCGGGCTGGCGCCGCTCCTGGTGTTCTCGAATAGCCTGTCGCTCGGCGTCGCGCTCGGCATAGCCTTCTTCCTGGCCTATAGCGCGGCCGGCGCCATGGCCCTGCTGCTGCCCGCCCGGCTCGGTCGCCCCGCGGTATTCGCGTTCTCGCTGACGGGCGCCGCGGTCGTCGCGTCGCTGACGGCCTCGGCGCTGCGCCTGTTCGACCCGTTCCTATTCGAGGCCGCCTATGGCAGGGTGTTCCTGTCGGTATTCACGCTCCCGGTGCTGCGAGCCTGCGTCATGCCCGAGACGGTATCGGACCGTGAACGGGCCATAGAGAGCCTCCTATGGGGCGTGGGCTACGCGTTCCTGACCGCCGTGACCGGCGCGGTCAGGCAATTCCTCGCTACCGGCGCCGTCTCGACGCGTTTCGGCGCGGAGCACGGCTCGCTGCTGCCTATCTTCGCCCAGCCGGCCGGGGCGTTCATACTGATCGCCCTGGCCGCGGCGGCGTTCAAGGTCGTCATCAAGGCCGTGAGGGGATCGGAATCATGAGCGTCATAGGCTTGGTCTTCTACTTAACCCTAGGCGGCAACGTGATGGTCCAGTGGGGCCTGATTCCGTCGGGTAAGAAGGGCGGCGCCTTCTCGGCGTCGTCGCTCGTCGCCTTCCTCGCCGCCGCGGCCCTGGCCTCGTTGGCGCACGGCCTGGCGTTCAGGTACCTGCTATCGCCGTGGGGCCTCGAATCGCTGGCGCCTATCCTGTTCTCGGCCCTGCTGTTCGGAGCGTTCGCCGCGCTCAAGGCTTTGCGGACCGCGCTCGGAAAGCCGTCGCGGCCTCTCCACGACGAAGGCCTCTTCCCGACGACGCTGGTGCTCTACGCCGTCGCCCTATCCATCGGCTCGCGGTTCTCGTCGACCTGGCTCCTGCTAGTAGGCGGAGCCGCGGCGGCGCTGGGCTACGTCGCGGCGACGGGCTTCCTCGAGGCTATCATGGAGCGGCTCGAGCTCGAACGCGTGCCCGAGCCCTTCAGGGGCGCCCCCCTGCGCTTCCTGAGCGCGGCGCTGATGGCGCTCGCCTTCGCCGGGGTCGACGCCGGCTTTTTCTCGAGGCTTTCAATCTGATAGGGCCCGGTCCGGGCCTTTCAGTCTATCGCGCCGCCACGAACTGAGATATAATGACCGTTCATGATAATAAAGGATGTTCCGGAATGCTTAAGACGCACCTCATACTAGGGACGTACAATCATCTCCCGGAAGGGCTCGACGAGACGGAGTTCGAGAAGACCTACCAGTCGTGCTATAGGCCGTTCCTGTCGACGCTGAACCGTTTCCCGGAGATCCAGGCCGCCCTATACTATTCAGGCAGCCTGCTTAAGCGTTTCGAGGCGAGGCATCCCGAGTACCTGATGCTCCTCGAGGAGATGAGCGCCAGGCGCCAGATCGAGCTGATAGGCGGCGGCTTCTACGCGCCGATCCTGCCGCTGATACCAAATTCCGACAGGCTCGGCCAGATCGAGCTGATGACCACCTACCTGCGCAAGAGCTTCGGTAAGCGCCCCAGGGGCTGCTGGCTGCCCGAATACGCCTGGGAGCCCTGGCTCGCCTCGACCCTCCAGTCGTCGGGCATGGATTATACCTTCCTGCTGGACCGTCAGTTCAAGGATGCCGAGGGGCGCGACGACGCGGCCCCGAGCCCGGTCGTCACCGAGGACCAGGGCCGATGCCTCACCGTGCTGCCGGTGAGGGACTGCAGCCTCAGCTTCGATAGGCCGCTCGGTCTTGTCGAGGCGGCCGAGGCGGCCGGCCCGAGCCAGCTGACCGTGCTGATGGTAGCCGGCGAGAGGATACGTTCGCTCTGGGAGGAGTCGGGGCTCGAGTCGCCCGACCTGTACATGGAGCGTACCCTCGCCTGGTTCCGCAAGAATTCCCTCGAGGCGGAGACCACCACGCCGTCGCGCTACCTGAAGTCCAGGCGCGTGACGCGCAAGCTGTACTTCGGCGGATCGGCCTCCGAGCGCTTCATGAAGGCGAGCGCCCGCGAAGGCGCCGAGCACGCCTGCGGCAGCCTGAGGCGCTCCATCATCCGCTACGCCGCGTCCTCGGCGCTCTATTCGAGGATGTACTACGTCCACCTGCTGATCGGGCAGCTCCGCGGCGACAAGTCGCGGAAGAAGAGCGCCGTCGAGGACCTCTGGAAGGGACAGTGCGGCGACGCGTACTGGATGGCGCCGACCGGCGGCATCGGCGACCCGGCGATACGCGAGGCGGCCTATAGGTCCCTGCTCGACGCCGAGCTGACGACCAGGCAGAAGGGCGTCTTCGTGCCCGGCGTGGTCAAGGCCGACATAGACTTCGACGGCGTCAAGGAATATATCTACCAGGGCAACGACCTCAACGCGTACCTGCACCCGCGCGGGGCGGTGCTCGTCGAGCTGGACGCGCTCAAGGCCAGGCGCAACCTCTGCGACCTGTTCGCGCCGGAACCCGAGGGGGACCGCTCCAGGAAGGCCTGCTTCGTCGATAGGCTCTATTCGGCCGAACCGGGGCCGGACGCCGTCCTGGAGCCGTGGGCCGGCGACATAGGGCCGTTCTCGAGCCACCCGTACGAGGAGGTCCTGACCGACGGCAACCACGCCACCCTGTGCTTCGCCAAGGACGGCGTCGTCGGCTTGAACGGCGCCAAGCGGTCGATCGCCGTCACCAAGCGCTACTCGTTCAACAAGAAGGTCGTCAGGGTCGCCTACGGCGTGCAGAACCGCTCCGACAGCGACGCCCGCTTCTGGCTGGGCGTCGAGCTGAACGCGTCGCTCGGCACCGACAGGATCGAGTGGCTCGAGGCGTCGGGCTCGGACGTCGTATCGGTGGATCCGTCGTCCCTCTCGTCGACGCGGGGCCATAGCTTCGGGACCATAGCCAAGCTGGCGATAAAGACGGTCGGTACGGTCAAGTCGATAGCGATGGCGACGACGACGCCCGCGGTCGTATCGTGCGCGATGGTAGGCTCGCCGGCCGGTCAAGGCGTCGCGACCCTATTGCTCTGGCGCGTCGAGCTGGCCGCGGACGAGACCTGGAAGACCGATATACTGCTATCCGTCCACGAATAGCCGCGATTGCACAGGTACCGGCTTTCAGCTAGTATGGATCCATGTCCGCAACCTTGCCCGCCGACCTGGCGGGATTCCGAATACACCTGGTCGGCGCCAAGGGCACGGGCGTCTGCGCCCTGGCTGAGCTGCTCGTAGGCGCCGGCGCCGTCGTCACCGGCTCGGACGTCGACGATACGTTCTATACCGACGAGGTGCTCGCCGCCATAGGCGTGCCCGTATCGCCGTTCTCCGCCGATAACGTGCGCGGCGGCGTCGACCTGGTCATCTACTCGAAGGCCTATTCAGCCGCCTCCAACCCCGAGCTCGCCGAGGCCGAGGCCGCCGGCGTCCCGACGATGAGCTACCCGGAGGCCCTCGGCTCGCTGTCGGCGAGCCGCGACTCGAGCGGCGTCTGCGGCGTGCACGGCAAGACGACGACGACCGCGCTCGCCGGCGTGATGGCCCGAGCCGCCGGGCTGCCGACCGCGGTGCTCGTAGGCAGCGCGGTCGGCGCCTTCGGCGGCCGCTCGACCATAACGATGGGTAACGAGCTGCTGATAGCCGAGACCTGCGAGTACCGCAGGAGCTTCATGGCCTTCAAGCCGCGCCGCGTCGTGCTGACGAGCGTCGAGCCGGACCATCAGGACTACTATCCCGATTACGGGGCCATCCGCGCGGCCTTCGTCGAGTACCTGAGCGCCCTGCCTCCGGGCGGCGCGGCCGTCTACTGCGCCGACGACCCCGGAGCCGTGGACGCCTGGAGCCTGGCCAAGGCCGCCAGGCCGGACCTGCGCGGCGTGCCGTACGGCTATACGGCGCCCGGCGACTTCGGCATGGAGGGCTACCGTGTCGAGCGCGAGCGCGGGGTCTTCAGGCTGCGAGGCTTCGGCCTCGAGTGGCGGCTCCGGGTGCCCGGCCGCCACGTCGCGCTCGACGCGGCCGGCGCGATAGCGCTGATAGCCGCCATCGTCGCGGACAGGGACGGGGGCAGGCGATTGACCGGAGGCGAGCTGCGGGCGATGTCCGAGGCCCTCGAGTCGTTCTCCGGCTCCCGGCGCAGGTCCGAGGTGCTCGGCGAGGCCGGCGGGGTCCTGTTCATGGACGACTACGGCCACCATCCGACCGCCATACGGTCCACCCTGGCCGGCCTGCGCGAATTCTACCCGGAGCGGCGCCTCGTCGTCGATTTCATGTCGCATACCTGCTCGAGGACGAAGGCCCTGCTCGACGAGTTCGCCTCGTCATTCGCGGACGCCGATCTCCTCGCGCTGCATCGCATCTACCCGTCGGCCCGCGAGGCCCCGGACCCGGAGACGACGGGACGGCTCCTCTACGAGCGCACCCTCGCGGCGACGCCGGAGCCGGAAAGGCCGAGCCGCCGCTATTACGAGGACCCGCTCGACGCGCTGCCGTTCCTGTCGGACGAACTGCGCCCGGGGGACCTCTTCGTGACGATGGGCGCCGGCGACAACTGGAAGCTGGGACGCGCCCTGTACGATGCCAGGGCCGCGGCCGAGGCGCGATCGAAAGGACAATCATGAAGAGCATGACCGGATACGGCTCGGCGCGGCTCGACTCGCCGGCCATCAAGGCCTCGATAGTCGTCAAGTCCTGGAACAACAGGTTCCTCGAGCTGTCGATACAGATGCCCGGCTATCTCGGCCCGCTCGAGCGCCGGGTGCGCGAGCTCGTGGAGCGTCGCGTGGCCAGGGGCAAGCTGGAGCTGTCCGTCAGGGTGCTCGGCGGCGACATGCCCACCGAGGTCGCCATAGACGCGTCGAGCGCCAAGGCCGTCGCCGACGCGATACGCGGGCTCGGCCAGGCCGCCGGCATCGACGAGCCGGTCAGGCTGTCGCACCTGCTCGGCGTCGACGGCATCCTGAGCTACGAGCGAAACGTCGACGCGGACCGGCTCTGGACCGCGCTCGAACCGGCGCTGAGCGCCTGCCTCGACGAGTTCGAGGCCGAGCGCGAGCGCGAGGGGGCGGCCACCCGGGCCGACCTCGAGGATAAGCTCGCGTCGCTCGGCTCCGCGCTCGACGTCATCGAGGCGGCCGGCCCCGGCATCGAGGCCGGGCTTAAGGCGGCCCTGAGGGCCAAGTTCGAGGAGGTCATGGGCGACCTGGTCGACGAGTCGCGCGTGCTCGGCGAGCTGGCCTCCTACCTGGCCAAGCACACGATCAACGAGGAGATAGTCAGGCTACGCTCGCATATCGCGGCCTTCAGGGCGGCGATGGACGAGCCGGTCTGCGGCAAGAAGCTCGACTTCATCTGCCAGGAGATGAACCGCGAGGCCAACACGATAGGCTCGAAGAGCGCCGACGCGAAGGTCTCGGACGCGGTCATCCGGATGAAGGACGCGGTCGAGAATATACGCGAGCAGGCGAGGAACGTCGAATGAGCGATGTAGCGGAAGGCCCCAGGAAACCGTCGATCATAGCCATATCGGGCAAGAGCGGCTGCGGGAACTCGACCGTATCGAGGCTGGTAACCGAGCGCCTCGGGCGCCAGCTCGTCAATTATACCTTCCATACGATGGCCGACGAGATGGGCGTGCCGTTCGCGAAGCTCCTGGAGATGGCCAAGGCCGACCCGTCGTACGACCGCAGGCTCGACGAGCGGCAGGTGGAGATGGCCCATCGCGGCGACTGCGTGATCGGCTCCAGGCTGGCCATCTGGCTGGTCCGCGACGCCGAGCTCAAGGTCTACCTGCTCGCCTCGAGCGACGTGCGCGCCAGGCGGATCCAGCAGCGCGAGGGAGGCGAGTACGCCGACGTGCTCGCGTTCACGAAGCGGCGCGACGAGTCCGACCGCGAGCGATACCTGTCCATCTACGGCATCGACAACGACCGCTACGACTTCGCCGACCTGGTGATCAACACCGAGCGGCTGAGCGCCGAGCGGATAGCCGACGTCGTGATCGCGGCGATAGGCCGGGGGCCGGAACGTGCCTGAGCGGAGACGGACGGTGGCGCTCGTGACCGGCGCCTCCAGCGGCCTCGGCAACGCCTGCGCGACCCTGCTGGCCAAGCGCGGCTACGCCGTCTACGGGACGAGCCGGGACCCCGGCGCCCGCGACCGGAAGGCCGACGAGTTCTTCGAGCTGATACGGCTCGAGTCGTCCGACGACGACTCCGTATCGACCGCCGTGGGCTACGTGCTGGCCAAGGAAGGGCGCATCGACGCCCTCGTATGCTGCGCCGGCATGGGCGTCGCCGGGCCGGTCGAGGAGACGCCCGTCGTCGAGGCCGCGGCCCAGATGGACGTCAACTTCATGGGCGTCGTCCGCGTCGTACGGGCCGCGCTGCCAGGCCTGCGCGCGAGCGGCGGCCGCCTCGTCGTAGTCGGGTCGCTCGCCGGCTCGATAGCCGTGCCGTACCAGGCGTACTACGCCGCGAGCAAGGCCGCGCTCGCCGCCTTCGTCGACGCGCTGCGCCTCGAGCTGGTCGGCATGGGCGCGCAGGCTACCCTCGTGGAGCCGGGCGACTTCAGGACCGGCTTCACCGCGTCGCGCCGTACCTTCGGCCTGGCCGACGATAGCCCCTACGCCGACAACGGCCGCAGGGCCATCGCGGTGATGGCCGACTCGGAGAGGCACGGCGCCGATCCCATACTGTTCGCGAGGCTCGTCACGGCTCTGCTCGAGAAGAGGCGTCTGGCCCCGCGCTACCGGCTGGGGCCGTGGCCGCAGCGAGCCGCGATGCGGCTCAAGGACCTCCTGCCGAGGCGGCTCGGCGAGGCCCTGCTCAAGGCGTATTTCAGGATCTACTCCGTGAAGGGAGCGTAGCCATGTCGTCAAGCGTCAAGTCGATGCCCTTCGGAACGCTGCCGGACGGCGACCAGCCGAGGCTATTCATACTCGATAACGGCTCTATGCGCGTCGGCCTCACGGAGTACGGCGCAGCCGTTACCTCGGCGATGGTGCCGACCGGCGAGGGCGGCTGGCTGGACCTGCTGCTCGGCCCGTCGTCGCTGGCCGGCTACGCGTCGCGTCAGCCGTACTTCGGCGCGACGGTCGGGCGCTTCGCCAACAGGATAGGCGGTTCGCGCTTCGGGCTCGACGGCCGGGAATACGAATTGAGCGCCAACGACGGCGAGAACTCGCTCCACGGCGGCGTCAAGGGCTTCGATAAGCGCTGCTGGAACGCCGAGCCGGGGGCGGACCGTAGCGAGGCGGCCGTCAGGATGGAGCTGGTCAGCCCGGACGGCGACCAGGGCTATCCCGGGCGGCTCGAGGCGTCGGTCCTGTTCACGCTCGGGGACGACTGCTCGCTGACCATGCGCTTCGAGGCCAGGAGCGACGCGCCGACGCCGGTCAGCCTGACCAACCACGCCTACTTCAACCTGCGCGGCGAGGGGAACGGCTCCGTGCTCGGCCACGAGCTCGAGCTGCGCTCGACGGCCTACCTGCCGGTCGGCGACGCGCTTATCCCGCTGCCGGGCGCCCCGGCGCCGGTCGCCGGCGGCCCGTTCGACTTTACGGCGCCGAAGCCCATAGGCCGGGACATAGGGGCCGCGGGCGGGTACGACCATTGCTACGCCGTAGACGGCTATGACGGCGCGGTGCGGACAGCGGCGATCGTCGTCGAGCCCGGGAGCGGGCGCAGGCTCGAGCTGCTCACCGACATGCCCGGCGTGCAGTTCTACTCCGGTAATTTCCTGTCGGGCGTCGCCGGCAAGCGCGGCTCGGTCTACGACAGGCACTCGGGCTTCTGCCTCGAGGCCGAGTACTACCCCGACAGCCCGAACCGGCCTGAGTATCCGGACTGCGTGCTCAGGCCCGGCAGGCTCTACGCGCATACGATAGAGTATCGCTTCGGCTTCTAGGGACGGAGTCCGGCGCTAGCGGCGACGGAGCGCTAGCGACGGCGACGACGGAGCGCTAGCGACGGCGAAGCTCCTCGAGGATGTAGTCGATCCAGGCCGACGACTCGATATGATAGCTCTCCTGCGACTGCAGTAGGTCGAAGAACGCCTCTCGGTACGACCCGACGAGCGCCTCCGCCTGCCCGCGGTAGAATCGCGCCTTGGCGGCGTTCGCGTCGGAGCGCGGCAGCGACAGGTACAGCGTGAACTGCCTGACCGCCTCGGCGTACGAGCCCTTGGAGAAGTAGCCGGAGACGATCGACCGCAGCGCGTACTCCTCGCCTCCGCCGCCCGACTGCAGGTCCTCGGGGAAGATCGTTATCATCGGGCGCTCGGCGCGGGTCGTCGATCCGGACGTAGACACGAGCGAGGCGATGGCCTTCTCGGTCTCGGCCCTGAGGGTGCGGCCCCGGGGCGTCGGGTCGCCGGCCGTGACCGGCTTGGCGTCCTCGAAGCCCCTGGTCAGCACGAGGTAGGGCAGCGGCATGCTCCTGGAGGCGGCGCCCGAGGACGGCAACCCGACGCGGAACGCCCCGGCCTTTAGCGATACCGGCGAGGCCGTCGCGTTGACGCCGGCCTTGAGCTCGACGACTCCGGCTACCAGGTCCTTCTCCGGGATGATCGCGTAATAATAATCGACGCCCGGGACCGGATAATCCCGGTAGGGGCCGGAGGCCTGGTCGACGATGGCGGCGAGAGCCGCGTCGAGCAGGTTCGACGAGGAGCGTATCGGCGCGGTGCCGCGGTATACGACGAGCCTGCCGGTCTCGCCGACCGCGTCTATCGATACGACGATGGAGTCGCCGTCGGCCCTGGCCAGGATGCCGGACAGGCGGGGCTTCGCGGCCTTGGGGCGCTCGGCGCCGGCCGTGGCCGCGGGAGCGGGAGCGGCCGGCGGGGCGGCCTGGGCGGCCAGGGCCACCGGCTCGATAGGGACGTTGCGCAGCGGGATGAAGATACGGTACTCGGCCGGCGAGCCCTCTGGCACCGGCTCGGGGACGCGGCCGAGCACGAAGTAATAGTACGGCTTATCGTCGACCGGCGCGTACGCGAAGCCCTTGGCTCCGTTATCCGAGTAGCCCAGGAGCATGGCGCGCTCGAAGTTCGTCGCGTCGGGGAACTCGTCGTGGCGGTAGACCGCGTAGCCGGACGTGATATCGGCGCTGTCTTCCCAGGACAGCACTATCTCGCGGCCGCGCACGCCTATCCGTATGCGTGACGGGTAGGGCGCGAACACCGAGCCTTCGCCGTCCTGGGCCAGGACGGGGGACAGAGCCGCCAGCGCGAGCAGCGCCGACGCGATCGCGGATTTCATCGCTTTCATATCCCCTATAGTATCGGAATAATGCCTCCCGCTCCATAGCGCAGGATTGATCAGGGCCCGCGGCGGCCTATATACTCGGTAACCGAGTACTTTACAGCGGAGGATAGCCACGATGAAGGCCAGAGTCAGATACGCGCCGTCGCCGACGGGCCTGCAGCATATAGGGAGCGTACGCACCGCCCTGTTCAATTACCTGTTCGCCAGGTCGGTAGGCGGCGACTTCATCCTCCGCCTCGAGGACACCGACCGGACCAGGTCTCAGGACGTCTACGTCAAGAACCTATACGACACCTTCCGATGGCTCGGCTTCTACTGGGACGAGGGCCCGGACGTCGGCGGCCCCGTCGGCCCGTACACGCAGTCGGAGCGCTTCGCGCTGTACCGCGAGCACGCCGAGCGCCTCGTCGACATGGGCAAGGCCTACTACTGCTTCTGCTCCGACGACAAGTCGGCGGCCAAGGACGCCGAGAAAGCCGGCCTGGCCCAGGAGCAGCCCGAGCAGGAGGGCGACGCCCAGGCCTCCGGCGGCTTCGGCTATCCTCGCACCTGCCGCGGCCTCGACCCGGCCGAGGCGAAGCGACGCGCCGCCGCCGGCGAGCCCCACGTGATACGGCTCAAGATACCGCTCGACGGCGTGACCGGCTTCGACGACATCCTGCTCGGCCGCATCGAGTGGAAGAACGCCGACGTCAACCCCGACCCGGTGCTCCTGAAGAGCGACGGCTTCCCGACCTACCACCTGGCCAACGTCGTCGACGACCACCTGATGGGCATCACCCACGTGATGCGCGCCCAGGAGTGGATCCCGTCCGCGCCGCTCCACATGATCATGTACGAGGCCTTCGGCTGGGAGCCGCCGAAGCTATGCCACCTGCCGATGGTGCTCGGCGACGACGGCCACAAGCTCAGCAAGCGCCACGGCGCCACCGCGGTCGACGAGTTCCGCAAGCGCGGCTACCTCGAGGCGGCGCTGATCAACTACGTCGCGATGCTCGGCTGCTCCTACGAGGACGGCCGCGACCTCTACTCGCTCGAGGACCTGGCCCGGCTGTTCAGCATGGACCATATCAACAAGGCGCCGGCCGTGTTCGACTACGTCAAGCTCGAGTGGTTCAACGGCCAGTACATACGCATGCTGTCCGACGAGGAGCTGGCCGCGAGGATCGCGCCCTTCATGGCGGAGGCCGGGCTGATCGCGGCCGAGCCGGGCGCGGCCGAGGCCGCCAAGCTGCTCGCGGCGGCGCCGCTGGTCAAGGAGCGGCTCAAGTACCTGTCGGACGCGCCCGAGGCGCTGCGCTTCCTGTTCGCCGAGCCGGCCGTGCCGCCGGTCGAGGAGCTGCTGCCCAAGAAGATGGACGCCGCGGGCGCCGCGCGCGCCCTCGGACTGGCCGTCGAGCTGCTCGGCGCGAACGACCCGGCCGACCACGACGGCTGCGAGGCGGCCTTCCGCGCCGGCGCCGCGGAGGCCGGCCTCAAGCTCGGCGACCTCCTGATGCCGCTGCGCGTCGCGGTGACCGGCACCAAGGTCAGCCCGCCCCTGTTCCAGAGCATCGCCGTCCTCGGCAAGGAAGCGGCCATCGCCCGCGCCGAGAAGGCCCTCGCCGCGCTGAAGGCGGCGATCTAGCGTCCTTGACCGCCTTCGGGGGCGCGGGGCATACTGATCCCGCCGCGCCCCTGAAGCGCGGTACAAGGAGAACGACGTGAGCGATCCCGAGAAGAACGCGACGACAGGGTCGGAAGCCGGCGGACCCGGCCTCGACTTCATCCGCGAGGCCGTGACCGAGGACCTCAAGAGCGGCAGGTACGGCTACGTACGCACCCGCCTGCCGCCCGAGCCGAACGGCTGGATGCATATCGGCCACGCCAAGGCCTTCAGCATCGACTACTACGTGGCCAAGGATTTCGGCGGCACCTGCAACCTGCGCTTCGACGACACCAATCCCGCCAAGGAGGACATGTCGTACGTCGAGGCGATCAAGCGCGACTCCGCGTGGCTCGGCCTCGACTGCGGAGACCGGCTGTTCTTCGCATCGGATTACTACGAGAAGCTGTACGACCTCGCCGTCAAGCTGATCAAGAAGGGCGTCGCCTACGTCGACGACCTGTCCGACCAGGAGATACGCGAGTACCGCGGCACCGCGGTGCCCGACAAGAACAACATCACGCTGACGCCTCCCGGCCGGAACAGCCCCTGGCGCGACCGATCGGTAGAGGAGAACCTCGACCTGTTCGCGCGGATGCGCTCAGGCGAGTTCGCCGACGGCTCCAAGACGCTCAGGGCCAAGATAGACATGGCGCATCCGAACCTGGTGATGCGCGACCCCGTCATGTACCGCATACGCCGCGAGCGCCACTACCGCGTCGGCGACGCCTGGTGCATCTACCCGATGTACGACTTCCAGCACCCGCTGTCCGACGCGATCGAGGGCGTGACCCACTCGCTATGCTCTCTCGAGTACGAGATCCACCGCCCGCTGTACGAGTGGTTCATCCGGGAGGCCGAGGTCTTCCCGTCGAGGCAGATCGAGTTCTCCCGCCTCAACATCACCCATACGGTGCTCAGCAAGCGCTGGCTCCTCAGGCTCGTGCAGGACGGGGTAGTCTCGGGCTGGGACGACCCGCGCATGCCGACGATAGCCGGCCTGAGGCGCCGCGGCTACACGCCGGAGGCGATACGCGACTTCCTCGGCCGCATCGGCATAGCCAAGACCGACAGCCTCGTCGACATACAGCTCCTCGAGCACTGCCTGCGAGAGGACCTGAACCGGCGCGCCGACCGCGTGATGGCAGTCCTGAAGCCGCTTAAGCTGATCATCGAGAACTGGCCGGCCGGCGAGGTCGACGAGCTCGAGGCGGTAAACAATCCCGAGGACCCGTCGGCCGGCACGAGGAAGGTGCCGTTCTCAGGCGAGCTGTGGATCGAGCGCGACGACTTCGCCGAGGTCCCGCCGCCCAAGTACTTCAGGCTCTTCCCCGGCAACTCGGTGCGCCTGCGCTACGGCTATATCGTCACCTGCACCGGCTTCGACAAGGACCCGGCCACGGGCGAGGTCGTCGCGGTGCGATGCTCCTACGATCCGGAGACCCGCGGCGGCAACGCCCCGGATAACCGCAAGGTCAAGGGGACGATACACTGGGTATCCGCGGCCCACGCCGTACCGATAGAGGCCAGGCTCTTCGACCACCTGTTCGCCGCCGAGCGACCGATGGACGTGCCCGAGGGCGTCGACTGGGTGACGACGGTCAACGAGGGATCCCGCGAGGCGATGTCCGGCTACGCCGAGCCCCGGCTGGCCTCGGCCGAGCCAGGTCGGTCGTTCCAGTTCGAGCGGCTCGGCTACTTCTGCTGCGACCCGGACACGAAGCCCGGCGCGCCGGTGTTCAACCGCTCGGTATCGCTGCGCGATACCTGGGCCAAGATCGAGAAGAAGCAGGCTTGAGGGACCCCGACGACGCGCTCCCGACGGGGAGCGCCGCCTATCTCGTCATGACGGTGGCCGTCCGATTGAAGACGCTCAGGGCGGCCGCCTCGTTCGCCGCCACCGTCGTCGGCCGCTTCTTCCTCGACCAGTACGCCCACGCGAGCAGGCTCAGGCGCGGCGTCAGCCCCGTGCGGGTCAAGAATATCGAGCACCCGCTCGACGCGAGCGTACCGATCCGCTACGAGGCGGCCGGCGTCTACCTGACCTTCGTCAAGCTGTGGATCGGCGCGCTCAGCTACTTCAGGCGCCGCCTCGGACGGGCCTTCGACGACTCCGTTATCGAGTTCCTAGCCGGGCTCGGGCGCTGCTACTCGGACGCGGGCTCGGTCTACGGGCGCTGCCTGTCGACGACCAGGCGGCCGGATAGGGCTCCGAGCCTCAGGCTGGCCTTCGTCTACGCCGTCGACCCGCACCTGTTCTGCGTACCGAGCCTGCACGTGCTGGTCGTCTGCTATACGTACTTCAGGCTGCGCGAGCTGCTGGCCGCGACGGGGGACGACGGGCGCTTCGGCCGCGAGCTGGACGCCCTCCGCGCGAGGGCGGTCGAGATCACCGAGTCGATACTCTTCGTGCGGCAGCACAGCGTCAACTGCATACCGACCGCGCTCGCGATGCTGTCGGTGATCCTGCCCGGCTACGACGAACGCGAGGCCAAGGCCTTCATGGCCGAGCTGTTCTCCCTCGACGTCGAGGTAGACTCCGGGGACAGGGCTCGCGTGGTCGACTACATGGCCGGCCTCTACGACCGGGTCGCGCCCGCGGGCGGCCGCCCCGAGGATCGCTACGACGCCATCGTCGATTTCCTAGAGGCCTACGACGAGCCGGTCCTCGAGCTGGCCGAGGCCTGAGCTCCCGGGTCAGTCCGTCTCCCGCAGCTCTCCGAGCCTCCGCGACAGGTTGTTCGGCAGTACGCCGAGCCGCTCGGCGGCCCGGCCGACCGAACCGCCGGCCAGCTCCACCTGGCGCTCGATGTAGGCCAGCTCCATGCGGCGCTTGGCCTCCCTGAGCGGCATCGCGGGATCGAGCGGGAAGGCGCGGCCTCCGGCGCCTCCGCCGAGCGGCGCCCAGCCGGTTTCGTCGATCGCGCGCAGGGTCGCCGCGTCCACCTCGGCCGCGCCGGGGGCCAGCGCCAGGGCCCGCTCGACGAGGTTGCGCAGCTCGCGGACGTTGCCGGGGTAATCGCGCCGCCGGAGGTACTCGAGGGCGTCGTCCGAGAAGCGGCGGCCGCCGAGCCTCGCGGCGAAGAAGCGCGCAAAGGCCGGTATATCGTCGGCCCGAGCCGACAGCGGCGGGACCGCGAGCGGTATCTGCGCGAGCCTGTAGAGCAGGTCTTCCCTGAAGGCGCCCTTCGCCGCCTCGGCCTTCAGGTCGCGGTTGGTGGCCGCCACGACTCGCGCGTCGGAACGGCGCGGAGCGTCTGCGCCGATCGGCCGGTACTCGCCGGACTCGATGGCCCTGAGCAGCTTGGGCTGCAGCGCCGGCGGCAGCTCCCCGATCTCGTCCAGGAACAGCGTGCCGCCGGCGGCCTCGGCGAAGCAGCCGGCCCGGTCGCGGTCGGCCCCGGTGAACGCGCCCCTCCGGTGGCCGAACAGCTCGCTCTCGGCCAGCTCCCCGGGTATCGACGCGCAGTTGACCGCGACGAAGGGGCCGGACGAGCGTCTCGAGCGGAAATGTATCCACCTCGCGAGCGGGTCCTTGCCGGAGCCGCTCGGGCCGTGGAGCAGTACGCACAGCGAGGTCGCCGCGCCGCGTTCCGCGGCCTCGACGAGGGAGCGCATCGCCTCGGAGCCGCCGACGTAGAGGTGCTCCTCGAGCCAGGCGTCGCGGCCGGCCCGGTCGGATCGCGCGAGGGCCGACTTCTCCTCGGCCATCGCGATGGCCACTTCGAGCCGCCCGGTGTCGACCGGCTTCTCGAGCACGTCGACGGCTCCCGCCTTGACCGCGCGTACCGCGGTCTTGGCGTCGGCCAGCCCTGATACCATCGCGGTCGGCACGCCGGCCGCCGCGTAGCGATCGAGCCAGTCGAAGCCGCTCTCGCCGTCCAGGGCTATATCGAGCAGCACGATATCGTAGGCCCCGACTATCGCCTCGGGCTCCGGCGGGCTCGTCGCGCCGGCCGCCTCATGGCCCTTGAGCCTCAGGTAGTCGGTCATCGACTCGAGGTACGACGCGTCGTCGTCTATCGCGAGCACCCTAGCCATCGCCTTCTCCTCCGTTCGGGAATACGAGCGTGAACGCGAGCCCGCCCGCGTCCGATAACCGGACGATCAATTCGCCTCCGTGTAGGGCGGCTATGCGCCGCACGAGCCAGACGCCGAGGCCCGAGCCGCCTGGCTTGGTCGAGTATCGGACCGAGCCGACGCGTTCGGCCAGCTCGGCCGGCAGGCCCGTGACAGAGTCGGAATACTCTATGACGTAGCGCGGTCCATCCCGCCCGAGCCGCAGCCGGGCCCCGAACGGGATCGAACGCTCGGCGCAGGCCTCGAGGCTGTTATCGAGCAGGTTGACGAAGGCCTCGACGAGGTAGCCGCGATCGATCCTCGCGAGCGATTCGCCCCCGGCGCGCTCGACGGACAGCTCGCCGTCGGCTATGGCCGCCCCGCGCGCTCGGAGCGTCGCGGCCGCCTCGTAGAAGGCCTCGGCGGGGTCGAGCCGGACCGGCTCCGGATCCTTGAATCCCGACATCGAGCGCACCCTGGCGAACAGGCCCCGTATCCTCGCGGCCTCCGTCTCGACCCTGTCCAGGTAGCGGAGCGCGTCGCTAGCCTCGGCGCCGCCTTCGATGGCCAGCCTCGCCGAGCCGGCGGACAGCTCGAGCGAGGCGAGCGGCGTCCTGGCCTGGTGGGCCAGGAAGGCCGAGGCCTCGCCCCAGCCCTGGAGGGCGCGCAGCTCGGAGCGCATGCGCTCGCGTTCGCCGAGCGCCGCGACGAGGCCGTCGAGCTCCTCCTCGACGGCGCCGAACTCGTCCCGGGCGCCGGCGAAGAACGGCTCCGCCGCCTCGCCGCGGCGTATCCTGAGCACGCCGTCGCGCAGCCGGGACCATCGCCTGGTCAGGGCCGCCGCGGCGAGCGCCGAGGCGAGCAGCGCGGCTACGGCCTCGACGCCGAGGAAGGCGGCCCAGGCCAGGGCCGACGATACGGCCGCGTCGCGCTCGAGCACCGTCCGCGTCGCCAGGTCGCGCCTGATCGGGGCGACCGCGTCCATCATGGCGTCCGGGTCGGGGGCCTCGCCGTCGGCCAAGGCGCGGGCCATCGCCGACAGCTCGTCGGCCGCGGCCTCGAGCGACGACAGGGAGCGGTCGCCCCCGGATCGGTAGAAGGCCGTCAGCGCGATCGCGGCCCCGCCGAGCAGGGCCGCCGATACGGAGAACGATACGATGAAGATACCGGATCGCAATCTCATGGCTACAAGTATGGCACGTGGCCGAGGGAATCGATCTCCCGATAATCGGCGGCCGCCTTGTAGCCCCATACGACCATGGGGTCGTAGCCCGGATCCTCCGGCAGTGAGAGCGTCGCCTTGCAGCCGGCGCTCAGCGGGAACGATAATCCGGCCGCCGGGCAGAGCGGCACGCGCGAGAAGCGCGACGCTATCGCCCAAGCCGCCGCCGGGTCCTCGGTACGGTGGACGCCCCCGGTCTCCGAGACGCGGATCTCGTAGTAGCGGCCGTTGTAGCGGATATCGCGGTAGGCCTCGGCCGCGGCGCGGCCGGCCCATATCGTCGCCTCGAGCCGTACGACGAACGACGCCTCGACGAGCCGCTCGAGGTCGGTCCCCGGCAGGTCCCAGACCTCGACAGAGGCGTAGACGGTCGTCTCGTCGCGCGACAGCCGCATCTCGAGCGGAGGCGGCTCGGCGGCCCTGGAGAGTCCCAGGGCCGCCGCTATCCCCAGGGCGAGCGCCTTGAGCCAGGAGCTCATGCCGCCGCGCTAGTCGCGCGCCCCGGAGGCGTAGCTGGCGCTCATCGCGCGGTACGAGTCGAGCATGCGCTCCTCGGTCGATTTCCCCGACACCAGCATGACGATGCCCGAGACGAGGCTCGGCAGGGTCCAGCTCATCGAACCGAGGACCTTGTCGTCGAAGTCGCTCCAGTCGCCGGTAGCGGCCGCGTATACGGCCCTGCCGCCGGCCGCGGCCAGAGGGGTCGCGATGTTCACGATGCCGCCGACTATCCTGCCGCGCTTCGCGTCGTCGGCCAGCTCCTTCATGATGCCGAACGCTATCGCCTCCTGCACGACCGGATCGGTCTCCGCGTACAGGTAGGCGTATTCGCGCTTGTACGCGTCGTCGGGCTTGGCCAGCATCCCGATGCCTATGCCGCCGACGATGAGCCCGGCGCCGGATACGCCTATCGATAGGCCGCGCATCAGCATCTGGCCCTCGGGATCGGAGAAATTCGACGCGGGGGCCGCGAACGAGTAGCCGACGCCCGCAAGGCCGCCGGCGAGCAGGGCGCCGCCTATGCCGGACATCACGACGCCGCCGGTCCTGCTCGATCGCTCGTCCTTCTCGAAGTAGTCGGTCAGGATGGACAGGGCGAACTGCGGGTCGGCCGAGCCGACGGAGCCGGTCGGCAGCGAGCTAAAGGACTGGCCGAAGGCGCCGATCGACAGCGTCGAGGCTATCATCGCCAGGCAGATGAATCGTTTCATGGTGAACCTCCCGGCGCTCGAATACCGGGCGCCTAGTGGTAGTAAAGCAAAAAGCGTGCCATGCTCTAGACATGATAGGAGGCCGTCTTAAAACGTGCCGATCCTAATGAGTATCAGAATCGATAGTTTATCGCTATCATATTCGATAGCATAGCACATGAAGGCGCCTCGCGCTTGACGAGCGGGAACGGCGGCGGGATAGTCGAGGCATGGATATGAAACGATTCGGTTTGACGGTATCACTGGCGTTGCTCGCGGCCGCGGCCTTCGCCCAGGGCTCGGAGGACGAGGCCAGGCGCCGGCTCGTCGAAGCCGCCTTCAAGTACAGGGGCGTGCCGTACGTCTACGGCGCCGAGTCTCCCAGGGCCTTCGATTGCTCCGGGTTCGTCCGCTACGTGTACCGCGAGGCGCTCGGCGTCGAGCTGCCGCGCAGCGCCCGGTCGTTCTGGTCGAGCGGCTCGCCGATAGACTGGCGCAAGGCCAAGGCCGGCGACGTGCTGGTCTACGATACGGTAGGGGGCGCCCCGAGCCACGTCGCGATGGTAGTCGGTGACGGCACCGTCATACACGCCGTGTCCGCCGGGCCGAGGACCGGCGTCATCGTCTCGCCGATGAGCGACAAATACTGGGCGCCGCGCCTGCTCGGGGCCCGCTCGTTCATCGCGTCGTCCCTGGTTGCGCCGTCGTCGCCGCGCTCGGCCACCGCGCCGAGCGCCGCCGCAACGAGGATCGAAGACGAGGCGGTCATCGCCGATATCGGCGTGGAGATCCCGGCCGAGCGGGCGGCCGTCTCGGACCGCATCCCGACGGCCGCCGGCACGAGCGTCGCGTTCACCGTGACGAACGGCACCGGCCGGCCGGGCGGCTTTACCGTGCTGTTCTTCGTCACCGACTCTAAGACCTACAGGCTCAGGCAGATCCACGACGAGCGGGTCAAGCTCGACGCCGGCGCGGCCTTCAGCCTGCCGCCGTACCGTTTCGACTCGCCCGGCAAGTATAAGCTCGTGGTCAAGGACTCGTGGGGGAATCCGCTCGTCGAGCGCGAGTTCATGGTCGCCGAGCGGGAGGAACGGTAGCCGACGGGCGGCCTAGCGCTTGCCTGGGGCCGCCTTCGGCCTCATGACGACGACGCAGCGCTCGTCGGAAAGGAACGGCACCGCGATCGGCAGGATCTCGGCGCTCGCGTAGAGCCCTTCTATCTCGGCGAGCTCGGCCTCGGCCTTGTCGGCCTTGCCCTTGTACGCGACGACGCGGCCGTCGGGCGAGCATACCGAGAAGACCCGCTTGAACAGCTTCCGCTCGAAGGGCCTGAAGGCCCTGAAGGTGACGACGTCGTAGGACCCCTTGGCTCGTTCCACCTGCTCCTCGACGATGTCGACGTTGTCCAGGGCAAGCTCGGAGCGGACCGCCTCGAGGAAGCGGATGCGCCTGGTCATGCGGTCGAGCAGGGTCACGTCGACCTCGGGCATCGCGACCGCGAGCGGCACGCCGGGCAGGCCGGCCCCGGTGCCCAGGTCGACGAGGCGGGGCCGTTCGTCGGCGGGCAAGGCCTCGGCCAGCAGGCGCCTGATCGCGGCGAGCGGAGCGAGGCTGTCGAGTATGTGCTTGATGACCAGCTCGTCGCCCGAGGCGCCGACGAGGCCGTAGGCGGGGTTCCAGGCCTCTATCAGGGCGACGTAGCGATCGAGCAGGCCGGAAATCCTGTCGTCCGATAGGCCGAGCTCGGCGAGCCCTCGGGAAAGCAGCGTTTCGTTCACGGCTCGAATGTAGCCTGAAAGCGCGCCGCTCGCATAGTTACTTCCTCGACATGATGCGTACGCGCAGCTCGGGCGATATCCTGTCCGCCTCGCGGAACCAGATCGCCTTGCGGGAGCGCGCCTGCAGCCTGGTCTGCTCCCTGAGCTCGCCGTACATCGCGTAGTGCTGGCGGTAGAGCCTGAAGCGCTCCAGCTCCTTCTGGCCGAATACCGCGTCGAGGTGCTCGTCGATATCGCGGTCGAGCCTGGAAGTGAACGCGTCGACGAGGACCGCGTAGTTATCGCGCACCGCCCGCAGGTACTCGAGCGCCAGTCCGTCCACGCCCGGGACCGCCTCCAGCCTGCGCACCAGCTCGCCGAACGAGGCGACCGCCTTCTCGTAGCGCTCGACGCCGAAGCTATCGGCGGCGGCCTTGAGGTCGTCGAGCATCGCGCGCCTGGCTACGCCGCCCTTGTCCTCGCCGGGCAGGTTGTCGATGATGGCCTCGGCGACCGCGGCGGCCGCCTCGAAGATCCTGGACTTCCACATGCCCTTGTCGATCGCCACGTACAGGTTCTCCATCGCCTCGCGGTAGCCGAGCCTGTAGCCCTCGGTGTCGAGGAACACCGTGTCGTAGACCGTCAGGCTGACGCCCTTGAACTCGATCGCGCCGGTGTTGAAGAAGTCCACCTTGTTGATGCCGTCTACCCGCTGTATCGATACGCCGGCTCCCTTGAGCCTCTGGTAGACGTGGCTGGTCAGGAGTATCTTATTGCGGTCCGGGGCTATCGCGTTGGCGCGGGCCTGCAGCCTGGCGGCCGTGTTCACGAGGTCGCCGGATAGGTCGCCGTCCCTCGTGATGACCAGGCTCGTGTAGCTCTGCCCCCCGGCTATGCCCGCCGAGATGAAGAACTCCGGCAGCACGAAGCCCTCGCCGGGCTTGCCCGGGCATCCTTCGAGGCGGCGGCGCCTCGACAGGTACTTGACTATCCTGAGCACCGCGTCGAGCACCGAGGCGGCGCTCGAGCCGAGCAGCAGCAGCTCGTCGCCGCGGGCGCGCTTCGACACGACGCCCGACTCGGCCGCGATCCTGGGCACGTCGACCTGCAGCATCTTGTCGAGCAGGTCGAGCATCGACATGTTGTGGCGCTGGTCGTGGCAGTACTTGGTATAGCCGTGGATGTCGACCATGCAGAGGTACACGTTCTGGATCGACATGTAGCGCTTCAGGTCGCCGGCGAAGGGGTAGTCGCGGTCCGGTATGACCACCTGCTCCCAGACCGAAGGGTACGACTCGGGCGACACGTCCTTGAAGAAGCCCCAGTACAGCCTGCGCTGCAGGAAGAACGCGCGCCTGAGCATCGCCTCGAGCCGCTGGCCCCGCGGCAGCACCGAGACGTAGCGCTTTAGCGACTCGAACGTCGCCAGCTCGCCGGAGGTCACCTTGTCCGTCAGGTGCGACAGCACCTCGTAGACCGAGCTGGACGGGCCGTATTCCTTGATATCGTTCATTGCGACCGATAGAGTAGCCGCGCTCCGGCGAGCGGTCAAGGGCGGCCCTTACAGCGCCTTGGCCCGGACGCGCTCCATCGCCCAGAGCACGTACTTGCGGACGCGGGCGTCGGGGTCGTCCTGGAGCTCGGCGAGCAG
>QKAK01000024.1 GCA_003247225.1 Spirochaetota bacterium | reverse complement strand
TTTATTAATTGGCACGACTCTTGCTTAATAGTAGGTGGACGCGGTGATCGACCGTAGGTCGCCCCTCCGCGCCGATACCTTATACCACACCTTCCGAGGAGGTTTATCATGAAGAGCGTCATCACCTACAATCCGGCTTCCGTGCTTTCGGCCCTCGACGACTGGGACAAGATGGTCGGCGACTTCTTCGGCCGCGACTACCAGTACAGCGCCGGCACCAGGGGCTATCCCGCCGTCGACATCAGCGAGGAGAAGGAGCGCTACCTGCTCGAGGCCGAGCTCCCGGGCTTCGCCGAGAAGGACGTGGACATCAAGGTGAACGACCGCGTGCTGACCATCGCCTCGTCCAAGGAAGAGGAGAAGAAGTCCGAGCGGGACGGCGTATGGCTGATCCGCGAGCGCGGCGTCAGGACCTTCCGCCGCTCGTTCAGCATGCCGCGCGACGTGGACCTGGACGGCATCAAGGCCGTCTTCAAGGACGGACTGCTGTCGGTCACCATGCCCAAGCGCCCCGAGGCCAGGGAGAAGACGGTCCAGATCTCTCGCGCGTAACGCTAGCTTAACCTCTCGCGCCGCCTTCGCGGCGTCCCGGAACGGGCCATCGACACGATGGCCCGTTCTTTTGTATAGTAATCTCGTGCGGTTTTACGCGGTTTCTGGCTATTCGGTGCGAACTCGTGTAAAAACATGCTTGCGTTCTTGATTTCTGGGGCATACAATAGCCCCACAAGTTCCATACAAGGAGGAACCATGAAACGTGTTCTCTCAGGCCTGCTCCTCATCGTTATGGCGGCGACCCTGATCGTCTCCTGCGGTGGAAAGGGCCCGGCCAAAGGCGTCGAGTTCATTATGAATAACGGCGCGGAACCCCAGACGCTCGATCCTTCCAAGATCCAGGGCGTTCCCGAGCATAAGATCTATATGGCCCTGTTCGAAGGCCTCGTCGGGTACGATCCCAAGACCTCGCTCGCCACGCCCGGCGTAGCCGAGAGCTGGACCGTCAGCCCGGACGGCACCCAGGTTACCTTCAAGCTCCGCAAGACCACCTGGTCCGACGGCGTCAAGATCACGGCCCAGACCGTGGTCGACAGCTGGCTGCGCACCCTCGACCCCGCCACCGCGTCCGAGTACGCGTACATGGCCGGCATGGTCGTCAAGGGCGCCAACGAGTACAACGCGGGCGAGGCCGGCAAGGAAGCCGTGCAGATCCGCGCGCTCGACGACTACACCTTCCAGGTCGACCTGCTCGGCCCGATGCCCTACGCCGTCGACATGATGGCCCACTACACGTTCGCCATCCTCCCGATGCACGTGATCAACGCCAAGGGCGACGACTGGATCAAGGTCGAGAACATCGTCGGCAACGGTCCGTTCAAGCTCGCCGAGTGGAAGCCCCAGGAGTCCCTCACGGTCGTCCCGAACGAGAAGTACTGGGACGCCAAGACCGTCAGGCTCTCCAAGATCACCTTCCTCCCGATCGACGACAACCTCACCGCCTATAACAAGTTCAAGGCCGGCGAGGTCGACTGGGCCCACGGTATCCCGCTCAGCCTGGTCGACGAGATCAAGCTCCGCCCGGACTACCAGGTCGCCCCGCAGGTCGCCACCTACTACTACCTGTTCAACATGACCCGCAAGCCGTTCACCGACATCCGCGTCCGCAAGGCGCTGACGATGGCCCTCGACATGCAGGAGCTCGTCGACAAGGTAACCAAGGGCGGCCAGCTGGCTACCTCCTCGATGGTCCCGGCCATGGAAGGCTACACGCCCGCCAAGGGCCCGGCCTTCAACGTGGAAGAGGCCCGCAAGCTCCTCGCCGAGGCCGGTTTCCCGGACGGCAAGGGCTTCCCGAAGACCCCGATCCTGTATAACACCAGCGACGGTCACAAGATCATCGCCGAGTGGGTGCAGGAGTCCTGGAAGAAGAACCTGAACATCGAGGTCTCCCTGGTCAACCAGGAGTGGAAGACCTTCCTCGACACCCGCTCGAACGCCCACGATTTCGACATCGCGCGCGCCGGCTGGGTAGGCGACTACCTCGACCCGAACACCTTCCTCGACATGTTCATCATCGGCTCCGGCAACAACGACGGCCTGTACGCGAACCCCGAGTACGACGCCCTCGTGAAGAAGGCCGGTACGATGAAGGCCGGTCCCGAGCGCATGGCTACCCTCCAGGCGGCCGAGGCCCTGCTGATCACCAAGGATCAGGCGGTCATCCCGTTCTACCACTACGTAGAGCAGGACCTGATCGACACGACCAAGTGGGACGGCTGGTTCGCCAACCCGCTCGGCGTGCACGACTGGAAGTACATCGGTCCTAAGAACTAAGGTTCTGAGCTAATTGGCCCGGCGCTTAGGCGCCGGGCCTTTTTCGGTCGGCCCTCTCTCGCCTTTCATATATTAAAACGCCATTTCAAATAATCGCAGAAACATACGAATTTTCTAGCAATTCCATGTATATGGGTGTATACTGGCTTCCTCGCGGCGTAGCCGTCCTACCGGATAGGGGCGCCGCGGTAGGTCGTACGATATCTGCGAACGACCTGTACCCTTTGCAAGCGAGGCAACGATGTCTAGATTCATCGTCCGAAGATTCCTGAGCGTCATACCGACCCTGTTCATCATCGTGACGCTCAGCTTCTTCCTGATCAGGCTCGCCCCGGGCGGGCCCTTCTCCGGCGAGAAAAAACTGCCGCCGGAAATCATGGCGAACATCATGCGGAAATACCACATGGACGAGCCGCTCGTGAACCAGTACTTCCGCTATATCGGCGACGTGCTGCACTTCGACCTGGGGCCGTCCTACCGATACAAGGATCAGACCGTAAACGACCTGATCGGCAACGCGTTCCCGGTATCGATCCTGCTCGGTACCCTGGCGCTCGGGACGGCGCTGGTGCTCGGCACCATCGTCGGGATCACCTCGGCGCTCAAGCAGAATAAGTGGCAGGACTACGCGGCGATGTCGGTAGCCGTGCTCGGCATATCGGTGCCGGCCTTCGTCGTCGGACCGATACTGATGCTTATATTCGCGCTCAAGTTAAAATGGCTCCCGACCTCCGGCTGGCTCTCGAGCCGGGCCGGCGCCCTGACCCTGATCATGCCGATCATCACCCTGATGATGCCCTATTTCGCCTATATCGCGAGGATGTCGCGCGGATCGCTGATCGAGGTGATGCGCTCCGACTACGTGCGCACCGCCCGCGCCAAGGGCCTCAAGGAAGGCGTGGTCATCCGCAAGCACGTGCTCAAGGGCGCGATGCTGCCGATCGTGACCTACCTCGGGCCGGCCTTCTCCGGCATCATCACCGGATCGGTCGTCGTCGAGCAGATCTTCGTCATACCGGGTATCGGCCGAATCTTCGTGCAGTCCGCGCTGAACCGCGACTATACGGTGATCATGGGCGACGTCATCGTCTACTCGATCATCCTGATCGCGGCCAACTTCGTCGTGGATATCCTGTACGGCCTCCTCGACCCGCGCATCTCGTACAAATAAGGAGCCATCGGATATGCCGTTAAACGACAAGAACAACGATAGGGCTACCAACGAATTCAACCAGTACGTGAAGCCGGTCTCGCTGTGGGCGGACGCGTGGAAGCGCCTGCGCCGCAACAAGATGGCCGTGCTCGGCATGTGGATCGTCGGTATATACATGGTGGTCACCTTCGGCGCGGCGCTGCTGCCGTTCAAGAGCTACACCGAGCAGGAGATGCTCCACATCAACCTGCCGCCGTCCTTCAAGCCGGCCGGCGTCGTCGCCCTCGGGCAGCTCGAGGGCCGCAAGGCCGACCTCGAGGCGGCCATCGTCAAGAGCGGCCGACCCGACCTGAAGCAGGACCTCGAGCGCATCGAGAACGAGATAGTCCAGCTCAAGGGAGAGATCGACACCGACCCCAAGCATAAGCGGGTCTACATCCTGGGCACCGACTACCTCGGCCGCGACATGCTCGCCAGGACCATCTACGGCGGGCAGATATCGATCATGATAGGCCTCATCGGCACGCTGACCGCGGCTATGATAGGCATCGTGCTGGGCTCGCTCGGCGGCTACCTGGGCGGCTGGATAGACAACCTGATAGGCCGCTTCGTCGACCTGATGTACAGCCTGCCGTACATGCTCGTCGTCATCATCATCATGTCGATGCTACCGACCGGGTCGAACAGCATCTTCGTGCTGTACATAGCCATCGCGATGATATCCTGGCTGACCATCTCCCGCGTCGTGCGCGGCCAGATCATCAGCCTCAAGAATTCCGAGTTCGTCGAGGCGGCCAGGTCGATGGGCGCCGGCTCCGGCCGCATCATCTTCAGGCACCTCCTGCCGAACTCGCTCGGCATCATCATCATCTACTCGACGCTGCAGTTCCCGAGCTTCATCATGAACGAGAGCTTCCTGTCGTTCCTCGGCCTCGGCGTCTCGGCGCCGCGAGCCTCGTGGGGAACCCTCGTCAGCGAGGGCGTCCAGGGCATGCAGCTCTATCCGTGGCGCCTGCTCGTGCCGGCCGTCGCGATGACGGTGTTCCTCTTCGCGATGAACTTCCTCGGCGACGGCCTGCGCGACGCCCTGGATCCGCAGAGCAAGAACCGAAACTAAGGAGACCACTAGAATGACCGACGACGTCATACTCCAGGTCAAGGACCTGAAGGCGTACTTCAAGCTCGACGAGGGTCTCCTCAAGGCGGTCGACGGCGTGAGCTTCGACCTCCGCAAGGGCGAGACGCTCGGCATAGTCGGCGAGTCCGGCTCGGGCAAGAGCGTGACCAACCTCGCGATCATGAAGCTGATACCGAGCCCGCCCGGGCACATCGCCGGCGGCGAGGTCGTGTTCATGGGCGACGATATCCTCAAGATGCCCGACGACGGCATCCGCAAGATCCGCGGCAACAAGATATCGATGATCTTCCAGGACCCGATGACCTGCCTGAACCCCTTCCTCAAGATCAGCACGCAGATGATCGAGACGATCGTGCTGCACCAGGGGCTGGACAAGGCCGCGGCCAAGGCGAAGGCCGTCGAGATGCTCAAGCTCGCCGGCATCCCGGCGCCAGAGAAGCGCATCGACCAGTACCCGCACCAGTTCTCCGGCGGCATGCGCCAGCGCGTGATGATAGCGATGGCGCTGTCGTGCGAGCCGGAGATCCTGATCGCCGACGAGCCGACCACGGCCCTCGACGTGACCATCCAGGCGCAGATCCTCGAGCTGATCAACGAGCTGTCCGAGCGCCTCGGCACCGCGGTGATCCTGATCACCCACTCCCTCGGAGTCGTGGCCGGCATGTGCGACTCGATCTGCGTCATGTACGCCGGCCGCATCGTCGAGCGCGGCACCGCGGACGAGATATTCTCCGACCCGAAGCATCCGTACACGCAGGGCCTGATCAAGAGCGTGCCGCGCCTGGACAAGGTGTCGACGCAGCGCCTGTACTCGATCCCGGGGCAGCCGCCGAACGTGATCAACCTGCCCGACTGCTGCCCGTTCTTCCCGCGATGCGAGCGGGCGATGGACGTCTGCAAGACCAAGTATCCCAAGGTGGCCGAGCTGGGCGACAAGCGCACCGTCGCCTGCTGGCTCTACGGGGAGGGGAAATAATGGCCGAGAACAAGAACGAGAACCTCCTCGAGGTATCCGGGCTCAAGATGCACTTCCCGTACCATTCGGGCGGGGGGAAGAAGGGCCTGATCTACGCCGTCGACGGCGTGGACCTGGCGATCAAGAAGGGCGAGACCCTGGGCCTCGTCGGCGAGTCCGGATGCGGCAAGTCGACCACGCTCCGCGCCGTGGCCCAGCTGTACCGGCCGACGGCCGGCTCGGTCAAGCTCAAGGGCCAGGAGCTGACCACCGCGACGAACCAGGAGATCATGCGCGCCCGCAAGGACATGCAGATCGTGTTCCAGGACCCGTACGCGTCGCTCAACCCGCGCATGACCACCCGCGACATCGTCTCCGAGCCGATGAGGATCTTCACCAAGGCCAAGATCCTGTCGCTGACGAAGACCGAGATCGACGAGCGCGTCGAGCAGCTGATGGAGCGCGTCGGACTGTCGCGCTTCTTCAAGAACCGCTACCCGCACGAATTCTCCGGCGGCCAGCGCCAGCGCATCGGCATCGCGAGGGCCCTGGCCCTCAAGCCGGACCTGGTGCTCTGCGACGAGCCGGTCTCCGCGCTCGACGTGTCGATCCAGGCCCAGATCCTGAACCTGTTCAAGGACCTCCAGGAGGAGTTCGGCCTGACGTACATGTTCATCGCGCACGACCTGGCGGTGATCCAGTACATCTCGAACCGCATAGCGGTGATGTACCTGGGCGTCATCGTCGAGCTGTCGGACTCGGCGGAGCTGTACAAGAAGCCGCTGCACCCGTACACCCAGGCCCTGCTGTCGGCCGCGCCGATCCCGGACCCCGAGGTCGAGCGCAAGCGGCAGCGCATCATCCTGACCGGCGACGTGCCGTCGCCCGACAAGGCCAGGACCGGCTGCTACTTCTACGACCGCTGCTCCAAGCGCATGGACAAGTGCGCCAACTGCGTGCCCAAGCTCAAGGACGCCGGTTCGGGCCACCAGGTGGCCTGCTTCCTGTACGGCGACTGATAGAACTCGCCGGAACGCTACGATTACCCGCCGTCGCCCGCGACGGCGGGTTTTTTATCGTTCGTCGAACCGTTCGGAGCCGCCGAACGGCCGCGCGGCCCGGGCCGACGGCGGGAGCGACGCGGACCGGGTGTACAGGTCGCCGGCGAACGGCTCGAGCGCGGCGCGGTCGGCCACGACCAGCCTGCCGCGCCCGCCGGCCAGGATGCCCCTGGCGCGGAAGTCCCTGACGACGCGGGACAGCTGGCGGTAGCTGCAGCCGATATAGTCGGCGAGGTCGCCGAGGTCGTCGGCCGCGATGATGCCGCCGTCGTCGCCCGCGGCGAGCAGGTAGCTGGCGAGCCGGCGCTCGACCGGGTAGCGCAGGTTGATCGACTCGGCCGCGAAGCGGTCGTTCAGCTTGGCGCCGAGCCGGCCGCAGAGGTAGGCGAGCAGCCGGTGGTTCCTCGGCGCGGCCCGGATCAGGGCGTCGGCTGACAGGCAGAGGCAGGCCGACTCGGCCATCGCCTCGATCGTCAGCGCGTAGCGCTCGGACGAGAACAGCTCGGCCTCGCCAAACGCGTCGAACGGCAGGTAGAACGAGGCGAGCACGCGCTGGCCGTTGTCCATGGTGCTATAGGCCTTGGCCCGCCCGTCGACGAAGAAGAGCACCTCGTCGACGGGGTCCCCCGAGCGTATGATGATCTCGCCCGGGCCGAAACGACGGGGCCTCAGCGACGCGAGCAGGTCCGGGCTGAAGATCCGGTCGAGCCGGTACCGGGCGACGTATCGTTCCGTTGGTTCCATTGCGTTCCTTTTGATCGACGATAGGACATATGTCCTATCGCGCGCAAGGCCCGCGCGCCATAATCGTCATCGTTCTTAGGAGGAACCATGTACGGTATCGCGGCGCCCTTCATCGGGGTGCTCATCACCATGATGAACGGCGTCAATAGCCGCCTGTCGTCCGCGGTCGGCGCCCTGACCGCCGCCTTGACCATCCACGTCGCGGGCATCGTTATCATCCACGGCGTCCTGGCGGCGCGCGCCGCCTACGGCCGGGCCGCGGGCAAGCCGCTCGGCGAGGCGACCCGGCTGCCGTTCTATCTGTACCTCGGCGGCGTGGTCGGGGTCGGTACCGTCTTCTCGTGCAACTACGCGTACACCGTACTGGACGCCTCGCTCGCGGTGGCGCTCGGGCTGATAGGGCAGACGGTCTTCTCGATTATCGCGGACGCGACGGGCTTCCTGGGCCGCGAGCGGCGCCCCGTCTCGGCCAGGCGGCTGCCGGGCATGGCGCTCGCCGTGATCGGGGCCGTCGTGATAGCCAGGAACTGGCGATCCGACGGCGCGGCCATGCTGATAGCCCTCGGCAGCGGCCTCTGCACCGGCCTCAACGCGCTCCTCAACGCGGAGCACGGCCGGCGGAACGGCACGCTCAGGAGCGCGCGCTGGAATTATATTAGCGGCCTGTCCGTGACGCTGGTCATCGTAGCGGCGATGAGGCCGGATTGGCGCTCCGCCGCCGCCTCGGTGGCCGAGGCCGGACCCTTCCTCGCGACGGGCGGCGCCTCGCTGGGCGTGATGATCGTCATGTCGATGAACCTCGTGTTCGCCAGGCTGCCGGCGTTCAGGGCGACCCTGCTCCTGTTCTCGGGGCAGGCGCTGTCCGGCGTGGTCATGGACGCCGCGGTCTCCGGGGCCTTCGACCCGCGCAAGCTCGTCGGCACGGCCGTCGTGGTAGCCGGGCTCGCGCTCGACGGCGCGTTCGGGGCCGCCGGGAAGGCCGGGAAGGCCGGGAAGGCTATCAGCGCGCAGGCGAGGCCGTAGGCGGGAACCTGCTAGGACGGGACGGCTCGCCGCCTAGCAGGCGACGATTTCCTTGATCATGAACTCCCTGCCCGACAGGATCTCGGCGTCCTTGGCGCCGCAGGCCGGGCAGGCGCCGCGGTTCGCGACCATGTTGAATACCTCGCCGCATGGCCTGCACCGCCCGTTTCCGGGCAGGATCTCTATCTCCAGCTTCGTGTCGGCCATGGACGTGCCGTCCACGGCGCACGGGAAGCAGTCCTCTATGTACTTGGGGATCATCGACGATAGCTCGCCTATCTGCAGGACCAGCTTGCCGATCCTCGTCACGCCGTTCTCCCTGGCGAATTCCTCGACGGTCTTGACGACCTCGATCACCACGCTCAGCTCGTGCAATGGCTCCACCTCTTCCGTCGGCGCGCGCGGCGGGGGAACGCGCGTTCCCCCGTCGCGGCTGCCGCTATCCGCCTGCGGGGGCTAGTCCTTCTTGGGCGCGAACGCCGACTGGAGCAGCCGCCCCGGCTTCCTGACGGCTATCCTGAGCTTGCGCTTGATGACGCTCTTGACCAGGATGGGCTTGAGGTCGCGGTAGTCCTCGCCGTGGCCGTCGAACTTCCGTACGAGGCCGATGGCGTCGAACTTGCACTTGGTCGTGCATAGCCCGCAGCCGACGCACATGGTCTCGTCGACGAAGCTCGCGCCGCAGCTCAGGCAACGCTCCGCTTCCTTCTTGATCTGCTCGGGCGTGAAGACGCCGCGGGCGTCCTTGAAGGCGTCCTTGGCGTGTACGTGGCCCGCGCGCTGACGCGGGATATTGTCGTACCCGTCGAGGTCGACGTTATCCTTGTTGAGGGGCACGTAGTTCCTCTTCAGGCGACCCATCACGAGGCTCTGGCCGTTCTGCACGTAGCGGTGCAGCGATATCGCGCCTTCCTTGCCGGCGGCTATCGCGTCTATCGCGAAGCGGGGGCCGGTGAAGACGTCGCCGCCGACGAAGACGTCCGGCTCCGCGGTCTGGTAGGTCAGCCCGTCGGCGACCGGGCCCTTGTTCGGCTTCAGCTCCACCTTGGAGCCGTCGAGCAGCTTGCCCCAGTCTATGGCCTGCCCGATCGACGACAGCACGTAGTCGGCCTCGACCGTCCTCGTATCGTTCTCGTCGTACCTCGGGGCGAAGCGGCCGTTCTCGTCGAAGACGGATACGCAGCGCTTGAATTCGACGGCCTTGACGCGGCCGTTCTCGGTGACTATGCGCTTCGGCCCCCAGCCGTTCTCGATGCCGATATTCTCTTCCTCGGCCTCGGCCAGCTCGTCGAGGGCGGCGGGCATCTCCGCGCGGCCCTCCAGGCAGTACATGGCGACGACGCCCGGGGCGGCGACGACGCCGGGGGCGGCGACGAGGCGGGCCGCGGTGCGCGCCACGTCGACGGCTACGTTGCCGCCGCCGATGACGACGACCTTGCCCGTCAGGCCGACCTTCTCGCCCAGGTTGACCGCGCGCATGAAGTCGACGCCGGTCATCACTCCCTCGGCGTCCTCGCCGTCGAGGCCCATCCTGCGCCCGGCCTGGGCGCCTATCGCCAGGTAGAAGCCCTTGTAGCCCCGGGCGCGCAGCTCGGCCATGGTCACGTCGGAGCCGACCTCCACGCCGGTCCGGAACTCGACGCCGAGCTCGCGCAGTACGTCGATCTCGGCGTTTATGACGTCCTTACCGAGCCGGAAGCTCGGTATGCCGAGCGTCAGCATGCCGCCGAGCTTCTCCTCCCGCTCGAAGACGGTGACCGAGTAGCCGTCCAGCGCGAGGTAGTACGCGCAGGACAGGCCCGCGGGGCCGGCGCCGACCACGGCGATCTTCTTGTCGCTATAATCGTGGCGCTTGACCGGCACGAAGCGATGCTCGGCGCTCAGGTCCCGCTCGGCTATGAACTTCTTGATGTCGTCTATCGCTACCGGCTCGTCCAGGCCGTTGCGCGTGCAGCCGGCCTCGCAGCGCTTGGAGCAGACGCGGCCGCAGACGGCCGGGAACGGGTTCTCGCGCTTGATGAGCTCGAGCGCGTCGCGGTACTTGCCCTCGGACGCCAGCTTTATATAGCCCTGGATGCCTATATGCGCGGGGCACTCGGCCTTGCAGGGGCTCGTGCCCGTCTGGAATGACACCTCGCGGTTCGTGCGGTAGTCGGGGTTCCAGTGCTCGGGCGTCCAGTCGGTGAATTCGGGCAGGTCCGGCTTCCTGAGCTTAGGCAGCGGCTTCTTGGTATGGATCTTCTGGCCGAGCTTGAGCGCCCCGACGGGGCAGTTCTCGACGCATTCGCCGCAGGCCATGCACTTCTCGGCGTCCACCGACGCGACGTAGTTGGAGCGGACCATGTTGGTGTTGTGGAACATCTCCGCGGTCCTAAGCGACAGGCAGCCGCAGCCGCAGCAGTTGCAGACGGCGTGGGTCTTGCCGTTGCCGTCGATATTGGGTATCTGGTGCATCAGGCCGTTCTCCTCGGCCTTGCGGAGTATGGCGTCCACCTCGTCGCGCTTGACCTCGCGGCCGCGGCCGGTGCGTATATAGTATTCCGCGGCGTGGCCCATCTGGATGCACATGTCTTCCTTCAGGTGGCCGCAGCCCTCGCCCATGATCTCGCGGGTCGAGCGGCACGAGCAGTTGGAGACGGAGAACAGGTCGTTCTCGTCGAGGTACTTGGATATCTCCTCGTACGAGGCCCGCCTGGTCTCGCCCATGATGGCCTTCTCGATGGGGATGACGCGCATCAGCCCTGTGCCCACCGGGAAGACGCCCGAGGTCATCGGCCCGCGGACGCGGCCGTAGGCCTCCATGGCGCGGCCTATCTGCGGGTACTTCTCCACGTTGGAGTACTTGTTGACCATCATCTCCATGATGCCGGGGATCCAGGTGTCGTACCAGAATTTGTCGACGCCGTCCTTGACGTTGACGAAGCATACGCCCGCGTCGGCCAGCTCGAGGAGCAGCTCCCGCGTCCGCTCGACCGTCTTGCCGCACAGCGGCGCGACGTCCTCGGCGCTCTTGGGGGTGCGGAACCCCAGCTGCAGGGCTACCTCGGCCATCTCCTCGCTGACTATCGGCTCGAGGATCATGTACTCCGGGTCGGTCGGCTTGATCTCGTTCTTGGCGCCGCGCTGCTTGTTGCTGATCTTGTTCGCAAGATCCAGGACTCTCTCTTTGACCATGTTCGCCTCCTTGGTATCGTACGGGCCGGCAGCCGCGGCTACGCCCGCTTCCAGTCGCGTACGGCAGAGCGGAGCCAGTCGGCCCATTCGGCCACTCCCTCGCCGGTCTTGGCGGATATCGGGAATATCCGCGCCTTCGGGTTCATCGCGGTGACGCGCTCCTTGACGGCCTCTATATCGAAGTCGAAGAGGCTCAGCGCGTCGATCTTGTTGATCAGCAGCGCGTCGACCCGCTCGAACATCATCGGGTACTTGAGCGGCTTGTCGTCGCCCTCGGGCACCGACAGGATCATCGCGCTCCTCGAGGCGCCGACGTCGACCTCGGCGGTGCAGATCAGGTTGCCGATGTTCTCGAGGATGACCAGGTCGAGGCCGTCCGTGCCGAGGCCGTCGAGTCCCTGGCGCGCCATGTCCGCGGTCAGGTGGCACATGCCGCCGGAGTGCAGCTGGATGACGCGGGTTCCGCTCCCCGCGACGGTGCGCGCGTCGACGTCGGAGTCGATGTCCGCCTCGAGCACGCCCAGGCGCAGCTCCCCGCGCAGCGCCTCGATGGTGCGCATCACCGTGGTCGTCTTCCCGGAGCCGGGCGACGACATCAGGTTGAGCATGAATACGCCGTCGCGCCTGAGCGAGCCCCGGAGCGACTCCGCCCGCCTGTCGTTGCCGTCGTAGACGTTCTTCTTGATCTCGAGCACCTTGAAAGCGTCCATGCGCCGCGTCCCTCCTGCCTGGTAGGATAAGATATATTATTACCGACAGTAATGTCGATAAACGTATATAAAAAAAGTCGTCCGAAGCTCTCGCCCGCGGAATCCCGGTTTAGCGCGGGATTCCGCGAGAGACGGCCCGACGGCCTTGGTCGACCATTATTAGTCCATTTTTATCGATTCGTCAACCTCGATCCGCGCGGGGTCCGCGGACGCGGCCAGCGGCGACGGCTCCTTGAGGCTTACGCTCACGAGGGCGCTCACGGCGAGCAGGGCGCAGGCGGCGACGAGCGCCAGGGTGAAGGACCCGTCGTCCCCGCGCAGCGCCTCCATCAGGTAGACGAACGCGACCGAGGCCTGGCCGAATAGCTGGATCAGCCCGTTCGAGGTGCCCTCGGGGGTGGGGCGGGTCACCTCGGACGCGTACTGCATGCCGGTCGGCATCACGCTGGTCAGGAAGAAGCCGAGCGCCGCGGCAGAGGCGCATAGGAGCGCGAAGCTCTGCGCGAGCGCGATGCCGGCGAGGCCGGGGATGGCGAGGGCTAGGCCGAGGCCGATGAACGGCTTGCGCCTGCCGGTCTTATCGGACCACGCCGGGAGGATCACCGCGCCGACGACGCCGGCGACGAGCATCGCCGCGCCGAGGGCGCCGGCCTCGGACGGGCCGAAGCCGCGCGGGCGCACGATCGCCTCTATCCAGGTGGTCACGCCGTTGAAGATGCCGAGGCCGACGAAGGACAGTACGAGGTAGCGCCTGAAGCTCGGCACGGTGAAGGCGTGCTTGAGGCCGTCGAGCATCAGCGACCGCGCCTGGCCGGCGTCGTCGCTCGGCGGCGTGGCCGGTTTCTCCCTGGCCGCCAGTATGAAGACGGCGGCGCAGGCCGCCGAGAAGGCGCCGTAGTACAGCTGTATCGTCGGTATGGGCAGGCGCTCCGCCAGGGCCGGCGTGAGCACCATGCCGAGGGCTGTGCCGACCAGGTTGGCCAGCGTCACGAGGCCGACCGCGGTAGCCCTCTCGGTCGGGGGGAACCACAGCGCCGGTACCTTGGTCCAGGCGTTGAGCAGGAAGGGCTGGGCCGCGGCCAAGCCGACGGTGGCGGCGAAGGCCATGCCGTAGCTGTCGCCCGCCAGGCCTCGCATCACGCCGAACGCGCCCATCAGCGCGGAGCCGGCGCCGACGGTAATCCTGAAGCCGAGCGTGTCGATCGCCCACGACACCGGAATGGACAGGGGTATGAACGCGAGCATGAACAGCATCGAGAACATGCCTATCTTCAGGTCGGTGACCCCGTACAGCGCGGCCGCCTGCCCGGTGACCGGGGCGTACGAGATCCATAGGAGCTGGATGGCCAGGTTGACCATCATGAAGGCGCCGAGCACGACCCATCGGTACCCGTAGACCCTCGTCTTCGCGCTATCCATCGTTTCCTCCGCGTTAATATCGACGTGGCGGGCCATCCCGCGCTATAGTGCATCCATGGCAGGAACAAACGCTCCGGCGCCCCGGTGGACGCCGGTCTTCGAACGCATATCCGACGACAAGCGCCGCCGCGTGCTCGAGAGCGCCAAGGCGGCGTTCGCGCGCGACGGTTTCGCCGGCACCAACGTCAACCGCGTCGCCGCCGCCGCCGACATCTCGGTCGGGGCGCTCTATAAGTACTTCAGGACCAAGGACGACCTCTTCCTCGCGATCATCGAGGAATCGCACGCCCTGATCGAATCGACCCTGGCCCGTATCTTCGCGGCCGAGCCGAGCTTCTTCGGCAGGGTGGAGGCCATCCTGCGCGCCGCGATAAGCTCGTCTCGCGACGACCCCGAGCTGGTGCGCATCTACGTGGCCTGCACCACCGAGGAGCTGTCGCCGCTGGCCGAACGGCTGTCCGGCAGCATCGAGACGATCTCCGCCACGCAGTACAGCCGCATGGTGGCCGAGGCCGCCGCCTCCGGCGAGATAGCCCCCGACGTCGACCCCGCGGTCACCGCCTTCCTGCTCGACGACGTCTTCCTGATGATCCAGTTCTCGTTCGCCTCCACCTATTACCGCGACCGCCTGCGCCTGTTCGTCGGGGAGGCCGCGGACGACGACGAGGCCATCGTCGCCGCGGCGCTCGCCTTCATCAGGCGCGCCCTCGAGAAGCGCCCGTCGTAACGGCGCGACGCGCCCGACGTACGGGCGCGACGCCTACGCCGGACGGGCCCCGGGGCCGTTGAGCGCCGCGAAGAGCGGCTTGTTCCTATAATAGAAACGCTTGAACACCGCGAAGCGCTCGGCGTACAGCCCCGCCAGCGAGGCGTCCGGCTCGAATACCTCCTTGGGACGCACCATCGTCCTCGCGTCGGCGAGCGACGCCATCATGCCGAGCCCGTAGGCGCACAGCATCGCCGCGCCGAGCGCGCCCGAGTTCTGCGGCGAGTCGACCGTCTCGATCGTCTCGCCGAGCACGTCCGCCATGATCCTAGCCTCGGCCCGCGACCGCGCCCCGCCGCCCACGAAGCGTATCGGGCCGCGCGCGGCGGTCTTCCGCCGTATCGACTCGAGCTGCCAGCGGTTATGCATCGCGACGCCCTCCGCCACCGAGCGCACGAGCGAGCGCTTGCCGGCGCCGAGGCCGATATTGAAGAACGCGCCGCGCGCGGCCGGGTCCTCGAACGGCGAGCGGTTGCCGTGGAGCCACGGCGCGAACATCACGCCGTCGGAGCCGGGCGCGACCGACTCTATCGTCTCGTCGAGCAGCTCGTAGAGCGACGCGTAGCGGGCGTCCGGGTCCTGGGCGGCGTTCCTGGCGCCGAGGTAGGCGCCGACCTCGTCGAGCACCAGGTGGTCGCGTACCCATTCGACGCACTTGCCCGAGGTCTCCTGCTCCGACATGTAGTTGTACAGGCCGGCGCGTGCGCCCATGACCGACGCTATCATCGCGTCCGTGTCGACGACGCGGCGGTCGGTGACGGCCGATACCCAGCCGGAGGTGCCCATGTACACGTGGACCTCGCCGGGCTCCACGGCGCCGGAACCCAGCCCGACGAGGGACAGGTCGCCGCCGCCGCCGAAGACCGGCGTGCCCGCCGCGAGGCCGAGCTCGGCCGCCGCCGCCGGCAGCGCCGGCCCGACCACCTCGGTCGGCGCCACCACCTCCGGCAGCATCGAGCGCTCGACGTCGAACAGGCGGCACATCGCGTCGCTCCAGGAGCCCAGGCCCCGCCCGTCGAGCCTGGACGGCCGCGTGTCGTACATGAAGGTGGCGTTGGCCGAGTCCGGCGTCATCGCGAAGCGGCCGGTGGCCTTGGCCACGAGGTACTCCTTGACGTCGAGCCAGCGCTCGGCGCGGGCGAAGGCCTCGGGCTCGTTTTCCCTGACCCAGTGGTACTTCCAGACCGGGTCCTTCGCGCTGGCCGACACGCCGCCGGTGACCGCGAGCGACGGCAGCAGCTTGCGCGCGTCCATGCCGGCTATCTTGAGCGCGGCGTCCTCGAGCCCGCGCTTCTTCTGCTCGGCGCCGCGCTGGTCCATGTAGCTCATCGCCGGCCGCACCGCGCGGCCGGAGCCGTCCACCAGCACGAGGCCCTGCATCTGGCAGCAGAACGCCGCGGCCCTGACCTCGTCGGCGCGGCGGCCGGAGCGCGACAGCACCTCGCGGGTACCGGCGCAGATCGCCTTCCACCAGTCGTCGGGATCCTGCTCGACGCCGCCGTTCGGCAGGAAGCGAATGCCGTACTCTGACGACGCGGCCGCCGCGAGCGAGACGCCGGCCCGGTCGAAGCGGTAGAGGCAGGTCTTGGCGCCGGTCGTTCCTATGTCGTAGGCGACGACGAGCAGCTCGTCGCCCTTCATCGCTCGCCCTTGCCTTTCGAGTATTTCTTCAGGTAGACCTGGTGCATCACCGCGGCCTCGAAGCGGCCGACGCTCTCGGCGCCGCCGAGGAACTCGGCCTCGACGAAGGCGCGGCAGCCCTTCTCCGCTATCTGGGCGCAGAGTACCGCCTCTTTGAGGTCGCGGCCGCAGGCGACGAGTCCGTGGTTTGCCATCAGCGCCGCCATCCGCCCCGCCATCGCCCTGACCACCGCCTTGCCCATCCTCTTGGAGCCCGGCAGCGAGTAGTCGGCCACGCGCAGGGTCGGGCCGACGATCTGCGCCAGGTCGTCGAGCACCGGCGGCACCTCGCGCCTGGCGGCCGCGACGGTCGACGCGCTCATCGAGTGGGTGTGGACGACGGCCCGGATCTCGGGCCTCGCGGCGTAGACGGCCTCGTGCATATGGAGCTCGCTCGACGGCTTGCCGCCGCGGGCCGCCCCTGTCCGAAGGCTGACGATGACGATATCCTCGGCCTTCATGGCCATGTAGTCGGTGCCGGTCGGCGTTATGGCTATCTCGTCGTCGGAGAAGCGCAGCGACACGTTGCCCCAGGTGCCGGCGACCAGGCCCTCCTCGACCAGGCGGACGCCCGCCGCGCGGACCGCCTCCCTCGCCTCGGCCTCGGTCATTCGGCGGCCCCGTTCCTCATCGCCTCTACGTCGACGTTGTCGAAGACCCGGCCGAACCTGGCGAGCGCGTCGTCGATGACCGCGTCGTCGTCGGCCCCGCTCGTGTACATGCGGCTGCCCGCGAGCGTCACGATGCCCTCGGCCGCGTAGGCCGCTCCGTAGGTCTCCATCATCTTCTTGCGGATCTTTATTTCCTTGAGGACGCGCACGATCTTGAGATAGTCCATCTTGATGAACATCGCGCCGACCGTCTCGAGATGGCAGATGGAGCCCTGGTTGTACGCTACGAAGGGCAGGCCGCGATCGGCTATCATCTTCTTGAGGCCGGCGGTCAGCCTGTCGCCGGCGCGCCCGGCTACGGCGCAGGCGTCGCGCTTCTCGATCTCCTTGATCGTGAAGTAGCCGGCGGCCGACGACAGCGGGTTCGCGGCCATGGTACCGCCGACGTAGGCCCGCTTCTTACCGCTCTCGAGCCCGGCGGCCATCATCAGTATCAGGTCCTTGCGACCGCCGAGGCCGCCGGCCGACGGGTAGCCGCCGGCGACGATCTTGCCGAAGGTGGTCAGGTCCGGCCGCACGCCGAAGTAGCCCTGGGCGCCCTCGAGGCCGACGCGGAACGCGGTGACCACCTCGTCGAACACGAGCAGGGCGCCGTACTTGTCGCACAGCGCGCGCACGCCCTTGTTGTAGTCGAACGCGACGGGACGGGTGCCGGACTCCGGGCCGACCGGCTCGATCAGCACGCAGGCGGTGCCTCCGCGCAGGCGGTTGGCGGCGAGCTTGCGCTCGAGCGAGCCTAGGTCGTTCGGCGCGACCTCGTCGGTCAGCCGCTGGGCGCTGCCGGGGATGCCGTGGGCCTCGAAGCGCCCGGTCTTCGGGATCTTGAGGCTGTAGACCAGCTGGTCGCTCCAGCCGTGGTAGGCGCCGCCGACCTTGATCACCCGCCTCTTGCCGGTCGCCAGCCTGGCCACGCGGATCGCGGCCATCACCGCCTCGGTGCCGGAGCCGAGCATCCTGAACATCTCGACGGCCGGCATGTGCGAGCATATCTCCTTGGCCAGCTTGAGCTCGAACTCGTGGAACAAGCCGGTCGACGGGCCGACGCGCCTGAGCACGTCGATGACCTGGTCGCGGACGACAGGGTCGTTGCTGCCCAGTATCGTCGGGCCGCCGGCCTGCAGGAAGTCGATGTAGCGGTGGCCGTCGGCGTCGTGGAGGTAGGCGCCCTCGGCCCGGTCTATCACCAGCGGGAAGGGGTAGTTGAAGGCGAGGTTGTGCTGCACGCCGCCGGGTATGTAGCGCTTGGCCTCGGTCACCGTGGCCTTGGAGACCGGGCAGCCGGTCTCGTAGAAGTCCAGGTAGCGCTCGAGCGCCTCCTTCTTGAGCGGCACCGGCGGCCGCGAGACGAGGGCGTCCAGGGCGGAGTATATCTCGTCGGGCTTATCGTACGAGCTGATAGCGAATGACATATGGCTCTCCTTAGGGCGGCGCGCCGTTAGGCGCGCGTCATAGCATAAAGTGAGCGATCACTCACTTTGTATGCAGTGTACCCCGTATAGGCGATATGTCAATAGAAAACCGACCCGGACGGCGGGGCCTTCCGGGTCGGTACGGTACTAGGTAGCAGGCGGGCTCAATCCCTGATCAGCTCTATCGTCCGCTTGACCAGGGCGACGAACTGGGGCCGGCGCCGGTTGGCGATCTCGATCACCTCCTCGCCGGTGATGGGCTGGGGCAGGATGCCGGCGGCCATGTTGGTGATGCACGATATGCCGACGATACGCATGCCGCAGTGGCGGGCGACGGTGGCCTCGGGCACGGTGGACATGCCGACGGCGTCGGCTCCGAGCATGCGCGCGAGCCTGACCTCGGCCGGCGTCTCGAAGCTCGGCCCGGTGAACCACATGTAGACGCCCTCGCGAGCGCCGACGCCCACGTCCGCGGCCGCCCGCCTGGCGGCGTCGGCCAGCTCGGGCGTCCAGGTCGTCGACATGTCGGGGAATCGCGGGCCGAGCCCGTCGTCGTTCGGCCCTATGAGCGGGTTCTGGCCCATGATATTGATGTGGTCGCGGATGATCATGAAGTCGCCGGGCTCGTAGCCCTCGTTCGCGCCGCCGGCGGCGTTGGTCAGGAACAGCGTATCTATCCCGAGCGCCTTGAAGACGCGCACCGGGAACGCGATGCGCTCGAGCGGATGGCCCTCGTAGTAGTGGAAGCGGCCCTGCATCACGAGCACGGCCTTGCCCGCGATCGTGCCGACGACGAGGCGTCCGGCGTGGCCCGGCGCGGTCGACGACGGGAAATGCGGTATCTCGCCGTAGGGCAGGGCGACGGCGTCCTCGACCTCGTCGGCCAGGCTGCCGAGGCCGGAGCCGAGCACCAGCGCTATCGTCGGCTTGACCCGCATCCTCGCGGCTATATACTCGGCGGCTTCTCGTACCTGCGTTCTGGCGTCCATGTCGCCCTCCTCAAGTGGCAATAGTGGGGAGACAGGCTACCAACGCTACGGCCGCCTGTCAATGGCGCCCCGCCGTCGCGGCCCCCGCGCGGCGTTCAGCCTCCTCCCACCGGCGGGAAGATCGACACGACGTCCCCGTCCGAGAGCGGCTTATCCAGCGCGGCGTCGCGGCCCCCGACGAGCAGGATCGCGATGTCCTTTCGGCCGATCGTCAGCCGAGCGGCCAGGTCGGCTACCGTCGCCCCCTCGGGCAGCTCGATTCCGAGTACCTTGCCGCGGCCCTCCCGCAGCGTCGCGAATAGCCTCGCCTCTACCTTCATATCCACCTCCCGGCGATCAGGGGCATAGGGTGAAGCCCCTGCTCCAAGGGCAATCGGCGCAGGACGGCTGGCCCGAATGGCAGTCCGAGCTCGTGTCGCGGCACAGGTCGCAGCCGTCCACGAGGTCGCAGTCGATGCATGACGGATAGCGGTTGGCGTATATGGTACGCCTGAAGTCCTCGTACGCCCGGTCGGCCCATACGGAGGCGAGGCTAGCCTTCGCCGCGTCGCCGAAGGAATGGGCGAGCACGTCCTTGCGGCGGCCGAGGACGTACTCGGGGTAGCCGTGGGCGAGGCGGTAGCACGGCGCCACGCGGCCGTCCGCGGTGACGACCGCCGCGTCGTCCTCGATGAACGCGCAGCGTCGCTCCGTCCTCGGCTCGAGGTTCGGCAGCGTCAGCGCTACGCCGAGGCGCATCGCCTTGGCGCGGAGCGCCGCGAAGAGCCTCTTGGCGTCGTCGGGGGCGACGCGGCCGTACATCGCCGACGCGTCCTGCTCCGGCGTCTGCGGCAATATGTGGGACACGACGACGAGCCTGGCGCGTAGGCTGGCGGCCAGCCCGATCACGCCCTCCGCGTCCGCGGCGTTGTCCCTGGACAGTACGAACTGCACGCCTACGTTCGAGCCAGGCAGCCCCGCGCGCCTCCGCGTATCGAGCACGCGGGCCATCGTCGAGGTCGCCTCGCCGAGCGCCGCGCCCCTGATCCGGCGATAGGTATCCTCGAGCCCGTCGACTGACACCATGAAGAGCTCGGCGCGGCGGGCGACCGCCTCCACGAGCCCGTCGCCGTAGCCGACGCCGTTGCTCGTCACGACGAGCCGCCGCCCGCCGAAGGATTCCAGGGCGTCGGCGAACAGGGGCGAGGCGCTCGGCTCGCCGATGCCGCCGAGCACGACGGCGCCGGGCTCCGGCGAGCCGAGCGCCTGGGCCTTGATGGACTCGTAGAGCTCCGGGGCCATGTCGGCCTCGGCGTCGCTCCACGTGCCGCGATAGCACATGGAGCAGTCGAGGTTGCACCGGCTCGTCAGCTCGAGGTACAGCTTCCGTAGCGGCATCGGGCTCGCGGCTACAGGCCGAGGGCCTTCAGCTTGGCCTCGGTCGGTACGCCCTTCGCGTCCCATCCGCGCAGCGAGTAGTACTCGGGCAGCATCTTGGCCAGCGGGTGCACCAGGCCCTTGGACGGGCCGGCCGGCACTGGCTCCTCGAGCAGCCTCGGGGGCAGGGTGTCCTGGTCGGGGCCGATGCCCGCGGCCAGGTTGTACCGCTTCTCCAGGTTCCAGATCCGCTCGCCGGCCGTGACGAAGTCTGCCCCCGTGATCCCGCCGCCGCAGACGGCGTTGTACAGGGCGGCGTAGTCGTCCGCGCCCATGGCGAACGACGTGAAGAGGCAGAGCCCGACCGAGTCGATGGCCGCGGTGAAGTCCTGGAATACCTTGGCCCAGCCGGGCTTGCCGGCGGTCTCAAGGCGGTCGAGCTTCTCAGGGAGGCCGAGTATCTCGGGGGAGATCATGTAGCCGCGCACGTGGCAGCCGCCTCGGTTGCTCGTCGCGTACTGGACGCCGTGGCCCATGATGCCGCGCGGGTCGTAGGCGGGTAGTTCCTGCTTCTTGACGGTCATCGACAGCTCGGGGACGCCGTACGATTCGCAGAGGCGATACGAGCCCTGGGCCAGCTTGGCGCCGAAGCCCTCGACCCTGCCCATGCGCTTGGTCCACTCGACGATCGAGTCCGCGTTGCCGAACTCAAGCGCGGGGCCGTCGCCGAAGTCGGCCTTCTTGACCAGGCCCCGCTGGTACAGCTCCATCGCCGCCGCGAGCGTCGCCCCCGCGGAGATGGTGTCGAGGCCGTACTCGTTGCACCAGTAGTTCGCCTTGATGATCTCGCCGAGCGACGAGACGCCGCAGTCGCCGCCGAACGCCCATATCGTCTCGTACTCGGGCCCGCCGCCCTTGACGTCGTCGACCTCGCAGTACCGGCCGCAGGCTATCGGGCACCGGAAGCACGGGTCCTTCTTCTTCAGGTACTTCTCGGCCAGGGCCTCGCCCGAGATGTCCTCGGCCTTGTCGAAGACGGCTTCCTGGAAGTTGTTGGTCGGGAACACGCCGTTCTCGTTGATTATGTTGACGAGCACGGCGGTACCGTAGGTCGGGAGGCCTGTTCCGGTGACGCCGTTATCCTTGATCTTCCGCATGCAGACGGCGAAGGCGTCCTTGAGGGCGGCCTCGTCCGCGACGGCGACCTTGCCCGAGCCCTTGACGACGATGGCCTTGAGGTTCTTAGAGCCCATCACCGCGCCGACGCCGGAGCGCCCCGCGGCGCGCCAGCGGTCGTTCATGATCGCGGCGAGCAGCGAGAGCCGCTCGCCCGCGGGGCCGATCGCGAGGATGCGGGCCTTCGCGCCGTGCGCGGCCTCGAGCGCGTCGGTCGTCTCCGATAGCGCCTTGCCCCATAGCGGCGCGGCGTCGAGCAGCTCGACCGTATCGTCGACGACGTTCATGTATACGGGCGCGCTGGCCTTGCCCTCGAGTATTATCGCGTCCCAGCCGGCGAACTTCAGCTCGGCGCCGAAGTACCCTCCCGAGTTGGAGCTGGCGATGGTACCGGTCAGCGGCGACTTGGTCACGGCCATGTACCGGCCGCCGGTCGGCGTCGCCGTGCCGGTCAACGGGCCGGTAACGATCATCAGCTTGTTCGCCGGCGATAGCGCGTCGACCGACGGGTCGACTTCGTCCATCATCATCCTGGTGCCAAGGCCTCGTCCGCCGATATACTTCCGAGCCTTAGCCTCGTCCAACGCCTCCACCTTGATCGAGCGATCGGTCAGGTTGACCCGTAGTATCTTGCCGTTGTAACCGTACATGGTTGCCCCCTCGTTCAGGATTTGTTGCTTAGTATTAAGCAGGGAGCGTGCCAAGTATGGTAATTATATTCTTGATAACGAGATAGATATAGCGTTATTCGATGGGTGTTCCAAAATGGAATAGAATCAATGGATATGATTGTTCTATTATGGTACACTGTTCCGATATGGAGCGCGTCGGCGGCGTATGGCGGGTCGTCAGGCGCGCTTAGCCCCAAGCTTGCGGTATAGCGTGTTCCGGCCTATACCCAGCGCCTTAGCCGCTAGGCTGACGTTCCCGTCGTAGCGCTCGAGCACGCGTTCGATATGGCGGCGTTCCGCGTCGGCCAGTAGCTCCGCCCCCGGTTCGGGCGGCGGGACGGCGACGGGCGGCTTCCCGGGAGCGTTTCCCTTCAGCGTCCTCGCGGACGCCGAGTCCGGCGGGCCGGCCGGCATGGCCTCTGCGTTTACCATCAGCTCGACGAGGTTCTCCAGTTCCCGTATATTGCCGGGCCAGTCGTAGTCCATGAGCTCGCGCATGCGCCGCTCCGGTATGCCCACCGGGCGCTTGTTGAGCTTACGGGTTATCCTGTCCATGAAGAACTCGACGAGCAGCGGTATGTCCCCCGTACGCTCGCGGAGCGGCGGCAGGCGCATCGGCAGCACGTTGAGCCTGTAGAAGAGATCCTTACGGAAGTTGCCCTTGGCGACCTCGTCCGCGAGCTCCTTGTTCGTCGCCGCTATCACGCGTACGTTGACGACCGATTCCTTGGTGCTGCCTATCCTGCAGACGGTGCCTTCCTCGATGACGCGCAGGAGCCGCGTCTGCATGTCCAGCGGCATCTCGCCTATCTCGTCCAGGAACAGCGTGCCGCCGTCGGCTACCTCGAACTTGCCCGGCTGGCCGCCGTGCCTCGCGCCGGTGAACGAGCCCTCCTCGTAGCCGAATAGCTCCGACTCTATCAGCGTCCGCGGTATGGCCGCGCAGTTGATGGCGACGAACGCCTCGTCGCGCCTGTCGGACTGGTTGTGTATAGCCTGCGCGAACAGCTCCTTGCCGGTGCCGCTCTCGCCCATGATCAGGATGTTGGAACGGGAATCGGCTATCCTCTTGGCGAACTCGACGGCGCGGACGAAGGCCGGGTCGCTCCCTATGATCTTATCGAAGGTATAGATCGCCCTACGGCCCATGATGCGGTTGGCGAGCTTGCGGACCTTCTTGACGTCCTTGAAGACGAGTATGACGTCGTGGACCGATCCCCCGTTGTCGAGGACGGGATAGGCCGTCAGGTTGAACTGCAGCTTGTTCGTGGCGGCCCGCACGAAGACGTCCTCGTCAGTGAAGCGCTGGCCGCGGAGCAGGATCCCGCGTACCTCGTCCCAGCCCTCGAACAGGTCCCCCGCGCGCTTCGAGCGCATCGCCTCCTCGTCGAAACCGAACATCTCGGCGGCGTGGGCGTTGACGGTCCGGACCGCTCCCTCCATGTCGACGCCGACGATGCCGGCGGTGATCGAGTCGAGCATCGCCTCGAGATAGGTGTTCGATAGCTGCAGCCGGTCGTTGTACCGGCGTACCTCGAGCATGCGCCCCATCGCGCTGGCGGCCGCGACGACCATGCCGAGGGTGTGCGGATGGACGTTCTCGGAGTAGCCGGTCAGGTCTATGGCCCCGATTATCGAGCCGTCCGCGTCATGTATCGGCGCTCCCGAACAGGTCCAGCGATGGTAGGCCTTTACGAAGTGCTCGTCGCCCGAGACCTGCACCGGCTCGCCCTCGACGAGGCAGGTCCCCATCGCGTTCGTGCCGATGCTCCGCTCGTCCATGAAGGCTCCCGGGGCCATCCTGATCGCGAAGGCCTCGGAGAGTATGTCGTCGTCGCCCATCATCGATAGGATGCACCCGTCGGCGTCGGTCAGCATCGAGAAGAAATGGGAGCCGCGGACGAAGCCGTAGAGCTGGCTCAGGAACGGCTCGGCGACAATGATGAGCTCCCTCCTGGCCTCGAGCCGATCGAATAGCTCGCGCTCGGACAGGATCCGGGCGCTATGGACGCGGTCCTCGTCGACGCCGTAGCGCCTGCAGCGTTCGTGGGAGCGGGCGATATAGGTCTTCTGTATAATCGGGCTATGGGTGTGCGGCATAGCGATCTCCACGGCTTGATACTACGATTGTCGACGCTGAACCGCGCCGCTGTCAACGTAATCCTAGACGTCTATTCCGAAGACGGCCCTGACGATGAGGCCGACGCCGAACGAGAACGCCGAGACGCCCATGCTGATGCCGGCCATCTCGCCGAAGCGGCGCTTGAAGTTCAGGTCCTTGGCGACGGCCAGGTAGAAGTTGAACGCCGCGATGATGGCGACGGCTATCGCGAGCGTGATCGCCAGGCTGATGAATATCCACGAACCGCTCCGCGGCAGCACGAGGTAGGGCAGGACGAGGAGCACCACCGTGACGAGGTAGGCGACGCCGGTATACAGGGCCGACTTGCCGGCCCTCGGGTCCTCGTCGGCCTTGCTCGCGAGATAGTCGGACGCCGCCATCGAGAAGGCCGCGGCGATGCCGGTGATGATGCCCGAGATCGCGACGAGCGGGCCGTTGCGCAGCGCGAAGGTCAGGCCCGCCAGGGTCCCGGTCAGCTCGACGAGGGCGTCGTTGAGGCCGAGCACTATGGAGCCCATGTAGGCCAGGCGTTCCTCGTCGATCAGGGCCATCAGCGAGTCCTCGTGCTCCTCCTCGTCCCGGCCGATGCGCTCGGCCTCGGGCACGAGGTGGGAGACGGCCCGATAGCCGTCTATCGCGGCCTTCTCGCCCTTCTCCATCAGCTTGAGCGCGAAGGTCAGCCCGAGGATCCGGGCGCACCAGTAATAGAAGAAGACGAGCCCGCGGTACGGCGCCTCGTCCCTGCCGGACAGCGACTTCCAGAACTCGTAATGCTGCTTCTCGGCCTGGGCCATGTCGGCCAGGACCTTGGCGTTGTTCGCGTCCTTGATGACCTTGGACAGCTTGCCGTACAGGATGAAGCCGGTGATCTCGTCTCGCTGGAAGCCGGATACCTTCTTGGCCAGGGCCGCGTCCATCGTCGCGCCGTTTCCCATTATGTCCTCCTCGATCTTAAGCGTTCTTCGTGATGCCCAGGCGCTTCATGGCGCTCTGGAGCGTGCTCGGCCTCATGCCGAGCAGCTCGGCGGCCCCTCCCGAGCCGTAGACGCGCCCGCCCGAACGCTCGAGCGCGTCGACGATGGCGTCCCTCTTGGCGTCGTCGAACGACCTGGGGCCTGGGCCCTCCGGGCCGGGGCGACGACGGGCCGCCGCCGATCGCCCGGCGTTAGCGTCCTCCCGGTTGCCGGGCCCGCCAGCATGGGCCGCGTACGCGCCCGCGCGCTGAAGGCCCCCGCCGGCGAGGTGGGCCGCCCCGATCACGCCGCCGCGAGCCAGGATGGCCGCCCGCTCGATGGCGTTGCTCAGCTCCCTGACGTTACCCGGCCACGCGCCGGACTCGATGGCGTCGATAGCGTCGCCGCCGAGCTCGAGGCCGGACATGCCCGGCCTGGCCCGGATCGCGCCGACGAAGCGCTCGGCTATCAGCACGGCATCTCCCCCTCGCTCGCGAAGCGGCGGCAGGAGGATAGGGAAGGCGTTCAGCCGGTAGTACAGGTCCTCGCGGAACCGGCCCTCGGCCACGGCGCTCTCGAGGTCGACGTGGGTGGCCGCGACGACCCGCGCGTCGACGCGGATCGACCGTTCACCGCCGAGGCGCTCGACGCTACCCTCCTGCAGCGCGCGCAGCAGCTTGGGCTGCAGCTCGGGAGGCAGGTCGCCTATCTCGTCGAGGAACAGCGTGCCGCCGTCGGCCAGCTCGAAGCGTCCGCGCCTCGAGCCGGCGGCGCCGGTGAACGCGCCCTTCTCGTGGCCGAACAGCTCGCTCTCGGCCAGGCTCGGCGCGAGGGCCGAGCAGTTGAGCGCGACGAAAGGCTTGTCGGCCCGGGGCGACAGTCGGTGCAGCGCCCTCGCCGCTAGCTCCTTGCCGGTGCCGGTCTCGCCGCGCAGCAGGACCGGCAGGTCGGAGCCGGCTACCAGCCTGATCGCCTCGACGGCCCGGAGCCACGCGTCCGACGAGCCTATCATGCCGGCGATGGGCTCGTAGCCGGGCGCGAGCAGCGCGTTGCGCTCCCGAACGAGGTCGGCGTTGGCGCTCGACAGCGAGGCCGCCTCGTCGGACTTGGCCAGGCTCAGCGATATGAGCCGCGATATCGTCGCTATGAAGCGGACCACGCCCGGCGTGAACATGCCGCAGCTGCGGTGGTCGAGGGTCAGGATGCCGAGTGCCCTGCCGTCTATGGCCAGCGGCGCGACGAGGCAGGAGTGGCCGGCCGGCAGGTCGAGTATCTCGTCGTAGGTGTCGACGTGCTCCTCGTCGGGCGAGAAGAGCCGCGGCTCGCCGGAGTCGATGATGCCCGCCAGGTCCCGCCTGGCGGCCAGCGATATAGAGAAGCCGTCGAGCCTCTCGTCGCGAAGCGGCCCCGCGGCCATCCTGACCCTGAGCGTCTCGTCGCCGTCGAGGCCGAGCACCACGGCGAGTTCGTACTCTATGAGCTCGCCCAGGGCCTCGAGGACGAGTTCAAGCGTCCGCTCCGGGTCGAGGCTCGGCAGGGCGGCGCGATTAGTCGACGGCATGCGATTAGTGTACACAAATTCAGGCCTCGAAGGGAATGGATGCCCGGCGTTACGAGCGCTTATGGATCGGGGCTGTTGGAATCGCCCTCCGCGCACGATACTATATGGAATACCGTAGCGTTAGCGCGCTACCCGGAGCGAACCATGCGTAGAACGTTGTTAGCCGCCTCGGCGGCCTGTATCCTCGGCGCCTCGTGCGCCTCGCTGGGCGACCCCTTCCTCGTCGCGTTCAGCGTCGATTCGTCGTACCAGTCGGAGGCCCTGACCGCGTCGGGCGTCGACGAGTACCGAGAGCGCCTGATCGCCCAGGGCGACGTCGCGGCCGCGGCGTCGGTCCAGCGCCTGTTCGAGGCCGCCCTGCGCTACGATCCGGGCAACGCCGAGGCCGCGAGGTACCTGGCGCTCGTCGAGGACTTCAGGGCCAGCCGCTTCTCGAGCTCGATGGCCAAGGCCGAGGGCCTGCTCGCCAAGCCCAAGCGCAGCCCCGACGACGAGTACGCGATGCTCCTGGCGGTCAGGCGGGCGCTCGACATCTATCCCCGGGACGACGGCGCGAAGAAGCTCCACAAGTCGACGGCCGACGCCAGGGCCGCGTTCGTCGCGGCCAGGCTGACGGAGGCGGAAGCCGTCCGCGTCGGCGTCCCGGCCGACGCCCCCGACGCGAAGAAGGAGAAGGCCTACATCCAGGCCTTCAACCTGGTAGCCAGGGCCACGGACGTCGAGCCTCGCGACGTCGAGGGGACGAGGGCCTATCGCCAGCTGCGATCGGACATAGCGCGCATCGTCGAGAAGCGGCTCGGGGGCGTCGAGGAGCTCTCGGCGGAAGGCCGGTTCGACGAGGCGGAATCGGTGCTGGCCGTGGTCAAGGAGCTGGACTCGAAGATCGGGCGGACCTTCTCCTCGGATATCGGCAAGGCGGAGTACTCGCTCAACCTGGCCTGGGCCCGGTACCACGAGTCGCGCAAGGAATGGAGCAAGGCCGAGGCCCGGGTCAGGAAGGCGCTGGCCGTCCAGAAGGGCGCGGACGCCGCGGCGCTGCAGAAGCGCATCAAGGACGCCGTCGAGGCCGAGGAGCGGGGCGCCAGCTTCGAGGCCGGGCTCAAGAACCTCGACGCCTACATAGCCAAGGGCGACCTGGCGCGCGCCCAGCGCCTCGTCGCGTCGCTGTCCAGGACCGCGGCGACCTCGTCGCAGCGAGGCTCCCTCGACCAGCGGCGCAAGAAGATACGAGCCGCCCTGCCGCCGATCTACGAATCCGGCGTCAAGGCCTACCGCGAGGAGCGTTTCAAGGACGCGGTCGCCGCCTTCGAGGTGATCGTGGCCGTCGACCCGGCCTACGAGGACGCGTCCGGGTACCTCGAGAAGGCCCGCGACAAGCAGAAGCTGCTCGACCAGTACTGAGACCGACGACGGAGGAGACTCTATGAACGAACGACGCGGCCCTAACGACGCGCTCCGCTTCCTGCCCGGCTGGGCCTGGACCGCCATGGTGGCGGCCTGGCTCGTCGTCCCGCTCGCCGCGTCGCGGCCCTCGGCGTTCTCGGCCGGCGCCGCGCTCGCCGCGGCCGGGGCCGGCGGCTACGCCGTCGCCGCCGGCGTAGCCGCCTGGCTGCTCGTCGCCATAGCGCTATGGGAGATCGCCGCCTATTTCCTACGCGGCAGGCTCCCGATCGTCGCCGATCCCGGCTCGCCGATCGCGGCGGCGATCCACGCCGTCTCGTCGGCCTGCGCCGCGCTCATACCGGCCGCCTCCGCGATGAGCCTGGCGACCAGGCCGGACTACTTCCGCTCGATACCGTGGTGGGACTGGGCGATGGCGGCCGCGGCGCTCGCGTGGAACGCGTACTCGATCGCGCGCCTGATACGCTCGCTCAGCGAGAAGGACTCGGGCTACCGCGAGTACTCGGCCTTCCGAAGCTCCACCGAGGAGCCCGGCAGCCTGCGCTCCAAGCTCGGGCGGGCGCGGGGGATACAGGGGAGGCTGACCGTCCTGTTCACCGGCCTGATACTGCTGATCATCGTCGTGCTGGCGACCTCGCTCCTGCGCGACTTCGGCTCGACCCTGCTCCGCGCCATCATGGACAACGGCCGCTCCCTCGCCGATCGGGGGGCGAGCATCGTCAAGACGAACATCAGCGACAAGATCGCCATAGACGACTACCTGGCCATCGAGGCGGCTAAGAACGACGGAGCGGCGTTCCCGTTCGCGAGCGTGACGTACTACCGCCGAGACCCGAAGAGCGGGGCCTACGCCGCCCGCGCCTCGACCGACCCAGCCGTCGTCGGGAAGGCGCCCGCGTCCTCGGCGGATGCCGTCGGGTCCGCCGGGGTGATCGAGGAGCCGGAGACGATAGAATTCAGGGCGCCGGTCGTGCTCTCCGGCGTCGACCTCGGCTTCGTATCGGTCGTCTACGACCGCCAGACCATCTACGGCCCCTACTACCTGACGACCGTCAAGACCGTGATCATATCGTTCCTGTTCCTGTACGCGTCGGTCTTCGTCACCTACCTGTTCGGGCGGGGCATCGTGTTCCCGATCCTGTTCCTTCGCATGAGCGTCAACGCCATAGCGACGAGGCTGTCGTCGATGGTCAAGGGCTCCGAGCGCGTATCGGCCGACGGCCTGCGCTACGACGACCGCGTCGCCACCAAGGACGAGATCAAGAAGCTGTCGCTCGAGATCGGCAACATGGCCGCGGTCATACGCGGCGTCGTGCCGTATATCTCGGCGTCGACGCTCAGGCATTCCGAGCGCGAGACGCCGACTACCGAGCGCCGCGAGCTGGCCTTCCTGTTCACCGATATCCGCGGCTTCACGACCATCTGCGAGGGCCTCTCCCCGGAGGAGGTCGTCGCGATGCTCAACCATTACCTCGATATCCAGACCGAGGCCATCGTCGCCGCCGGCGGCGACATCGATAAGTTCGTCGGCGACGAGGTGATGGCCGTGTTCGACGGCCCGGAGAAGGAGCTGCAGGCCTGCCGCGCCGGCATGGCCATACGCAAGGCGATGGCCGAGGCGCAGGAAAAGGCGCGAAAGGAAGCGGGCGCCGTCGTATCGATCGGCATCGGCATCAACTCGGGCCCGGTCGTCTTCGGCTCCGTGGGCGCGCGGGAGCGCATGGACTTCACCAGCATCGGCGACACGGTCAACCTCGCGGCCAGGCTCGAGGGAGCGAACAAGACCTACGGCACCAAGTCCCTCGTCACCGAGGCGGTCTACGATAGGGTCAAGGACGACTTCCTGTGCAGGGAGGTGGACCTGCTCGCTGTCAAGGGCAAGAACGTGCCGGCCAGGATATACGAGGTGCTCCAGGAAAGGGACAAGGCCTCCCAGAAGCTCGTCCATATTAAAGAGGGATTCGAGGCCGGGCTGGCGGCGTACCGCTCGAAGCGCTGGGCCGCGGCGAAGAAGATATTCGCCAAGGTGAGCGAAGCCTACGGCGACGAGGCGAGCGAGGTGTTCTTGCGCCGCGTCGAGGTCTTCGAGGCGGCGCCTCCGCCGGCGGACTGGGACGGCGTATTCAGGATGACGGTTAAGTAGCCGGGGGCCCGGCGCGCCGCCGGGCTATCCCTTCGCGATATTTTCTGCTATATTCATACAGACGAGAATATCCGCGGCCCCGTAAAAGGAACGTACGCGGACCGGTAGCGATAGACGCGTTCCATCGACCGAAACCTTCCTTCTCGCCTTAAGGACATACATGCTTCATTCAGAATTCGAATCCCTCGGCCTCATGCCCGCCTGCCTGGAGGCCTTGCGCCACGAAGGCTACGAGAAGCCGACGCCGATCCAGAGCGCCTCGATCCCGAGCCTCCTGGCCGGTCGCGACCTGCTCGGCTGCGCCCAGACCGGCACCGGCAAGACCGCCGCGTTCGCGCTACCGACCATCCAGCGCCTGACGACCGCCGCGAACAAGCGGCAGCCGCGCAAGGCCCGGTCGCTCGTCGTGGCGCCGACCCGCGAGCTGGCCATCCAGATCGACGCCAGCTTCGCCGCGTACGGCCGCAAGACCGAGCTCAAGCGCGCCTGCGTCTACGGCGGCGTCGGCAAGGTGCCCCAGATCAAGGCGATGGAGCGAGGCGTCGACGTGCTCGTGGCTACGCCGGGCCGCCTCCTCGACCTCAAGAACGACGGCGCCATCGACCTGTCGGCCGTCGAGATCGTCGTGTTCGACGAGGCGGACCGCATGCTCGACATGGGCTTCATCCACGACGTGCGCAAGATCATCGCCCTCCTGCCGCCCAAGCGCCAGACCCTGCTGTTCTCGGCGACCATGCCGGCCGAGATCGAGTCGCTGGCCCGCAGCCTGCTCGATAACCCGGTCCGCGTCGACATAGAGCCGGAGAAGCCGGCCGTCGAGCTGATAGCGCAGAGCCTGTACTACGTCGAGAAGGGCTGCAAGCGCGACCTGCTCGTCCACCTGATCAAGGAGCTCGGCGTTTCCAGGGCCGTCGTGTTCTCGAGGACCAAGCACGGCGCCGACCGCATCGCCAAGACCCTCCACCTGGCCGGCATACCCGCCGGCGTCATCCACGCCAACAAGGGGCAGGGCAACCGGACGAAGACGATGGACGCGTTCCGCGCCGGCGAGACGCCCGTCCTTGTCGCCACCGACCTCGCGGCCCGCGGCATCGACGTCGACGACATATCGCACGTGTTCAACTTCGACATGCCGACCGAGCCCGAGACCTACGTGCACCGCATCGGCCGGACCGCCAGGGCCGGCGCCTCGGGCTCGGCCGTATCGTTCTGCGATACCGAGGAGAAGCGCCTGCTCAAGCAGGTCGAGCGCCTGCTCGGCACGGCCATCCCGGTGGTCAAGCAGCACCCCTACGCCGGCGTCAAGCCGGCGCCGACCGAGGAGGACCTGCGCGACGCGATGTTCGAGGCTCGGTCGAAGGAGCGGATGCGCGCCCGCGGCCAGGGCCGCGGACGGCAGGGCTCCCCTTTGGGCGCCCCGCGCGGCGGGCAGGCGCAATCGCCGCGACAGCAGCCCGCGCCGGCCGGCGGCCAGCGTCGCGACGGACGGCAGCCGCCCCGAGGCGGCCAGGCGAGGCAGGACGGCCAGCGCGGCCGCGGACAGCCCGATCGCCGCGACGGCTCCGGGAATCGCCAGGGGCAGGGAAGCCCGGCCTCGGCCAGGCCCGCCCCGAGGCGCGACGCCCCCCGGTACGAGCCGCCGGCGCGCTCGTCGCGCGACGTGCGCTCGGTCATCGACGAGATCACCGGCCGGCGATCGTAGGCTTTCCCCTAGGCAGCGCTAGAATATGAAACGGCCGCCCTCGCTCCGCGGGGCGGCCGTTTTTATGTGGTCCGATATACCGCCAGGCCTGCCCTCCGTCAATCCTTGGGCATGAATTCAGGAAAGCAGTAGCTCGATATACCCGTCGAATCGTCGACGCTGATGTACGCCGCGCCCTTCAGCGCGCATTCGTCGAGCGCGGCCGTGGCCTCGTCCAGGGTGACGTTCAGCTTCATCGCCGTCTGGGACACGGTCAGCACCCCCTTCGACTCGGAGGCGAGGCGCAGCGCGCGGGTCGGTAGGAGCGGGTCGGTAGCTCCATGGGCGGCGTCCCTGGCCGCTTGGACCGACTTCGGCGTCCACTCGAGCCGCGCGCCATCCTGGGACGCCGATGCGCCTCCGGACAGCCGCAGGAACAGTCCCAGCCCGATGAACGCGACGCCGACTATGAACGCGCCGAGTCCGACCGTCGGCACCGGCATCGGCGCCATGAAGTCGACGATGTTCAAGGCCCCGAACGCGATGCACACGATACCGGCGATTTTCCTGATCTTCATGCAGTCCCCTCCAGGCCGTACTCCCGGGCGTCCGCGAGCCTAGGACGATACTATCTGGCCGCCGGCTACGATGCAAGCGGAGCTTGAAGCCGGACGGCGGGGGTATCCGATTCTATGATCGATAGCGCTTG
>QKAK01000050.1 GCA_003247225.1 Spirochaetota bacterium | reverse complement strand
AGGATCAAACTCTTCATGATATATTCCAACGGTCCGAAGACCGCTAGATTCATTAGAGTATGAACCTCGCGAAACCCTCTCGGGCCCCGCGTCGCAAACCCCCACTCAAGGGGCTTACGGGTTCGCCGCATACGCTTTCCTCGGCAGTTTTGTGGCATTCGTATCGCCACCCTACCAGCGCGCCGAAACGCTCCGGCAGGGCTCCTTATCCTGCTTCTCCCCACCCTTATGCCTGTGTAAGACCACTGTCGTTACCAGCATGCAACTTGCGTGCCAGTTCAGACTGTATCGGCCGCCGAAGCTCGGCTTCGTTGGCGCGGCGCCTTTTATAGCGCCTTTCGATCATTCGTGTCAAGCGCCCTAGAGCGCATTTTTTTTGCCATTCGAATGAGCCAGGACACGTCGCACAACGCGTCAAGGCGCCAGATGAATGACGTACAACTGATGAATCCTATGACTGTGATTGAGATAATTATCAAACAATCGTCAGCTATAGTCAATGTTCAGCGTACAGAAAAGCGATCTTTATCGCCGCGCAGTGTTTATAATACGATTCATCCTACTTGTCAATAACGCGATGAGAATTATTTACGGAATCATCCAGAAGATATCGTCGTCGCCATAGCGTCGGAGCGTAATAGCCTCGTCGATGTGCTCCCGTTCGATGTCGTCCATGCCAGCCAGATCGGCGATCGTTCTAGCGACCCTGAGCGTCGAATGGCAGGCGCGCGACGAGAACCCCGTTTTCGCCGCCATCTCGGTCAGCCTAGCCTCCGCTTCGCCTCCTAAACGGCAGAACGCGTCTATCGCGCCGACGCCCATTCGCCCGTTAAGCTTGCAGGATGACGAGGCGAACCTGGCTCGCTGAACCGCCCTCGCCGCCGCCACCCGCGTGCGTATCGCGGCGCTCGTCTCGCCCGGCCCCGAGGACAGCTCCTCGGGAGTAGCCGGCCATACCGGGAGGCGTATATCGATACGGTCGAGCAGCGGACCGCCTAGTCGCTTCCAGTATCGACGTATCTCGTCGGCCGAACACAGGCATACAGCGCCCTTCCGGCCAAGATTACCGCATGGGCACGGATTGCAGGACGCGACGAGCATGAACCTGGACGGATACGAGACGACCCTGTCGGCGCGCACGATAGTCACCTTGCCGGCCTCGAGCGGCTCGCGCAGGGCCTGCAGCACGTCCGACCTGAATTCGGGCGCCTCGTCTATCAGCAGCACTCCCGCGTGAGCGAGGCTTATCTCCCCGGGCTTCCAGGAGCGGCCTCCGCCTACGATACCCTCCGCCGAGGCGCCGTGGTGCGGGGACCGGAACGGCGGCCGCCTGATCAGGCAGGCGCGGTCGGGCAACGTCCCGGCGAGCGAGTGCAGCGTGGTCACGGCGATGGCGTCATCGTCGTCGAGGTCGGGGAGCAGGCCGACGAGGCGCCGAGCCGCCATGGTCTTGCCGACGCCCGGCGGCCCGAACAGGAGCGCGTGATGGCCGCCGGCCGCGGCTATCTCCATAGCCCGCCTCAGCCGCGGCTGCCCCCTGAGATCGGCCATATCGCAGGGCTCGTCGCCGTTCGGCGCGGCAGGCGCCTCGCTATCTCCGCTCGGCGCAGGCGACTCATCCGGTCGCGCGGCGGCCGGGGACGAGCCAGGCTCATACGCGGCCCGTAAGCCGGAGGCCAGGTCGACGCAATCCGCCAGGCCGGCGATAGGCGCGGCCCGGTCGCCGGCCAAGGCCCTCGCCTCGGCGATGTTCTCCACGGGGACGATGAAGCGCGGGACGCCGGCCCTGAGCCCGGCCGCCACCGCCGGCAGCACGCCGGATACCGGGCGTATCCGGCCCGACAGCTCCAGCTCTCCGAGCGCCATCAGCGAGGCGTCGGAGTCGGGCACCTGGCCGGACGCGGCGAGCACAGCGATAGCCATCGCCAGGTCGAACGAGGCGCCTTCCTTGCGTATGCCCGCCGGCGCGAGGCTGATAAGCAGCCGATCGAGGGGGAACTGGAAACCCGAGTTGCGGATGGCGGCCCGCATGCGCTCGCGGGCCTCCTTGACGGCGCCGTCCGGCAAGCCTACCAGGTCGACGCTCGGTATGCCGCGGCGAAGGTCCACCTCGACGGTGACGAGCTCGCCGTCGAAGCCTATCGGCGCGAACGCGTAGACTGTCATCGCCGGCCTCCGTCCCGCTATACGCGCGAAGGGGCCGCGGCGCTTGCGGGATCAGGGCCGGGAACGTCTCCTGACCAGCATGGTTACGAAGGCGATCGAGAAGAACGCCCACGGGAGGTTCGGGACGACGAAGGCCAGGACGCTCCAGCCGCCCAAGGCCTCGCCGAGTTCAGGCACGAGGCCGAATTCGACCAGCAGCGAGTACAGGATGTCGCCGTAGCCTGCGACGATGCCGACGACGATGAGCATCCACGATACGTCGCGGACGCGCGACCATACGACGATGGCCAGGAAGGTCGCGACGGCCATCACCGCGAAGCGCAGCGCCAGCGCGGCGACGTCGAGGCTCATCGGCCGGCCTCGGGCCGCTCGGCGGCGGGGGCGCGTCCGTAGTCGGCGTACAGGAAGCGCCGTATCTTACGGGTGCTCGTCTTCTCGAATTCGTCGTCGCGCACGATGAAGTCGACGATCTTCATGAACGACGGCAGGCTCTTATTGACCAGGCGCACCTCGTCGCGGACGCGTTCGAGCGCGAATTCGCCGCGCGGGACGTTCCCGCGCTCCGCGTCGACCCTGTCCCAGTTCGGCACGCAGACGGCTATGACCTGCTCGCCGGCGTTGCGGCCGGAGACCTTGCGGCCGAGCACGAGGGCCTCGGATACCCAGGCCGAGCCCTCGAAGCGCAGCTCTATCTCCTCGGGATAGACGTTCTTGCCGCCCTCGGTGACGATGATATTCTTCGATCGGCCGGTTATGAAGACGAAGCCCCGCTTATCGACGTAGCCCAGGTCGCCGGTACGCAGCCATCGGTCGTCGGTGACGGCGGCCCGGGTCGCCTCGGGGGCGTCGAGGTAGCCGAGCATCATCGAGGGGCTCCGGACCTGGATCTCGCCGACGCCGTCGGGGCCGGGGTCGGCGATCCTCACGAGCGTCCGCTTGACCGGAAGGCCTACGGAACGGTTGTCCTTGTACTCGGGCAGGTTGACCGCGATGAGCGGCCCGTTCTCGCTCATCCCGTAGCCCTGGACCAGGTTGAAGCCTATCGCGTCGAAGAACTCGGCCGTGTCGAGCGCGAGCGGCCCTCCCCCGGCGACGCCGAGCCTGACCGTGGCGAGGCCGGCCTTCCTCCGGATGAAGGAGAGCAGGACGCGGCCGGCCGGAACGCGTAGGGACTTGGCGCAGAAGCCCGAGACGCCCATCAGGACGCCGATGAGGCCGCGTACGAGCGGGCGCAGTTTCTGGACCTCGGCGCGTATGCCCTGCTTGATCTTATCGAACAGGAGCGGGACGCCGATCACCATGGTCACGCCGGCCTCGCGGATATGCTTGAGGACGACCGACGGGACGATGCGCTCGATGAACACGATATCGCCGCCGGCGGCCATCGGCGAAAGGAAGGTGCAGGTGGCTGCGTAGGTATGGTGCAGGGGCAGCACCGCTATGAAGACGTCCCTCGTGTCGACGTTCAGCGACTGGATCGCCGCGTTGACGTTGGCTATGACGCCGCGGTGGCTCAGCACGATGCCCTTGGCCAGGCCGGTCGTGCCGGACGTATAGATAATGACCGCCGGCGCGTCGCCGTCGATAGCGGCCGGGTCGGGAAGCCCGCGGGCGTCGCGCTCCGCGCCGCTATCGGGCGATCCGCCGCTCGCCGCGTCACCCGACGAGCCGAGATCGAGCCAGCCGAAGCGTTCCGCCGCCCCGGACGAGCCGGCCGGGGGCTTCTCGGCCGGCCGACGATCGCCGACGACCGCGGTGAACTCGATCGCCAGGTCTACCGGCGACCGCGCGAGCGCCTCCGCTACCTTCGCCCCGAGCGAGGGCGAGTAGAACAGCGCCCGGCTCCTCGACGCGGCGATTATGCCGGCTAAGCCGGCCGCGTCCATCGTCGAATCGACCGGCACGACGACGAGGCCGGCGGCCACGATGCCGATATAGGCGAAGCACCACTCCGGGCGATTCTCCGACATGACGCAGACGCGGTCGCCGGCCGATAGCCCCTTGGACAGGAGGAAACGCCCCGCGGCGTACGATTCGCGGCGCGCGTCGGCGTAGGTCCATACCGTATACGGCGAAGCGGGATCGGGCTTGGCCTTAACCGCGGGCAAGCCGCCGAACCGGTCGAAGATCGAGTCGAACATCGACCTAAAATTCGCGTAGTCCCGGTCCGGAAGCCTGGAGTAACGTTTCTCTAGATCCATGCGACCTCCCCGGCCCTTACAGGAGCGATTCGAGGTCGAGCTCGCAGGCCGCGCAGGGCATCGTGATGCCCCAGTTCCCCAGGACGGCCGGATGCACCTCGCCGAACACGCCGACGGGCTCGCCGCCTATCAGTATACGCGCCTGGCGGCCGGGAAGGAACCTCGGATCGTCGGAATCGTCGACCGAGTACTCCTCGCCGAGGTAATAGAGCAGGGCCGAGACGACGCCGGCCAGCTCGTTGTAGTCGGCCGCCTGGTGAGCGCACAGGAGGCCGATCCGCTGCCTCGTCGCCGTGCCGTAGTTCCTCGCGTCGTCGAGGAACGCGACCTTGCCGGCCTCGAAGATGCGATGGGGATACGGGGCCTTGCTCGACACCGCCTCGGACTGGAGGAGCCCCGGTAGTATCGACGGCCGTACGTACTCGAAATTCTCGGTCATCGGGTTCGAGATGCGGATCACGTCGTCGGCCGACGCGTTCATCCGCTCGATGTAGTCCTTGCCGGAGCCGAGGTAGTTGTAGATCATCTCCTGGTAGCCGAGGCCGACCATCACGTCCTTAGCGCGCCTGGTGAACGACTCGACGGGCGACAGCCGGCCGATGGTGAAGTCGCGCGGCCGCTCGGGAGAGAAGCTGGCCATGCCGCGGCCTATCATCACGTCCTCGACGAGGTCGACCGCGTGGATGAAGTCGTCGCGGTACTCGGGCACGGCCGCCCTGACGTGCTGGCCGTGGGCCTCGGCCCTGACGCCCATGCGGGCGAGCGCCTCGACGACCTGCTCGGGGCCGAAGCTGTCGCCGAGCAGCTTGGAGACGCGGCCCGAATCGACCGAGGCCGGCTGCTGGAAGTAGTACGGGAAGGTGACCGAGCGGCCGAACGGCGTGTCGTAGGCGTAGTCGACGCGGAGCGGCTTGATCTCGTAGCCGGCGTCGGCGAAGTCGCAGGCGACGATGCTGGCCGAGAGGCAGACGGCGGCCATGTCGGTGCCGGTGAACTCGACGAGCAGGTCGCGGTCGCCCACCTGGACGGCGCCTATGTCGGCGGAGTTGATGACCGGCGCCATCGACAGGACGCCGCCGTCGGCGCCCATCAGGATCGGATAGACGGGCGACCCGGCGATGATGTGGCCGTACTCCTTGCCCTTCGGGTGCTCGGCGACGATGCGCCTGAGGGTCATGCTCTCGTCCGACTGCAGCGGCACGAAGCTGACGGCGTCCGGATCGACGCCCTTATAGGCGACCGGCCACTTGATCAGCTCGATGCGGTACATGCCCATCGACACGGAGCGGCGCTTGCGGCCGAAGTTCGAGCACAGCTTCTCCTGGGTCTGGATGGCGTCGCGGAGCATCGCGTCGTCGATCGCCTTGCCGGAGATGACGAAGGCCGCCATGTAGGGGCGCAGCTCGCGTATCGATCCGTCGACGACGACCCGGTAGTCGGCAGGCCTCTGGTCGCCCTCCCTGGAGAAGAACGGGTACTCGGGGATGCCGCCGCCGAGCCGGACGCGCAGCTGGCGCGCGAGGCCGGCGGTCGACCAGAGGTCGGGCCTATTGGTATCGTTCAGCTCTATCTTGATGACCCGCTCGTCCTCGGGCCCGGACGGGTCCCAGGCGTCGAGCTCGGCCTTCGCGGTCTCGAGCGCCGGTTCCAGCTCGGCCGCGTCCATGCGGCGGCCGACGAGGCTGAAGAACAGCTTTTCGTTCACTTCTATCTTAGGCATTCGCTATCTCCACGTTCTTTCGTCTTGACTACAGCTTCGCCCGCCTGAGGCGCACGTCTTCGATATCGTAGCTGAACAGCTCGCGCAGGTCGTTGAGGCCGAGCGCCATCAGGGCCATGCGGTCTATGCCTATGCCCCAGGCGAGCACCGGCACGCTGACGCCGAGCGGCTCGGTGACCTCCGGCCTGAAGATGCCGGCGCCGCCGAGCTCGAACCAGCCGAGCACCGGGTGCTTGATGTGCACCTCGACCGACGGCTCGGTGAACGGGAAGTAGCCGGGCACGTACTTGACTTCCTTGGCGCCGGCCACCTCCACGGCGAACATCTCGAGGAAGCCGAGCAGGGTGCGCAGGCTGACGTCCTCGCCGAGCACGATGCCCTCGGTCTGGTAGAAGTCGGACAGGTGGGTCGCGTCGACCTTGTCGTAGCGGAAGCAGCGCGCGATGCCGAAGTACTTGCCGGGCACCGACGCGGTCGGCAGCTGCCTGGCGGACAGCACCGTGCCCTGGCTGCGCAGCACCAGGCGCTTGGTGAACTCGCGGTCGAAGCCGTAGCGCCAGCCGCGGGAGCCGGTGGCGCCGCCGTTCTCGTGGGTAGCCGCGACGCGCGACAGGTAGGGCTCCTCGATGGACTTGGCCTTGGTCGGCTCCGAGACGTAGTAGACGTCGTGGATATCGCGGGCGGAGTGGAACTGGGGCATGAACAGCGCGTCGCCGTTCCAGAACTCGGTCTCGACGAGCCCTCCGTCGAATTCCTCGAAGCCGAGGGAGACGAGCTTGTCCTTGACGCTCTCGAGGAACTGCACGTAGGGGTTGCGGCGGCCCGGTATCAGTCGGGCCGGGCGGCTCTTGATGTTGTACGACCTGAACGCGGCGCCCTTCCACGAGCCGGACTCGAGCATCTCCTGCGTGACGGCGCCGAGCTCGTCGCCGGACACGCCCTCGGCGCGCAGCAGGTCAGAGACGGCCGCCGCGTCGGCCGTGAGCGTCCAGGTGACGGTCTCGCGCTCGGCCGCCTTGAACGCGGCGTCGGCGGCGCCGCGCTTCTTGGCCACCTCGGCCATCAGCGCGCGCTCGGCGTCCCCCAGGGCGCCTTCTTCCAGGATGCCGCCGGCCGCGTCGGCCTTGGCCAGCAGCGCCTTGAGCGCGGCGGCCCGCAGCGACTTGGACGCGTCGACGAGCGCGACGAGCTTATCCTGCCCCATCGCGAGCACGCCCTCCTTCGAGAGTCGGCCGTACGCCGAGCCGGCGTCCTTCTGCTCGATGCCGACGGCTTGGCAGATGGCCGGCATCGCGGCCGGGCCGTGCTCGGCAAGCCACGCGACCATGCGCTCCTCGGGAGAGCCGGCCTCGAGCCACGAGCGGCCGAGCGAGGTCAGCTCGTAGACGTTACGCGACGAGCGGCCCGATTCGGCCGCCAGCCCCTTGGCGCTCAGCCAGGCCTGGGCCTGGTTGGCGTGCCCCTCGACGTAGCCGAGCTCCGCGGCGAGCCTGGCGGCGTCGAGGCCGTCTCCCGGCGCGTATCGGAGCAGTACCTTTATCTCGAGCGGGTGCAAGCCCTTGAGGAACGATCGTGGATCCATGGTGCATTCTCCAGCGTCTGCTATAGTTGCTACGATAGTGTCGGAATTCGCCTTCGTCGTCAATCGGAGGCCGGGCGTATGACGCCGTGGCCCCGGCTTCCGTCCATGAGGATCTCCAGTTCCCGTTCGACGCGGACGAGCGAGCAATGCGCCGTACGCGCGGCGAGCGGCAGGGCGGCCAGCGCGTCCCAGTCGACGAAGGACGACGGCGAGCCGTAGGCCGCGGAGAAATAGCCGATGTTCATCGCCGTGACGTTATGGAAGAAGTGGCTGCCGAGCGACGAATCCACCCTGAAGTCGGGCAGGTCGGCCTCGACGATGGCCTTGGCGTTCGATATCTGCGAGAAATTCACCGGGACCCCGAGCGAATGGTCGCGCGTGCCCCATCGCCCCGGGCCGACGAGCGCGTAGGGGCGTCCCTCGGCCTTCAGCCTCTCGTTCAGGCCGGCTATCTCGGCGGCTATAGCCCCGCTATCGGCGGGGTTCCATCGCGACGGGTCGACGTACACGACGTCGCGGACGCCGTGTACGCGGCCGTTGCCCATGCAGCGCTCGCTCGCCACGAGGCACTCGCCCCTGGCGACCGCGCCGAGGTCGACCGACACCCGGTCCGAGCGCTGGATGAGCGGCTTGATCTGCAGCATATAGAAGACCGGCGCGCCGCCAGGCCCGTCCTCGCTGACGGCGTACTCTATCTCGACCGGTATGCCCATGCTCTTGGTCCCGACCTCGAGGACGGCCTCGACGACCGAGGCGAACGGGAACGAGTCGTACTTGAGCACCGGGGCGAAGTCGACGATGCGCGGGCCCCTGGCCGAGACGCCCGGCTCCAGCCTGTCGTCCTCGACGCTCCAGGTGCTGGCGACCATCGCGAAGCCCGGGTCGGGCTCGGCCTCGGAGACGTCGAGGCGCGACAGGGTGGCCTCCTCGCCCTGGGTCAGGTCGAAGTCGAGCCGCTCCATGTCGAGGGCGTAGAACCAGCGCTGGGTGCCGCCCAGGCCCCGGCCCGGCGCGACGACGTCGAGCTTGGGGTAGCGGGGGCAGAAGCGATGCGCCTCGCCGCCCTCGACGACGTAGGGCCCGAGGCCGAGCGCCGCGACGCAGAGGCCGTCGTCGGGCTTCAGGTACGAGACGGGATAGTAGTTATAGGACTGGGCGGTGCCGGAGATCAGCGGATAGTACCAGCGGCCGCGCCTGGTCCCGACCAGCTCCTGGATGACGACCGCCATCCGCTCCTCCTCGATCTTGTAGCCGGACGCGTCGAAGTAGGCGCGGGCCGTCGTCGAGTAGAGGCTGGCGTAGATGAGCCTGACGGCGTCGCAGAGCTGCGCCAGGCGCCGCTCGGGATCGGGGTGGGCGTTCGGGATCAGGAAGGTGTCGTAGACGCCGGAGAACGGCACCATCAGCATGTCCTCGAACAGGCCCGACGACCGCACGGCGAGCGGCTTATCGGTCGAGGCCAGGTAGGATCGCAGCCTGGAGACGAGCTCCGCGTCGAGCGGATGCGATAGGAACGCGGCGCGCACGTCGTCCTCCGGGGCGGAGTACCACGAGTAGCCCCAGAGGCCGTGCTGGTCCATGAAGCGCTCGAACTCGTCTATCCCGATGAACGCCGTGTACGGCAGCCTGATGTCGACGCCTCCGCCCCGGTTCGGGAAGGCCAGGTTGTCGATCAGGCTCTTGATGAAGGCCAGACCGCGGCCCTTGCCGCCGACCGAGCCCCCTCCGAGCCTGGCCAGGCCCCTATCGCCGAAGCCGGCCCCGACGGCGGGCATGACGCCGCGCGCCTTGCCGCGCTGCAGGTCGTCGAGGGCGCGGCAGATGAAGTCGCGCAGCTCGGTCGGCCCCGCGAAGTCGTCGGGGAGGTAGTTCCGGATGATGCGGGCGAAACGGACCTCCCCCCTGGCCATCAGCCAGGCGGAGAAGTGGTTGCGGGTCGCGTGGTACAGCAGGCACTCGGGCGGCACGGCCCGCATCTTCTCGACGAATTCCTCCATATTCCTGGCCCTGGATAGCTCGACGCCGTCGGGCGTCCTGAAGACGAAGGGCCCGAAGCCGAGCTGGGCCTGGAAGAACGCGCCGAGCTCCCTGGCCAGCGTGTTCGAGTTCTTGTCGGCGAACGAGGCGCCGAGCGCGTACGCTTTCTCGCGGTTGGCCGGCTCGCTGGACTGGATCAGCACCGGCAGGTCGGGCTTGCGCGCCTTGGTCATCTCGAGGAAGCGGAAGCCCGCCTCCGAGTCCTCGGCGCCGCCGCGGCCGTAGCGCACGTCCGAGATGACGGTCAGGAGGTACGGCTCGTAGCGCTCGTAGAGGGCCATCGCCTCCTCGTAGCTCGTAGCGAGCAGGACCTTGGGCCGCCCGCGCATCCTCAGGATCTTGTAGGTCTCTACGACCCGCTCCTCCTCCACCAGCTGCTGGGTCTGCTTCATCACGACCGAGTACAGGAGCGGCAGGTAGCGCGAGTAGTAGCGTATCGAGTCCTCGATGAGCAGCACGACCCGTACCATGCCCACGCGGGTGTCGTTGTCGACGTTCCACAGGTCCTCGACGTACTTGATCATGCCGATGAACAGCTTCGAGTAGCCGTTCCAGACGAACACCCGGTCGATCACGTCGCGGCAGGCGTCCGACCCGGCGTCGAGGCCGGACAGGCTCGAGTTGTTCATCGCGAGCAGCAGTATCGGCACGGACGGCCAGAGGGCCTTCATCCTGGCGGCCAGCGCCAGCGGCACGTCGAAGTCCAGGCCGGCCATCAGTATGACCATGTCGTAGCCGCCTGAGCCGAACATCTCCATCGCCGACTCCGGCGTATAGGCGCAGGACACCCTCGGCGCGGTGGTGAGGTTGAGCTTGAAGAATTCGCCGTAGATCTGCTCGGACAGGGCGCCGTCGCTCTCGAGCACGAAGGCGTCGTAGAGGCTGGCGACGAGCAGTATCTCGCGCACGCGGTGGCGCATCAGGTCGTGGAAGGTATCGCGCTCGTGGCGCTCCCGGTCGTACGCGGCGACCAGCTCGTTGAAGTACATGCCGCTATCGTAGCGCGGCGCGGCGCGGCCGGCAAGCGCCGCCCGAGGGCGGCTCTCAGGCGCTTCCGGGGCTCGGGCCGGGAGATCCCGCGACCGGGGCGCCGTCGGTAGCATGGGCCCCGGCGGCGACGCCGCGGGCGAAGACCGCGGCGAAGGCGGCGGCCGACGGGCCGAGGCTCTCCATCCCGCCCGTCCTGATCCGCTTGAACGCCATGCCGAAGAGGCACTCGACGAATAGCCGAGACAGCTCCTCGGGGCTCCCGGCGACGGCCCCGGACGCCGCCATGCCGCCTAGGTACGAGAGGATCGCGGCGCGCATGGATCGCTCCTGGTCGCGCAGCGACTCGTCGATGTCCGCGAAGTCCTCCTTGATGTTCCTGATGCTCATGCTGACGAGCTTATGGTTCGCGGAAAAGAAATCGACGAACGTCCCGGCGTACTCGACGAGGTCCGATTCTAGCTCGAAGCGCGGGCGTATCCTCGATAGCGCCTCGTCGGGCCTCGAGAAGAACGAGGCGAAGACCTCGCGGAACAGGCGCTCCTTCGAGCCGAACAGCCTGAACAGGGTGACCTCGTTGACCCCGGCGGCCTCGGCTATCGCCCTGGTCGTCACCGAGGCGTATCCGTGGGCGGAGAACAGTTCGAGCGACGCGTCCAGTATCTTTTCCTTCGCGTGGGCCATCGGATCCGCAGTATACACCGTAGGCATAATGCAAGCAAGTGCTTGCATTACTCGCATATATACGCTATGTTCCAATCACTGATAAGGAACCCGCGCATGAACGAACCTCACAAGACCGATTTCCTAGGACGGGACGCCATATTCCCGCTCTTGCTTAAAATGGGCATCCCGGCCGCGATAGGCATGCTGGTCAACGCCCTGTATAACGTCGTCGATACCATCTTCGTCGGCCACGGCGTCGGGCCGCTCGCTATCGCGGCGCTCTCGATCGTGTTCCCGCTGCAGATGATAGTCTCGGCGGTCGCCCAGGCGCTCGGCGTCGGCGCCGCCTCGATCGTCTCCAGGCGCCTCGGCGAGAAGCGGCCGGACGCCGCCGCCGCCGCGATGGGCACCGCCTATACGGCGGTCATGCTCGTCACGGCCGTCCTCGTCGCGCTGGTGCTAGCGTTCACCCGCCCTATCCTCGGCTTCTTCGGGGCCAGCGAGGCCGTCATGCCCTACGCCCTCAGCTATACCCGTATCGTCGCGGCCGGCTTCTTCTTCTTCTCGATGTCGATGTGCGCCAGCAACCTCGTGCGGGCCGAGGGCAACGCCAAGGCGTCGATGATAGGCATGCTGCTCGGCGCCGGCCTGAACACGGTACTCGACCCGATCTTCATATTCGGCTTCCGCATGGGAGTGGCGGGCGCCGCCGTCGCGACGGTGATCAGCCAGGTCGTCTCCTGCTCGTACCTCTTCTCCCTATACTTCAGGAAGAAGAGCCACGTGCCGATCGGCCGGTCCGACCTGCGGATCGAGCCCTCGGCGCTGCGCGACGAAGCCCTGCTCGGCGTGCCGGCCTTCGTCCAGAGCGCCGGCATGAGCCTCCTGGCCCTGCTGATCAACAACACGCTCGGGCGCTACGGCGGGGACCTCGCGATTACGACCTACGGCATGAACCACAAGATCGTGTCGATCGTCATCATGCCGATACTCGGCATCATCCAGGGCTTCCAGCCGATAGCCGGCTATAACTACGGCGCCAAGCGCTTCGACAGGGTCAGGCAGAGCCTCAAGACCGCCGTGCTGACGGCGCTGACCGTGTCCCTGGCCGGCTACGCGTTCATGATGCTGGCGCCGCGCGCGGCCATCGGCATGTTCACCTCCGACGCCGAGCTGATAGCCTCGAGCGCGCGGGTACTGCGCGTCATGGTGCTGTTCATCCCGCTCGCGTCGCTCCAGATAACCGGCTCGACCTACTTCCAGGCCGTCGGCAAGAAGACCCAGTCGATGATGCTCGGCCTGTCGAGGCAGTTCCTGCTGCTTATACCGATCGTGCTGATCCTGCCGCTGTTCATCGGCGTCGACGGGGTCTGGATGGCCTTCCCGATAGCGGACCTGGCCTCGACGGCGCTGACCCTGGCCCTGCTCGTCCGCGAGCTGCGCCACCTCGAGGACCGATCAGCGTAGCGGCGCCTCGATACGGAAGGCGCTCCCCCGCCCCGGCTCGGAGCGCGCCGACAGGGCCCAGCCGTGGGACTCCACGACTCCCTTGACCACCGACAGCCCGAGCCCCATGCCCTGCTCCCGACGGGAGCCGGAGCCTCGGTAGAACGGGTCGAAGATCAGCGGCAGCTCGCCGTCGCCGATGCCCGGCCCGTCGTCGGATATCTCGAGCGCGACCCGCTCGCCGCCGTCGCCGCCGCGCTCGACCCGGGCCGAGACGCGCACGAGCCCGCCGGGCTCGGTGTAGCGTAGCGCGTTGTTGACGATGTTCTCGATCGCCCTCGTGATCAGGCGCTCGTCGAAGGGCACGGCCAGGTCGTCGGGCAGGTCTATCGAAGACTCGGCCCGGCGCCCTAGCAGTACGGCGTCGGCCTCGAGCCTGCGGCACAGGCCGCGCAGGAAGGGAGCCAGCGGCTTCAGCTCCAGCCGCTCCCGCCATTCGCCCGAGTCCACCTTGACGAAGTCTATCAGGTCGTCGATCATCCCCGCCAGCTGGTCCACCTTGGCCCCTATGATGCCGACGTAGCGCTCCCGGGTGCCTGCGCCGTCGTCCATTCCGTCACCGATCGCCTCGGCGTAGCCCTTTATCAGAGCGAGCGGCGTCTTGAGGTCGTGGGTCACGCCCATGATGAAGCGCGATCGCCTGGCCAGGTCGTCCTTCAGCGCGAGGCGCATCGCGTTGAGCGACGAGGCGAGCGAGGTGATCTCGTTGGAGCCGCGGACCTCCACCGTCCGCTCCAGCTCCCCGGCCGCTATGCGCCGGGTCGCGGCGTCGAGCGCCAGCACCGACTGGGTGATCGACCTGGCGATCAGCACGGCCATGCCGGCCGAGAACAGGAACAGCGCCGCGAGCAGCACCGCGAACGTGGTGAAGAAGCGGTTGAACGGGTTCGGCGGCCTTAAGCGCTCCGACCGCTCGATCCTGGTCAGCACGAGGAGGCCGCCCTCGCTCGAGCGCACGGGCGAGTCTATCTGATAGAAGTAGTCGCCGCTCGTCTCCCGCATATAGCCGAGCAGGGCCTCGTCGGAGACGAGGTCGCCGACCTTATGCCCGCTTATCGTCGAGAAGACGACGCGGCGCTCCGGGTCGAGCACGGTGAACTCCATCGTCGGCGGCTTGTGGGCCATGTAGTCGGCGAGGCGCTCCCAGGAGGCCCGGTCGAACGAGCCGCCGGCCAGCGCGGCCACCTCGTCGTAGCCGGGCACCTGGACGACCGACGACTCGCGTCCCCCCTGCATCGCGAGGAGGCCGGCGAACGCGAGCAGCGGCACGACGACGATGCCGAACACGAGGATATAGAACTGGCTGCGTATCTTCATAGGCCGCCTCCGCCCTGTTCGAGCCCGGGGTCGAGCGTGAACCGGTAGCCCATGCCGTAGACCGTCTCGATGTGCCTCGGCGACGACGGGTCCGCCTCGAGCTTCCTGCGCAGCCGCTGGATATACACCGCCACCGCGGTCACGTCGCCGTACGCGTTCTTCCATACCGACGAGTAGATGGTCTCGGGGTCGAGGGGGCGGCCGGGGTTCGAGGCCAGGAAGGCGAGCACGGCGTATTCCTTGGCGGACAGCGCGACGCGATCGTCGCCGCGCCTGAGCACGCAGGCGTCCAGGTCGAGCGAGTACGGGCCGAAGCGCACCGACCGGGCGTCGCGCGCCGACGGGGCCTCCTGGGCGCGCCGTAGCATCGCGCGCACGCGGGCCACGAGCACCCGCGGCGAGAACGGCTTGGTCACGAACTCGTCCGCGCCGTGGCCGAGGCCGGCGATGATATCCTCGTCGGCGTCCCTCGCGGACACGATCAGCACGGGAGCCTTGCCGGTTCGGCGGTACTCCCCGAGGAACTCGAAGCCGTCCATGCCCGGCAGGTTGATGTCGAGGATGATGATGTCCGGCGAGAACGCGTCGGCCCCGCCGGCCCGGAGCGCGGCGAGGGCGGCCTCGGCGGACTCGGCCCGCCTCGTCTCCATGCCCTCCTTGGAAAGGTACAGGGCCACGAGCTCCGACAGCTCCGCCACGTCCTCGATGATCAGGACCTTCGCCTTCATGCGCTCTCCATGGTTCGGAGTATACGCGCGGCCCGGCCGCCGGGCAACGCCGGCGGGCCGTGGGGCCGCCGCGTATAACAAAAAATTATGAGCCTTTCATCGCGCGTCTATAGGACGCGAACCTATTCGGACGTATGCTCATGCTCGACGATCGGATATCCTCTGAGCGTCAGTACGACATGGAGGGATAGATGCGAATACCCATAGCGCTGGCGGTAGCCCTGCTCGCGACGGCCGCCGCGGGGGCCCAGCAGACGCTCGGCGTCGACGAGGCCGTGGCGACCGCGCTCGAGGGCAACGGGAGCCTGGCCAGGTCCAAGATAGATATGGAGGCCGCCTCCAGGGCCCTGTCGCTGGCGTGGAACGACCTCGTGCCGTCCCTGTCGCTAGGCGCCTCGGCCAGCGGCGGCTCGGGCCGCGGCAGCGTCGGCGGCTCGGCGAGCGCGAGCCTGAGCCTGTCCGCCGAGTCGCTGCACGCGCGCGCCGCGGCGGAGCTGGCCTACGAGACGGCCGCGCTGGCCTACGAGACGGCCAGGCGCGACGTCGAGCTGTCGACGCGGACCGCCTTCTACGCGCTGCTCTTGAAGCGGGAGAAGATACGCCTGGCCGAGCAGAACGCGGAGACGGCCAGGAAGAGCTACGAGCAGGCCGAGGCCAGGCGGAAGGCCGGCGTAGCCCCGGAGCTCGACGCGCTGTCGGCCCTCGTCAAGCTCGAGAAGCTCGGCCCGACGCTCGATAGCGCCAGGATCGACTACGAGTCGGCCCTCGACTCGTTCAGGCAGCTGCTCGGCCTCGAGCCGGGCGCGGCCGTGACGCCGGCCGGCGCGCTCGACGCGCCGGCCGGCGCGGTGCTAGCAGCCGCGGCCGTCGATCCCGCGACCGCCGGCGTCGCCTCGCCGTCGGTACGGACCCTGGGGCGGTCCAGGGCCGCCGCCGAGGCGAGCCTCGCCAAGGCCAGGCGCGCGGTGTACTCGCCGTCGCTGAGCCTGTCGGCGTCCTATAAGCCGACCCTGTCAGACGCGTCCCTGAGCGGCTCGGGCTCGCTGTCGGCCTCGGTCAGCCTGGGCCTCGACGACCTGCTGCCCTGGTCCGACGCGAGGCTCGCCGTCTCGTCGGCCGAGGACGCGCTCGCCAAGCTCGACAGCCAGCTCGCCGAGGCCGGGACCAAGGCGATCGCCGGCGCCGCCGCGCTCCAGCGAGAGATAGCCCAGGCGGCCAGGTCGCTCGAGACGGGACGCCTGAGCGAGTCGCTGGCCGAGCGGACCTACGCCCTGACCGAGGAGGCCTACCGTTACGGCACCAAGGACCTCTTAACGCTGCAGAACGCCCAGGACAGCCTGGCCGAGGCCAGGCTCGCCGTATCGGAAGAGTCGTACGCGCTGATCATAGCCATACTGAACCTCGAGTACGCGCTCGGCGAGCCGTTCGGCTCGCTCGGAAGGAATTGAGCATGAAGAAACGCAACATAGCCTTACTGGCGCTGTTCGCGATCGCCATCGCGGCGGTCGTCGTCGTACCGAAGCTGGCCGGAGCCGGGAACCAGGCGGCCTCGATCCCCGGAGGGGCTCCGGGGGCGCCTGGGGCGATACCGCCGGGCTCCAGGACGTCGGGCGGTCCCGGCGGACGCGCGCCCGGCGCCGCGGCCGCTACCGAGTTCTCGGTGCGCACCGTCGTCGCCGAGCGGACGACGATGCAGGACTACATCGAGACGAACGGCGACGTCGTCGTCGACTCTACCGTCAAGGTCTACCCCTACGTCTCCGGCAAGCTGGTATCGTCGAAGGTGTCGCTCGGCTCCCGCGTAGCCAAGGGCCAGGCCATCGCCGAGATTGACCCGTCTACCCCGGGATCGGCCTATACGCTCAACGCGGTCTACGCGCCGATAGCCGGCACGGTGACCTCGCTGCCGGTATCGGTCGGCTCGACCGTGAGCGCCTCGACCGCCATAGCCGAGATAGGCTCGATCGACGAGCTCGAGGTCGAGGCCAGGATCCCCGAGCGCTACGTCGGCGTGCTCAGGGTAGGCCTCGAGGCGTCCGTGTCGCTCGAGGCGTACCCCGGCGTCGCCTTCGCCGCGACCGTGTCGAGCGTGTCGCCTATCGTCGACTCCACCTCGAGGACCAAGACGATACGCCTGGCCTTCGACCGCTACGACGAGCGCGTCAACGCCGGCATGTTCGCCAAGATCAGGCTCGACACGGTCTCCTACCCCGACGCCCTGGCCGTCGCGTCGGGCGGCGTGCTCCAGGACTCGACCGGCTACTACCTCTTCGTCGTCAAGGACGGCTCGACCGTCGAGAAGCGTCGCGTCGAGACCGGCGCTGACGTCGACGGCCTCGTCGAGATAACCGACGGCCTGGCCGAGGGCGAGGTCGTCGTCGTCGAGGGCGCGTCGGTGCTCGCCGACGGCGCCAGGGTCAAGGACATATCCTCGCCGGAGGCCGGCAAGTGAGCGTAGCCAAGAGAGTCGTCGAGCGGCCGGTGCTGGTCGCCATCGTCTTCGCGCTGGTCATGGTCGTCAGCCTCTACACCGTGTCGGACCTGGCCCTGGACCTGATGCCCGACACGGAGCGGCCGGTGCTGATGGTCAGCGCGAGCTACTCCGGGGCGAGCCCCGAGTCGGTCGAGAAATCCGTCACCGCTACGCTCGAGAGCGCGCTGATCAACGTATCCGGCCTCCAGAGCCTATCGTCGACCTCGAGCGAGGGCTCCTCCAGGCTCGAGCTGGAGTTCGAGTACGGCGTCGACCTCGACGCCGCGACGAACGACGTGCGCGACAAGCTGGACAGGATACGCAGGAGCCTGCCGGACGACGCCGACGACCCGCAGATCTTCAGGTTCTCGTCGAGCGACATGCCGATCATGCGCATCGCCGTATCGGGGGAGCGCAGCTCCGAGGAGCTCAAGGTCATAGCCGAGGACATCATCCAGCCAAGGCTAGAGCAGGTCGACGGCATCGCCCAGGCGGACGTCAACGGCGGACGCGATCGCATCGTCCGCGTCGAGCTGTCCCAGAACCGGCTCGACGCCTACGGGCTGACCATCACCGGCATAGCCTCGAAGCTGGCCGCCGCCAACGTCGAGCTGGGCGGCGGCAGCATCGGCGAGGGCGCCAAGAACTACCTGATACGGACGACCGGCGAGTACGCCAGCGTCGACGAGATAGCGTCGACCGTCGTCGGGACGGTAGGCGGCTACGACGTGCGGCTGTCGGACCTCGCCGCGGTGGCGATGGGCTACGAGGACGAGAGCCGCCTCGTCTACGTCAACGGCGAGCCGGGCGTCTACGTCTCGCTGACCAAGCGCTCGGGATCCAACTCGGTCAAGGCCGCCGACGCCGTCTACGAGAAGCTCGATGAGATCGAGCCGCTCCTGCCCTCGGACGTGAGCATGGAGATCGTGTCGGACGACACGCTGTCGATACGGAGCACGCTGTCGAACCTGCTGTCGGCGGCCCTGCAGGGCGCGCTGCTCGCGATGGCCGTCCTGTTCCTGTTCCTCAGGAGCCTCAAGAGCACCGTGATCATCGGCGTCTCGATACCCTTCTCGATCCTCGTGACGCTGCTGTGCATGTACTTCGCCGGCATTACGCTGAACATGATGACGATGACCGGCCTGATCCTCGGCGTCGGCATGATAGTCGACGCGTCCATCGTCATCCTCGAGAACATATACCAGTACCGCGAGCGCGGGGCCAAGCCGACGATAGCCGGCATCCTGGGCGCCCAGGAGATGACCTCGTCGATCGTCGCGGGCAACCTGACGACCATCGTCGTCTTCGTGCCGATCCTGTTCTTCAAGGACAAGCTCGGCATGATAGGCATGATGTTCGGCGACATCATCTTCACGATCGTCATCTCGATCGTCTCGAGCCTCTTCGTCGCCCTCCTCCTCGTGCCGGTGCTCGCCAGCTCCTACCTGCCGCTGACGACGCGGAAGGAACGGCCGATCGGGAACCGAGCCCTCGCGGCGGCGGACGGAGCCCTCGGCAAGGCCCTGGACCTCCTGGACCGCGCCTACGGCAAGGCCCTGCGCGCCGCCGTCGACCACCGGCCGACCGTCGTCATCCTCGTCGTCGGCTTCTTCGCCCTGTCGCTCGCCTTCATACCCGGGATGAACATCAACCTGATGCCGAACTCGGACGACTCGTCGATCAACCTGTCGGTGACGATGCCGCTCGGCACCAAGCTGAGCGAGACCAAGGCCGTGATGCTCGCGATGGAAGCCTACGCGATGGACGAGCTCGACGGCGCCGAGACCATTATCACGACGGTCGGTAGCGGCGGCGGGATGGGCGGCGGCTCGAGCAGCTACAAGGGGCAGCTGTCCATTACGCTGCCCGACTTCTCCGAGCGCGTCGACGACGCCCGGGCGATGCAGGCCAAGCTTCGCGCCCATTTCGCCGAATTCCCGAACGCGACCTTCAGCTTCTCTATGGGCAGGATGCGCCAGATGAGCGGCTCGGACATAGACGTGGTCATACGGACCCAGGACCTCGACGTCGGCATCGCCACCGCGCGCACCCTGATCGACCTGCTCGAGGAGAAGGTACCCGACCTCGAGGACGTGGCGATGGACCTGAACGAGGGCCTGCCGCAGGTCGAGGTGGTCATCGACCGGGAGCGCGCCTACGCCTTCGGCGTGACCGTGCAGGCCATAGCCAAGGAGATAGACGCGAGCGTCGACGGGGTGACCGCGACGACCTACCGCGAGTCCGGCGACGAGTACGCGGTGACCCTGCTCCTCCGCGAGGCCGACAGGAGCAAGCTGCCCGACCTCGAGCGCATCTACGTGCAGGGCAGCTCCGGCCGCGTCGCGGTGGCCAACTTCGCGTCGCTCGAGAAGGGCGTCGGCCCGGTCAGCATCTCGCGGGAGGACCAGTCCCGCATCATCCACGTGACCGCGAGCATCACGAGCGACCGGCGCGCCGGCGACGTCGAGGACGACATCAAGGCCGTCATAGCCGACAACGTCGTGCTGCCCGAGGGAACGAGGCTTTCGTACGAGGGCTCGTGGGCGAGCGTGATGGAGACGGGCGGATACTTCGTCCTGATCGTCACGATGGCCCTGCTCCTGGTCTTCGGCGTGATGGCCGGCCAGTACGAGTCGTGGAAGGACCCGATCATCAACATGTTCACGATACCGCTGCTCCTCATAGGCGTCGTCGCGGTCTACGTGATCACCGGCGAGAGCCTGACCATGTTCACCGCGATGGGCGTGGTGATGCTCATCGGCATCGTCGTCAACAACGGCATCGTGCTGGTCGACTACACGAACCTGCTGGTGCGCCGCGGCATGCCGGTGCGCGAGGCCTGCGTCAAGGGCGGCGCGTCGAGGCTCAGGCCGGTGCTGATGACCATGCTGACGACGGTGCTCGGCCTCCTGCCGATGGCGCTGTCGAGCGGCGAGAACTCGCAGATGCTCAAGCCGATAGGCCTGACGGTGCTCGGCGGGCTCCTGTCGAGCACGCTCATAACCCTGTTCTTCATCCCGGTGATGTACTCGTTCTTCAACGAGAAGCGCCGGAGCGGCGCGGCCAAGGAGTCGATATGACGAGGATAGAGATAATCGCCAACCGCTCGGTCCAGGACGACATCGTCGACGGGCTCGAGGCGGCGATAGACGGCTTCTACTACACGGTGGTGCCCGTGGTACACGGGCGCGGCCGCGAGGCGCGGATGCTCGGCACCGCCACCTGGCCCGAGGAGAATTTCATGCTGATAGCCTATATCGACGAGGGCGCTGCCGACGCGGCGCGCGCCGTCGTCGGCAGCGTCAAGGAGCGCTTCCCGACCGAGGGCGTCAAGCTGTTCTCCGTCGGAGGCGCCTCGTCGCTCGGCTGATACCGCGATCAAGCGCGCCGGTCGGGCGGTTCGGGAGCCGAGAGAGGCTCCGGATTCCTCCTTGAGCCCGGCGGGCGCGTCGATCATATATAAAAAACGGGCCGTCCCGGCGAAACCGGGACGGCCCTTCTCCTTTTTGGGAACCTATCGGGCTAGAGCCCTAGGATCACACGAGGCCCTGGGCGATCATCGCGTCGGCTACCTTCTTGAAGCCGGCGATGTTCGCGCCCACGACGTAGTTGCCGTCGGCGCCGAATTCCTTGGCCGCCTCGAGGCAGGTCTTGTGGATGTTGACCATGATGGCGTGGAGCCTCTGGTCGACTTCCTCGGCGCTCCAGGCCAGGCGCATCGAGTTCTGGCTCATCTCGAGGCCGGAGGTCGCGACGCCGCCGGCGTTCGCGGCCTTGCCCGGGCCGAAGGGGATCTTCTTCTCGATGAAGAGCTTCCAGGCCTCGGGGGTGCAGCCCATGTTCGAGACCTCGACGACGTACTGGACGCCGTTCTTGACGAGCTGGGCGGCGTCGTCGCCGGACATCTCGTTCTGGATCGCGCAGCACATGGCGATGTCGACCTTCTGCTCCCACGGCCTCTTGCCGGCGAAGAACTTGGCGTTCGGGAACTTCTTGGCGTAGGTCTCGCAGGAGTTGCGGTTGATGACGAGCATCTCCTCGAGGTACTTGTGCTTCTCGGCGGTCGAGATGCCGTCGGGATCGTAGATGTAGCCGTCGGGGCCGGAGATCGTGACGACCTTGGCGCCGAGCTCGGTCGCCTTGATGCAGGTGCCCCAGGACACGTTGCCGAAGCCGGAGACGGAGACGGTCTTGCCCTTGAGCGTGTCGCCCTTGGCCTTGATCATCTCGTTCAGGAAGTAGACGGCGCCGAAGCCGGTCGCCTCGGGGCGGATCAGCGAGCCGCCGAAGGACAGGCCCTTGCCGGTCAGCACGCCGGTGAACTCGTCGCGCAGGCGCTTGTACTGGCCGAACATATAGCCGACCTCGCGGCCGCCCACGCCGATGTCGCCGGCCGGCACGTCGGTGTCGGGGCCGATGTGGCGGAACAGCTCGGTCATGAAGCTCTGGCAGAAGCGCATGATCTCGTTGTCGCTCTTGCCGTTCGGGTCGAAGTCGGAACCGCCCTTGCCGCCGCCCATCGGGAGGCTCGTGAGGCTGTTCTTGAAGGTCTGCTCGAAGCCGAGGAACTTCAGCGTGGAGAGCGTCACCTTCGGATGGAAGCGGATACCGCCCTTATAGGGACCGATCGCGCTGTTGAACTGAACGCGATAGCCGCGGTTGACGATGTACTCGCCCTTGTCGTTCATCCAGGGCACCCTGAACATCACGGTGCGCTCGGGCTCGACGATGCGCTCGAGGATGCGCTGGGCCTTGTACTTGGGGTTCTTCTCGATAAGCGGCTCGATCGACTCGAGGACTTCCTCGGCGGCCTGGAGGAACTCGGTCTCCCACGGCGCGCGGGCCTTGAGGCCATCGAGGACCTCGCGGATATAAGCGTTCATTCGCCCTCCTTTAGTAGAGCTGACAGACACGATGCTCGGTACGGACACTGATCCGTCCGAAGAACATTGTACACATTCCACGAAGTCTGTGCAAGACGTTTTTCGATTATTGATAGCGGTGTTTCATATTTCAAAACTTGACTGGTCGACAGACCACGACCCGAGCGCTACGGGCCGTGGCCGAAGACTGACGCGATCCGATGTATGACCGGCTAGTAGAGGCTGCGCACCCGCTCGAACAGGGCGCTCCAGAGATACGACGACTGGACGGCCTCCGGCGACGACGAAGGCGACGACGCCTTGGCCGCGGAGGCGTCCGCGCCGGCGGCCTGGGCGTCCTCGGGCTTGGGCGGCTCGCGGAGAGCCACGTCCCGCGGATTGACGCGGTCGAAGAACCCCACCCGCTCGAGCTTGCCCTCGAACAGCTCGTCGTCTACCCGCGTCGCGACCACGCGGGCCACGACGTCGGCGTCCTTCCAGGCCAGGCCGGAGCCGTCGGGCTGGATCGATACCGCGCCGCTCTTGACGATGATGAACGCGTCGCCGACCGCCACGCCGTCGACGCGGCCGAGCCCTACGAGCGCCAGGTCGCCGCGGCGCTCCAGCAGGGAGCCGCGGGTCGGCAGGGCCGCGCGGATGCCCTGGACGACGCGGGCGACCGACAGGGCGACGCGGTCGTTTCCGGAGCGCGGCGCGTCGACGCGGGCCGCGAGGGCGCCGGTCCGCGCCGCGCGCAGCTCGGCCGACACCAGGACGTCGCGCTCGGTCTCCGCCACGCGCACGAGCACGAACCACTCGGCGCCAGATTCCCTGGCCAGCGCGAACGCGTCGGCGAAGCCTTCGACCCTGGCGACGCCCCTGTCAGGGGCCAGGCCCGGCTCGAAGGCGAGCGAGTCGCGCAGGTAGCGCGCCACGACCAGGTCCCCTCCGGCGTGGTAGGTGGAGGCGTCCGGGGCGACCGAGAAGACCGCGAGCCGGTACGGGTCGGTACGCGCGCCGAGGCCGACGTTCCAGTCCCGGCCGACCGAGCCGGCGAGCAGGCTGTCGTAGATCTCGATCGCGTCGGCCAGGGCCCGGTCCGACTTACCGAGGTCGTCGAGGAAGCGCAGCTCCGCCAGGTACGACGACGGGAGGCCCGAGCCGCGGAGCAGCTCGGCGTAGCGCCTGCGGCCCGGGTTCGCGTACGGATCGACGAGCAGCCCCCGCCGGTACTCGGCGACGGCCTTCTGGTATAGGAGGCGCCGCTCGAATTCGGCAGCCCGGGCGAAGCGCCAGGCCGCCAGCGCCGGCCTCGACGGATCCTCGAAGCCGGTACCCTCGATGACCAGGTTCTCGAGCGCTATCCGCGCCAGCTCGTCCTCGGGGCGCAGGGCCGCGAGCGTCGATAGCGCGTACTCGGCCTCGGCCCGCCTACCGGCCGCCCGCTCGACCAGGCCGAGCAGGAACCAGGCGCGGGCGTCGGTCCTGTCGAGGGCGATGGAGCCGTCGAGCACATCGCGGGCCGCGTCGAGCTCTCCCCGCTCGTAGTACAGCTGGGCGAGCAGCCGGCGCGCCCCGGCGTGGCCCGGTCGCTCCCGGACCGCCTGGCCGGCCAGCCTGGCCGCCTCGGCGAGGTCGCCCCGCTCGTAGTACAGCTCGGCCGCCGCGTACGAGGCGTCCGGATCGCCGGCCGTCCAGCGCAGCGCCTCGGCCAGGTAGGCCGAGGCCTCGTCGACGCGGCCCTCGGCCCTGGATATCAGCGCCAGGGACAGCAGGGCCCGCGGGTCGCGCGGCGCGGTCTTGAGCGACGACGACAGCCTGGCCCTCGCGTCGCCGGGCCTGCCGTTCCGCAGGTCGAGCAGCGCCATGCCGAAACGGGCGTCGCGGTCGTTCGGCAGCCTCGCCAGGGCCTCCTCGAGCAGGGCCCGGGCCTCGGCCAGGCTGCCCTGCCCGATACGCGAGAACGCCTCGAGCGTGATAAGGGACGGGGAGCGCGGACCGTACTTGTAGGCCTCGGCGATGAAGGACACGGCGCGCTCGTACTCGCCGAGCTCGTACTGGCAGCGGGCGAGCATCGCCCACGCGTCGGCGTAGGCCGGGTTCGCGGCGACCGCCGCCATGAACGCGTCGACGGCCCGATAGACCGAGCCGGACTCGAGCAGCTCGACGCCGGCCTGGTAGCGCTCGCGCGCCGAGGCGGGCTTGGCGGCCTGGGCGTAGGCCGCGGGCGCGCTAGATAGGGCAAGCGCCAGCGCGGCTACCGTCGCCGCCGCGCGTACGCGTCCGGCGCGCCGCCTCATGCGTCCTCTACGTCGCCCGGCCGCCTGAGTATCTTGACGGCGCCGATCTTGTGGCCGTCCATCTCCTGGATGACGAAGTCGAACGTGCGCCATGACACCTTCTCGTAGCGGGCGGGGATCTTGCCGAACAGGTCGAAGACGAAGCCGCCGAGCGTATCGAAGCCCTCCACGGGCAGGCCGAGCCCGGTCTCCTCGTTCAGGTCCTCGAGGTTGACCCTCGCGTCGCACAGCCAGGCCGAGTCGCCTATCGCGACGATATCCTCGCGCTCGTTGTCGAACTCGTCCTGGATGTCGCCGACGATCTCCTCGATGATGTCCTCCATGCAGACGATGCCGGACACCCCGCCGTACTCGTCGATCGCGATGGCTATATGGACGTGCCGGCGCTTGAATTCCCTGAGCAGGGAGTCGATGCGCTTCGACTCCGGCACGAAGAAGGGCTTGCGTATCATCCCAGCCAGGTCGATATCCTCGCCCTTGGCTATGGCGAGCAGCAGGTCCTTGACGTACAGCACGCCGACGACGTCGTCGATGGTCTCGTTATATACGGGTATCCTCGAATGGCCGCAGGTGGTCACGGTCTCGAGGAGCTCGTCGCGCGGGGCGTCGAGGGCGATGAACACCGTGTCGATCCGCGGCACCATCACTTCCTTGACCGTGGTCTCGGACAGCTCCTGGATGCCGCGTATCATATCCTGGCGCTCGGAGCTAACCTCGTCGGCCTCGTCGCCGTCGGGCCTGGAGCGGAAGGCCCTCCGTAATCCGCTCAAGAAACCGCTCGTCTTCAAAATATCGTTTCCTCCGCTAGCGTCGATAGGAGCGCCTCCTGCCTGGCGAGCATGGGCTCGTCGGGCTCGTTCGTGGCGTGGTCCATGCCGGACAGGTGCAGGACGCCGTGCGCGATGAGGCGCCTGAGCTCCTCGTCGCGCGAGGCGCCGTACTCGGCCGCGTTGCGCTCCATGACGCCCAGACATATTACCACGTCTCCGGCGATATAGCGACGGCCGTTTTCTCCGTCCCGCCGCTCGCCGAGCGAGAACGACAGCACGTCGGTCGGGCCGTCCTTGCCGCGGTACTCGGCGTTCAGGCCGGCCATGAAGTCCTCGCCGCAGAAATAGAGCGACAGGTCCCAGTCCTCGAGCCCGAGCGCGTCCATCGCCCGGACGGCGAAGGCCGCGGCCCGCTCGAGCCAGGCCGGCTCCTCCATGTCACGATAGTCGACGGCTACGGCGTTCACCCCTGCTCCTTGGTCTTCGGATACTCTATCCTCGAGTGGAAGTGCCCGGACAGCACCCTCACGAACGAATTCTTGATCAGCTCGAGGTCCCTGAAGGTCAGGGACGACATGGACAGCTGGCCGTTCTCGTAGCGGTCCATCACGAGCTCCTTGACGAACTGCTCGAGCCGGCCGATGGTCGGCCGCTTGAGCGTCCTCGACGCCGCCTCGACGCAGTCGGCGAGCATCACGACGGCCGCTTCCCGGCTCGACGGCAGCGGGCCCGGATACCGGTACTCCTCCGCGCTCGTCTCCATCGACTCCTTCTGCGCCTGGGCGAAGAAGTAGCTGATCAGCGAGGTGCCGTGGTGCTCCGCGATGATGGCCTTGACCGACTCGGGCAGCCTGAGCGAGTCGGCCCGCTCGAGGCCGAACTTGACGTGGCCGCGCAGGACCGTGGCCGACAGCCGCGGGTTGATCTCGTCGTGCTTGTTGTAGCCCGACTGGTTCTCTATGAAGTACTCGGGCTTCTCGATCTTGCCTATGTCGTGGTAGTACGCGCCGACCCTGGCCAGGAGCGCGTCGGCGCCTATCTCGCGGCAGGCCGACTCCGCCAGGTGGGCGACCGTCACCGAGTGGCTGTAGGTGCCCGGGGCCACCGACAGGAGGCGCTTGAGCGCCGGCGCGTTCAGGTCCGACAGCTCCTGGAGCCTGAAGACCGTCGGGGCGTTGAGCATGTGCTCGAGCACCGGCAGGAACGACAGCGCGAGCACGCCGCAGAGGAAGCCGTTGACCGCCGACCAGAAGGCCGTGGACAGGGCCGCGGCGGCGCCGCGGTCGGCCAGCGCCGCCAACGCGAAGCCTACGGCGAAGCGCACGGCCGCCAGCTGGGATCCGGCGCGCACCAGGTCGATGCGCTTGTCGGCCCGCCTGACGAGCACGATGCCGGCCAGCCCGGACGATATCGCCTGCGCGGGCACGAAGGCGTCGAGGCCGGTCACCAGCACGAGGCTCGAGCCCATGATCAGCGTGAAGACCAGCGCGAAGCGCTCGCCTATCAGGATGGCGACCAGCATCGACACCAGGGCCGTCGGCAGGAAGGCGTCGAGGTGGGCAGAGAGCGAGGGCGGCAGGAAGGCCGACATCGCGCCGGCCGTCACGAAGTACCCGACGGCCACGGCCAGGGAGAACCAGTAGCTGGCGCCCTCTACCCGGATGCCCGTGACGCCCTTGCCGAGCAGCGCGACCGACGCGACGCCGAGGGCCGCGAGCAGCATGATCCCGGACAGCGCGAACAGCGCGTCGAACTCCATCTCCGAGCCGCGCAGGGCCGCGAGCTTCTCGAGGTCCTCGGCGGTGACGATGAAGCCCTGCCTGATCACCTTATCGCCCTTGGCTATCTTACGCATGACCGGTTCCACCCGGGCGCGCGCCGCCTCGAGGCGCCGGAGGCTCTGCTCCGCGTCGAAGAAGGCGTTCTCCCTGGCGAACGCGACCGCGAGGTCGGCCGCCAGGCCCGTCATCGTGGCCGACAGCCTGAGCGACTTGGCTATCTCGGCCGCGGCGGCCTTGAGCCGGCGGCTCGTCGTCGCGGACTCGAGCGACACCTGCTCGTAGACCAGCGGCCCGTCGGTCCAGCGCCGCAGCTCGACGCTCTCCGGGTTGTACTGCTCGAGGCCCGAGTCGGGGATCGCGAACACGCCGGCGCCGAGCAGGGCGGTCAGCACCGCGCGGCCCTGGCCGATCGCGTTGGCCGGGGCCGGGTAGTTGACCAGCCGCTCGGGCAGGTCGGACCCGGCCAGGTCGGGGAAGCGGCCGCGCAGCCTGAGCGCCAGCTCCTCGCGGCCCTCTATCTCGTCGGCCAGCGAGGCGAAGCCGAGCCTGAAGGCCTCGAGCTCCGCCAGGGCCGCCCGGGTGGCGGCGTCGTCGAGCGAGAAGACCGCCGGCACCAGCCGGAGCTCGGCCTCCGTGCGTATCCTCGTCGCCTTGACGTCGACGTAGACCACGTCGCGCTCGGCGACCACGTCGCGGTCGGCCACCTTGCCGGCCTCGAAGCCGCCCTTGCCGGCCGCCCCCGAGACCGCGCCGAAGCCGATATAGGCCCCGATGCACACGATGGCCGCGACGGCCACCGCCCCGTAGCGGCGGACCAGGGCGGCGTCGCGGAACGCCGCGCGCAGCCGGTCGAGGCGGCCGTAACTATCAGATCTCTGACTCATAGGCGTCGATTATCTTCCTGACCAGGGGATTCCTGACCACGTCCCTGCCGTCGAGGCGGCACACGAAGATGTCGTCGATGTCGGACAGCACCTTGAGCGCGTGGACGAGCCCGGATTCGGATTTACGGGGCAGGTCGATCTGGGTCGCGTCGCCGGTCACCACGGCGACCGACCCCTCCCCCAGCCTCGTCAGGAACATCTTCATCTGTTCCTTCGTGGTATTCTGCGCCTCGTCGAGGATGACGACGCAGTTGTTCAGGCTCCGTCCGCGCATGTACGCGAGCGGGGCTATCTCTATAGTATGGTTATCCTCGAGCCGCTTGACCACGTCGTACGGCACCAGGGCCTCCATCGCGTCGTATAGCGGCCTCAGGTAGGGGCTGATCTTCTGCCCCAGGTCGCCGGGCAGGAAGCCCAGGCTCTCGCCCGCCTCGACCACCGGACGCGTCAGCACCAGGCGCCTGCGCGCCTTGGACAGCACCTCGCGCAGGGCCCAGGCGACCGCCAGGTAGGTCTTGCCCGTGCCGGCCGGGCCGACGGCTACGGTAATGTCGTGGCTGGCCAGCCCGCGCAGGTACAGGGCCTGGTTGGCGGTGCGCGGGTAGACCTTCGAGAAGGCGCCGGGCACCTGGATCGCCGAGTCCTTGAACGACGCGGTGCCGTTGGCGTTGCCGCTGGCGGCGCCGGAGCCGTCGGGCGTCAGGCTGGCGTGGATCGCGGTGATCAGCTCGGGGGAGGCCGGCAGGCCGTCGTCGATCGACGACAGGAGCTGCTCGATCACCGCCGAGAACAGTTCGCGGACGCCAGGATCGGGCGACTCGAGCGACAGCTCGTTGCCGCGCACGAACACGGGCACCCCCAGGAGGCGCTCGAGCACGCGAAGATTGTAATCGTTGACGCCGCAGACATCGGCGAGGAGCCTCGTGTCGTCCAGGGCGAAGCCTACGGCCGCTGTGGGAACCACGGTGTCCGATCCTAACCCCGCCGGGGGAAAAAATCAAGGAAGCCCGGCCTACCCGTCAGTTCCAGGTGACCGTCTCCCCTTCCTTGGCGTACGAGGCCTTGATCTGGGACACCGAATTCCACGACAGCGTCACCGAGAAGTCGGTCTTGAACACGTATTCGAGGTCCTCGAGCACCGGGCTGGCCGTCAGCTTGAGAGCCAGGTCCCAGTCGTGCAGGTGGTGGGTCGCGGTCAGCTCGAGCGACTTGAGCTTGAACAGCGACGCCCGCCTGGCGTCTCCCGTCCCGTCGAAGAAGTTGAACGACGCGAGCAGGTCGGTCAGCGGATTGACCGGATCGAGGTCGATCTCCTCGGGTATCTCGAACGCGTCGGGGAAATACCGCCACAGCGACGAATTCTTGCTCGTCGACGACAGGCTCAGGTCCAGGAGCTCGTGCGCCTTGAACGTCAGGCCGTAGACGAAGCTCAGGTACGAGTCGGTGAAGCGCAGGAAGCTCTGCGAGGCGTTCGCGTTGACGTCCATCGTCCACTGGATACGGCGCCGCCAGGCGGCCGGAGGCTTCCAGCTGGCCTTGTAGGCCATCGCCATGGCGTTGACCATGAACGACGGGTCGCCGACCGACGACCAGCCCGAACCGTAGCTCAGCCGGTACGCGACCGCCTCCTTCGCGCTCGCGGACGCGGAGAAGCCGTTCCAGGCGACCTGCAGCGACAGCGCGGTCGGCTTCTCGTCGTCGATGTCCCAGACGTAGCTGCCGGTAAGCTTCGGCCACGGGGCCTCGCCGAGCGTCAGGCTCGAGCTCAGGGGCGACCAGGCGTACTCCTCGTCCTCGGACGGCATCGAATACTCCGTGCCGACCGTCAGCGTGGCCCAGGGAGCCTTGAGGCTGAGCTTGCCCGTATAGCCGCCGAGCAGCGGCGGCAGGTCCGCCTGCAGGGCGAGTACCTGCTTATAGCCCCAGGGCTGCAGGCCGAGGTCGAGCGACAGCGCGTGGGCGCTGACCGTCTCGTCGGTCCAGTCGGCCGTGACCGTCTCGTAGACCGCCTTCGAGGCGTCGGTCGGGTACGACGCGTCCATCTCCTTGAACGCGTACTCGTACAGCGTCGACGACAGGGAATATGCCACCGTGGTCGGCGCCCAGAGCCACAGGTCCTGGAACGGCGAGCTCGTCAGCTTGAGCTGGGCGCTCAGCTTGTCGTTGCGGTACTGAGCGTCCTGCTTGGCCCAGGTCGTCCTGAGCGAATCGCTCGCGTAGGCCGCGTCCGACGAGATGCTCGGGCGGTCCTGGGCCTGGCTCGACGCGGACAGCCCGAGCGTCATGGCGAGCAGCCCGTCGTAGGCCGCCCCGGTCAGGCTGACCGAGCCGGCAGCGCGGGCGGTCCTCGTCTCGTACAGCGCCGACCAGTCGACGAGCGACGGCTCGGTCCAGGCCGAGGTCAGGAAGCGCCGCTTCCACGCGAAGGTCGGGCTCAGCGACCACGACATCGACGCGGACAGCGGCGTACGGTCGGAGTAGGCCTCGGGGGACGCCAGCGCGGGCGCCGAGAAGCCCGGGGCGGCGGCGCTCCCGGACGAGCCCGCCGCCTTCTCCTCCGCGTCGGAGGCCGCCCAGGGCGCCTCGAGGCTCGGCAGCGCCGCCACGGCCCGGTCGACGGCGTCCAGGGACCGCTCCTCGCCCCCGCCGCCCCCGGCCGCCGGCTCCGCGGACCCCGCCGCCCCGCCCGAGGCCGCCGCGGCCGCCTTGGCGGCCTTCTTCGGGTACTTGAACAGCGAACCGGACAGGCTGGCGCTCGAGTCGAGCACCGTCCACTCGTACGGCGCGAAGAACTCGCGCGTCGGGTCGACCGCGAACAGGGCCGCCTCGGTCGAGTCGGTCGGCGTCGGCTTGGCTACCGAGTTCCAGGTCAGCGACGTATTCAGCTTGGTCAGCGACGCGGTCGACAGCCACGAGGGCAGCCGGGCCGACGGGGCCGAGGCCGAGAAGCTGACCGAATCCGTGAACGTCGACAGCTTCGACGCCGTCGTCTCGTCGTCCTCCTGGTCGAGGAACTGGAGCCAGTTCATGTGCTCGCTCCGGTCGCGGAAGTCGACGTTGTAGTACGCGTCGCTGTAGAACGGCAGCGAGAAGCTCAGCTTGACCGGCCCGGCGGACAGGCTCGATGACAGCTCCCAGCCGAAGCGGAACGGCAGCTCGGAACCGAGCAGGTCGACGCCGTTCCATACCGACGCGTAGTCGCCCGCCGATACGAAGGGCGTATAGCCGGAAGACGCGCTGAACACCGAGCGCGACAGCCCGAGCCCCGCGAAGGCCGTCGTCGACGAGAACGGGCCGGGCGAGCCGAGCTGGGCCTGGACCGCCGCGAAGCCGCCCAGGTTCGAGTACAGGTCGACGATCACCTTGACGAAGTCGCTCGTCTTCGATTTGGCCGGCTCCCTCGTCGTCCTGAGGAACACCCCGTCGATCCTGCGCTCGTAGCCCGAGCCGCCCTCGGCTATCTTGAGCAGGCTGATCTCCTGCTCCTTGGCCTCCTTGCGGCCGATCAGGTAGGTCGTCGTCTGCACGTAGCGCCCGAAGCGCTCCTCGTAGCCGAAGACCGGGTTGAACGCTATCTCCTCGCCCGGGTAATAGAAGAACGGCAGGTACAGCAGCGGCAGCTCGCCGACCGACAGCGTCGCGTTGAGCATCGCCCACTCGTTGCCGCCGAGTATCCAGATCCTCGAGGCGCGGATCGAGTAATGCGGGCGATCGTCGTCGCAGGAGCTGACCACGCCGTCCTTGAACACCAGCACGTCGCTGCCCCGCTTGACGATGTCGTCGGCCTTGAAGAACAGCGCGTCGCCCGACTCCTCGCCGGCCGCCCGCTTGCTCTCCCCGTCGAGGAAGGCCCCGCTCCAGTCGTCCATGTCCAGCTCGAGCGCCTCGCCGACGAAATAATCCGAGCCGTCCGCCCTGCGGCGCTCGAAGACGATGTCGCCGCGGGCCGACAGGATATTCGCGTCGCGGTTGACCACGATCTCGTCGGCCCGGATCGTCAGCGTCTCGCCCCTATCGTCGTCCTTGACCGAGATCGACACCCGCCCCTCGAAGCGCACCGTCGACTCCCCGTCGTCCGAGGCGCTCAGGTACTCGGTGCGGTCCGCCGACTCTATCGTGATAGTCTTGGACGACGAGGCGGCGGGCGGGGGCGCGGAGACCCCGAAGTGCTTATACAGCCTCGAGCGCAGCTCCTGGGCCGTACCAGACTCGTCGAGCCCGAGCGACCGGGCCCAGGCCGCGAGCGCGTAGTAGTCCGAGCTCGCTATATCGAGCGCGAGCGTCGCGAGCACCAGGTCCTCCGGCTCGCCGGCCTCGCCTTCGGCGGCCTCGGTCGAAGGCGACTCGGCGGGCGCGTCCGACGACGGCTCCGTCGGCGGAGGCGCGTCCTGGGACCACGCGGGTCCCGCGGCGGCGAGGATGAGTGCGACGATGCTCGCCGCCCAGAACGCGGCGCGGGACGATCGGACTGCCATACCGGCGCATGATACAACGCCGCGCCGGTTTGCGCCACAGGAGGCTCACGACGCGCCGCCCTGAGGCTCATGAGTTTATACAGGCCTCGCATACACGCGGAGGCGGATGTCTTCAATACTAAATGTGGACATGATAAACATGATAATACAAGGCTATCGGACGCCATGATCGCTGCGACCGGATCGCGAACCGGATCCTGAGCGCTACCCGTTTACCGCCATGACGCGCGCGATCGCCGACCGTCGCTCGCTTGAATCAGGTCGTTTTATAGCGCCGCGATTCAGCGGCCCATGGTACGATGTCCTTCGTCGGGAGGCACCATGAAACGTCTGCTGATCATCTTCGGCATCGCCCTCGTCGCCGGGATCATCGCGCTCGTCGCGCTCAACGCGATCGGCTTCAAGCCCTTGGACCTGCAGGGCGACGACCCTAATTCGAACGCCATGTTGGTCGCCATCGTCTATTTCGCGGTAGCCGCCGTGATGTTCGGCACGGGGAGCCGAGCGGCCAGGGGCACGGTGATCGATATGACCGAGTACTCGCGGTCAGGCGCGGCCGAGGATCAGAAGGCCTTCGACTACCGCTTCCCGCTCGCCGCGGTCTCGGTCGTAAGCGGCCTGCTCTTCGTCGTCCTGTACTTCGTATTGAATTCCAGATTGTAGCACGACGCGCCGCCCCGAGAACCTTGCTCGT
>QKAK01000180.1 GCA_003247225.1 Spirochaetota bacterium | reverse complement strand
TCCTGGACAGGCCCTGCCGAGATGATATGTAAGGCCTGAATACATTCCCGAGCCTCAGGGCGGCGCGTCGTGCGCTTGCCTCGCGGGGCGGCCCTGTGTACTATCGGTTCCGATGTTCCGCTTCATAGGCCGATTGTTCAAGAAAGCGCCCCCGCCCCCGCCGCCCGGCTCCTCGCCGGAGGAATGCTGGCGCTCGGATTTCGGCTCGTCGCCCGGACGCTTCGTCGAGGCCGACGAGGAACGCTACGCCCTGCGCCTGGCCGACGGGTCGCTGCGCCTGGAACTGAGGCGCGGCAGCCTGTTCGCGTGGGCCGACTGCGGGGATTATCGCTACGGCGACGCGTCGATAGAGGCCGAGCTGCGCTTCGGCGGACCGGGTCCTAAACGGGCGGCCGGCCTCCTCTTGCGCAAGCTCGACGACGCTTCGTTCCTGTACGCGCTCGTCTCGAGCGACGGCGAGGCGCGGCTCGACCTGGTGTTCAACGGCGACCCTAGGCCGCTGGTGCCGTGGGTGGCCTGCCCGTGGGCGGCCGGGGCCGAGGACATGGTGCTCAGCGCGGTGCTGCGCGGTACGCGGATAGTGGTACTCGTCAACGGCCGCTTCGCGCTCGAGGCGGAGGACGACTCGCTCGACCTGGGCGGCGTGGCCTTCGGCGCGCAGAGCTACGACGGCCCGGCGACCGTGGAGCTCCGATCGCTACGTATCGAGTCGAGGCCGGTCGAGGCCGAGGCCGACTACCTGCGCTTCGCGCGGGTGGTGGCCGCCGCGCCCGACCAGAGGCGGCGCCTCGCCGAGGGCCTGTTCTCGCTCGGGTACTACGTGCCGGCCCTCGTGCAGCTCAGGAAGATAGCCGACGGCCCGGGGCCCGCGGCGGCCGACCGCTTCCTCGAGGCGGAATGCCTCCTGCGCCTCGATCTGCTCGACGAGGCGGCCGCCGCGGTCGAGGCCTGCCTGGCCCTCGATCCGGGCATGGAGAACGCCATCGAGGAACGCTACAACCTGCTCTACCTTCGCGGCGACTACGTGGGCCTGCGCGACGCGCTGACCGCCGATCGCGAGCGCCTCGATCGCAGCCCGCGGCTTGCCAACCTGCTCGGCCACGCCCGCTACAACCTCGGCGCCTGGGCCGAGGCGGCCGAGGCCTACGCCGCCGCCGCCGCCGGCGACCCGGGGATGCCGATCTATTCGCGCAACCGCGCGGCGGCCCTCGAGAAGACGGGAGACCTCGTCGCGGCCTCGGCGTCCTGGCTAACGGCCGCCAGGGGCTTCTACGACCAGGGCGCCTGGGACGACGCCGAGGACTGCTCGAGGCGGCTGCGCGAGCTCGGCTACGACGCGGCCGGCCTCGACTCGCTCGACGGCCTCATAGCCTACGGCCGCGGCGACGAGAAGTCCGCAGCCGCGGCGTTAGGCAAGCTGTGGAAGCGAGGTAAGGCCGACGCCCCGGCCTCGTACGTCTACGGGCTGATCATGGCGGGCTCCGGCGAGCGATCCGACGCGATCAAGGCGTTCAGGCGCGCGGCCGAGCTCGAGCCGGGTCGCGCGATCTACCGATACAGGCTGGCGGAGTCCCTGTTCATGGCGGGCGAGGCCTGCGAGCACGAGCTAGCCGCGGCGATCGAGGCCGCGCCCGACGACGGCTGGACGCTCAACCTGACCGGGCAGGCAGCCCTGAGGGCCGGCGACGCGGATCGCGCGATCGCGCTGTTCTCCCGGGCCAAGGAGGCCCTGCCGGACGAGAGCGCGCCCGCGGTCAACCTGTCGGAGGCCTATACCGCCGTCGGACGCCACGACGAGGCCGTGTCCGCCCTTGGCGACTGGCCGGCCTCGTCGGCCCAGGCGGCCAACCGCCTGGGCAACGCGTACGCGGCCCGCGGCCGGCTCGACGAAGCGGCCGCCGCGTACGCCGAGGCCGTAGCCAAGGCGAGCGCCGCGCCCCGCGCGGCGACGGGTACCGGCCCTATAGTCGACCTCGACCTTCCAGAGTATCGCGTGAACCTGGCGGCCGCCCTGATCGAGCTCGGCCGGCTGCCCGACGCGGAGGACGCCCTGCGCCGATCGCTCGAGGAGCGCGACGACGCCCGGGCCATGTACCTGATGGGCGACATAGCGGCCGAGTACGGCGACTCGAGCAGGGCCGAGCTGGCCTACAGGGCAGCGGTCGAGCGCGACGGCGGCGATATAGCCGCCCGCAAGCGCCTGGCCGCCCATTACCTGTCGCGGCGGCGCTACGACAAGGCCGAGGCCGAGGCCAGGGCCGTCGAGGCGATCGACCCGGCGGCGGCGGCCGAGCTGATGGCGGCCGTACGCGAGGCGACCGTCGAGACCCTGCGCTGCGCCTCGTGCGGACGCGCCTGGGAGGCCCCGAAGCCCGTTCCCGCCGCGCCTCGGTCCAGGCTCCGCGGCGAGCCTCCGGACGACTCGCCGGCCGGCTCCTGCCCATCCTGCGGCAAGGTCTTCTGCGTGGCCTGCCGCAAGGACGGGCTCGAGGACGGCAGGTTCACCTGCCCCGACTGCGGGGAGCGCCTCAACCTGAACGACGACAGGGTAAGGTGGATAGTGCTCGACCGGCTCAAGCGCGCCGCGGACGAATGATTCGAGCCTCGGAACGCCTCATCGCTTGCCATTTTACAGGCTAGCGGATACTATATCGAAGAATCCACGACGCACGGTAGGTTATTCGACGTGAAAGCGCTCCCTTCGATCGTTCTGGCGGCCATGCTCGCCGCCGCGCCCGCGATGGCGCAGGACATACTCACCGCCAGCGACTTCTTCAAGGGAGTCTCGGAACGCTACGCCGCGATCAAGGACTACGAGGCGACCGTCGAGGTGAAGGCCGGCGACCAGCTGATGGCCGGCGCCGTGATCTACAAGGCGCCGTCGCTGATGCGCATGGATTTCTCCGAACCGGCATCGCAGGTCATCGTCTACGACGGCCAGCAGCTGACCGTCTACGTGCCCGAGCTGCGGGCCGTGCTGACGCAGCAGACCAGCGCGACCGCGACCGCCGCGGCCGCCACCGGCGATGGGCTTCGCATGCTCGGCAGGAACTACTCGATAGCCTACGAGACCGGCCCGACCCCGACGCCGCTGCCCGGCTCGGAAGGGGAGAGCGTGGTCAGGCTCGTGCTCTCGAGGCTCACGGTGGCCGAGGGCTTCAGGACCATCACGCTGTCTATAGCGCCCGAGACGCGGCTGATCCGCAGGATGGAGGGCGTGACGCTGGCCGGCGACCTCATATCGTACGATTTCAAGGCTATCAAGCTCGACCAGGACATACCGGGAACGCGGTTCATCTACGATTCGCCGGCGTCCGCCAATATGTATAATAATTTCCTATTCAGTTCCGATAACTAGGGAGCGACGACGGATTCATGAACGCTATCGCGATTGGTGAACAGCTACGAACGGCTCGCGAGGCTCGCGGCCTTACCATCGACTACGTCGCTGACGAGACGAACATCGCTAAGCGCTATATAGCCGCGATGGAGGACGAGGACTTCTCGGTATTCCCCGGCGAGCCGTATATAATCGGCTTCCTCAGGAACTACGCCGAGTACCTCGGCCTCGAGTCGGCCTCGATAGTGCAGGCGTTCAGGGGCATACGCATCCAGGAGCAGCCGGTGCCGATCCAGGAGCTGCTCCGGCCGAAGCGCAGGCCGATCTGGCCCCTCGTTGCCGTAGGTGCCCTGGCTGCGCTCGGCGTAGCCGGGTTCCTGATCCTGAGGCTCGCCCCGGACGAGTCGGCCGACGACGAGCCCGCGTTGACGAGGGCCGAGCCGGTCGAGCACCAGTTCGACGCCGCCGTGCTCGAGACGCGCCTGTACCCGGGCGACACCCTGCTCGTACCGTACTCGGGCGACGTCTACCGGCTCGTGCTCACCGGCATCGACGACCGCGTGGCGATAGAGACGCCCGTCGGCGTCTCGCGCTTCATGCTCGGCGAGGAAGGCGCGATCGACCTCGACAAGGACAACCAGGCCGAGCTGTACGCGTTCATCGTCGACTTCCAGAAGAACGACGAGTCGCGCGGCGCGATGATACGCTTCAAGGCCGCCGCGGCCCTCGCCGGCGAGCTGCCATCCGCCGCCGACCAGGGCGCCGCCGAGGCGGCCGATAGCGGCGCGGCGTCCGCGGCGGCCCCGGCCGTCGTAGCCGCGCCGGCCGGCGCCGAGCGGCCGTCCACGCAGGAATCGATCATCTTCTCGGGCAAGCGCAGCCCCCATCCGTTCGTCGTCAACGTGACCTTCAGGAACTACGCGATGTTCCGCCACGAGATCGATCGCAAGGACCGCGAGGAGCGCTACTACCACAAGGGCGACCAGATCAGCGTCACCGCCAACAACTCGGCCAAGCTGTGGGCCAGCAACGCCGCCGCCTGCAAGCTGACCATCCAGGCCTCCGGCGGCCAGAGCGCCGACGTCGAGCTCGGCGCCCCGGGCGAGGTCGCCGTCAAGCAGATACGCTGGTCCCAGGCCGAGGACGGCACCTGGAGCCTCGGCGTGTACAACGTCAATTGAAGTCGTTCTACGTAGACAACCACGGCTGCGCCAAGAACCAGGTCGACGCGGAGGAGATGGGCGCCAGGCTCGTCTCCGCCGGCTGGTCCGCCTCGCCGACCCTGGACGGCGCCGACCTCGTCATCGTCAACACCTGCGGCTTCATCGAGGACGCCAAGAAGGAATCGATCGAGGCCGTGCTGTCGCTGAAGGCCGCCTATCCTGGCAAGCGCCTGCTCGTCGCTGGCTGCCTGGCCCAGCGCTATGCCGAGGCCCTCGGCGACGATATGCCGGAGGCCGACGGCGTCTTCGGTAACGGAGACCTGTCGATGACCGTCGCGGCCGCCGAGGCGGCGCTCGGCGGCCGTCGCCAGAGCCTAGCGCCGGAGCGCGGGCCCTACGATCCGGCCCGCCGAGGCGAGCTGATGGGCTTCCCGCGGTCGGCCTACCTCAAGATAGCCGAGGGCTGCGATAACCGCTGCTCCTTCTGCGCGATCCCGCTGATCCGCGGCGGGCTGTCGTCCCGGGACCCCGACGACGTCGCCGCCGAATTCGCCGAACTCGTCGCGGCGGGCGCCTACGAGGTCTGCGTCATAGGGCAGGACCTCGGCTCCTACGGCCTGGACCGCGCCGGGCGCCAGCTCCTGCCCGAGCTGCTCGCCTCGATCTCTTCGGTGCCGGGCGACTGGCGGGCCAGGATGCTGTACATCCATCCGGACCGCTTCCCCTCGGGCGCCATCGACGCCTGCTCGCGCGACCCGAGGATACTGCCCTACTTCGACCTGCCCTTCCAGCACGCCTCGCGCCGGGTGCTCCGCGCGATGAACCGCTCGGGCGACGCCGGCCGTTACCTCGGCCTGCTGTCCGACATACGTTCGGCCCTGCCCGGCGCGGTCATACGCTCGACCTTCCTTGTCGGCTTCCCCGGCGAGGGCGACGACGAGTTCGCCGAGCTGCGCGACTTCCAGGACGAGGCCCGCGTCGATTGGCTCGGCGCCTTCGCCTATAGCCGCGAGGAGGACACCCCCGCCTACTCGATGCCCGGCCGCGTGGCCAAGCGCGTCGCGGCCGCCCGCAAGAAGGCGGTCGAGGACGCCCAGCGGCCTATCACCGAGGCGGCGCTCGGGCGCTTCGTCGGTACCGCGCAGGCCGTGCTCGTCGAGGAGCGCATCGAAGGCGAAGACCTGGCCATAGCGCGCGGCTACATGAACGCCCCCGACGTCGACGGCTCCGTGGTCGTCGTCGGCGGCGACCTGGCTCCCGGCGACGTCGCGCGGGTGACCATAGCGGCGGTGCGCGGCGTCGACCTCGAGGCGGTGCCCCGTGGCCGCTAGGGCGGCCGGACCGCTCCCCGAGTACCTCGCCGGCCTCAACCCGGAGCAGCTCGAGGCCGTGCTGCACGAGGACGGCAACTTGCTGATCCTCGCCGGCGCCGGCTCGGGCAAGACCCGCGTGATCACGACGAAGATAGCCTACCTGATAGCCGAGCGCGGCCTCGCTCCCGAGTCGATCCTGGCCGTCACCTTCACGAACAAGGCCGCCGCCGAGATGCGCGAGCGTGCCTGCGCTATAGAGCCCGCCTGCGCGCGGGCCAACCTGCGGACCTTCCACTCGTTCGGCGCCTGGTTCCTCAGGCGCAACGCCGCGGCGGCGGGGCTGGACCGCGACTTCACGATCTACGACGACGACGACTCGACCACCCTGCTGCGGGCCGCCTTCCCGGAGCTCTCGCGGCCCGAGGCCGGCAAGATAGCCTCGGCGATCGCGCGGGCCAAGGACTACGGCCTGGCTCCCGACGCGCCCGACCTGGAGCGCGGCTTCGGCGGCAAGGACTTCCGCCGCCGCTACGCCGAGTACGAGAACCGGCTGCGGGCGACAGGCAACGTCGACTTCGGCGACCTGATATCGCTGCCGGTCAGGGTGCTCGATCGCGAGCCGGCCATACGCGAGCGCGTCCACGCCCGCTTCCGCGTGATCATGGTCGACGAGTACCAGGACTCGAACGTCGCCCAGTTCGAGCTCCTCAAGGCGCTCGCCGGGCCGGACGCCTACGTCTGCGTCGTCGGCGACGACGACCAGAGCATCTACCGCTTCCGCGGCGCCGAGGTCAGGAACATCCTGAGCTTCCCCGAGGTCTTCCCGCGCACCTCGGTCGTCAAGCTCGAGCGCAACTACCGCTCCTACCAGAGCATCCTCGACATCGCCAGCCGCGTGGTCGAGAACAACGAGGGCCGCCTCGGGAAGACGCTCCGCGCGACGAGGAAGGGCGGCGAGAAGCCGACCCTCGCGGTGCTCCGCGACCACGACGAGGAGACCGCCTACTGCGTACGCGTCATAGACGCCCACCTGCGCAAGGGCGGCTCGTTCTCCGACGTGGCCATCCTATACCGGACCAACGCCCAGTCGCTCGCCTTCGAGCGGGCCTTCCCGCCGGCCGGCATACCGTACCGCCTGGTAGGCGCGCTGCGCTTCTACGAGCGCGAGGAGGTCAAGGACGCCCTCGCGCTCCTGGCCCTGGCGTCGAACCCGCGGGACGAGGTGGCCTTCAGGCGCGTCGCGAACAAGCCGGCGCGAGGCGTCGGCGAGGCTAGCCTCGAGGCCGTCGTCGAGGCGGCGTTCCGAGGCGACGGCAACCTGGTCGCGGCGGCCGCCGAGGCTCAGGCCAAGTCAGCCAAGGCCCGCGCCGGCCTCGCCGCGTTCGCCGCGCTGATGAAGCGGCTGGCCGAGCGGCTCGGCGCCCCTGGCGGCGGCCGCGGCGACGGGCTCGACGCGCTCGACCTGCCCGACGTCGTCGGGCGAGCCTTGCCCGACGACGCGCCAGGGCCGAGCATCCCGCCGCCCGTGGCTCCCGGCGCCGAGCGACTGTCCGCCGTCGTCGAGTACGCGGTACGCGAATCCGGCCTGCTCCGGTACCACAAGGACCAGGACGACATAGCCGGTTCCCAGAAGACGGCCAACCTCGACGAGCTGGTCAACGCCGCGAGCGACTATCCGGCGACCCGGGAGGGGCTCTCGGCCTTCCTCGAGGCGGTCGAGCTCGACCGCGCGATGTCGTCGGGAGAGGTATCGCAGGACGCGGTGACCCTGATCACGATGCACAACACCAAGGGCCTCGAGTTCCCGGTGGTCGTGATCGCCGGCATGGAGCAGGGGCTCTTCCCCCGCGACGACGACGAGGGCGACGACCTCGAGGAGCAGCGCCGCCTGTTCTACGTGGCGCTGACCAGGGCCAAGGACGAGCTCCATATCACCTATTGCAGGCGCCGACTGTTCCGGGGCAGGATCATGGAGTACCAGCCGTCGCGCTTCCTCGCCGAGGTGCCGCGGGAGATGCTCAGGCCCTTCGGCGGCAAGCTCGACCTGTCGATGGCCGAGGCGGCCGGAGCCTGGAAGACCGGCACCCGCGTCTACCACGACGACCACGGGGCCGGCTACGTGGCCAGGGTGGCGCCGGCCGGCGAGGCCGGGGTCTGCGTGACCGTCCGCTTCGAGACCGGGCGGACGCTGCAGTTCTTCCCGAAATTCACCAAGAAGCTTGAGCGCATGGGCGACTAGCCACGGAGAAGCGATGAGCGATCTATTGCGATTATTGCCGCCTATACGCCGGACGCGCGGCAACCGGCTCTACGCCGCCGACGGCAGGCGCTTCCTCGACCTGTGGCTCGACGACGGGCGGGGCATACTCGGCCATCGCGACCGCCTGACGCGCACGGCCGCGTCCAACGCCGCCGACAAGGGGCTCCTGCGGCCCTATCCCGGGCTGTACGACGCACGCCTGGCCAAGGCCGTCTCGGCCGCCTGGCCGGGCTTCGGCACGGTGCGGGTCTTCGAGAGCGACGAGAGAGCCGTCGCCGCGGCGGCCCGCGCGGGCGCGCGCGTTCCCGGGCGGTCGCCGGGGGAAGCGCCGCACCTCGCCAGGCCCTTCGCGCCGGTACCGGCCGACCGCGACCTCGTGATGCCGCGCCTGCCCTGCCCCAGGCCCTTCGCCCCGGCCTGCCTCGCGGCCCGCGACGGTAGCCCGGCCGCTGAGGCGCTCGCGGCCGAGCCGGGCGACCTCGTACCGGCCCTGGCCTGCCTGGCGGCGGCCCGCGGGCTCGCGAGCCTCGAATCGGCGGCCGCCGACGGCTATGACGAGGCGCTATGGAAGCGTTTCGATCGCCGCATGGCCGCCTTCTTCGAGCGCGAGGGCCCGTACCTACGCGCCAGGGTACCTGACGATCGCTACGAGGCGTTCTTCAGGGCCGCCCTCGCCGGCGGCGCCCTCGTGTCGCCCGAGCCCGGATCCCCGTCCATCGTGCCGCCTGAATTCGACGACGGCGAGCTCGTCAAGCTGGCCAGGAGCCTCGAGTCGGCGCTGTAGCGCCGGCCCGGCCCAGCGGCGCGTCAGCCGGCCGGCTTCGCCTCGCGCTTCCGCAGGTTCAGTAGCAGCACCCCGAGCAGGATCAGCGCCCCGCCTCCGAGCTGGAGCGGCGTCAGCCGCTCGCCGAGCAGCAGCGCCGACAGGCTCACGGTGAACAGCGGCTCTATCGTAGACACGAGCGACGCGTCCGACGAGCCGATGATACGTATCGAAGCGAACAGCGTGACGATCGGGATGACCGAGCCGACCACGGCTATCCCGACGACGCCCGCGATCGACGCGATCGACGTGGGCAGGAAGAACGAGCCCGAGGCTAGCGTGACGATCCAGTAGATCGCGGCGGACACCGTCATCAGGTTGGCCGTCAGGAAGGTCGAGTCGATGCCTACGGTGACTCGCTCGCCGACGACGAGGTAGCCGGCGTAGCTGACGGCGACCGACAGGCCGAGCAGGTAGCCGACGAGCGGGTACGAGCCCCTCGTCCACAGGGTCAGGACGCAGCCCGCCCCGGATAGGACGAGTGCCGCGACCTGCTCGCGCCTGGGCTTGCGGCCGAAGAACAGGAACCAGACGGCTACGACGAAGGCCGGGTACAGGTACAGGAGCAGGGACGCGAGGCCCGGGTCGATGAACTTGACCGTCACGAAGAACAGCCCGGCCTGGGGCGCGAAGCCGAAGGCGCCGAGCAGCAGGGCCGAGCGGTACTGCCGCCACGGCTTGCGATGGCCGCCCCGCCTGAGCAGGATGCACCACAGGATGACGGCGGCC
>QKAK01000067.1 GCA_003247225.1 Spirochaetota bacterium | reverse complement strand
GGTCGTCCTCGACCTTGGTGCGCCGTAGCGTCTCGCGGGGGTCGAATACGGGGACCACGTTGCCGCGCACGTTCGTTAGCCCGGTGACGAGCGTCGAGCCATGGGGTAACGGCGTAATGGCTTGGGGATCGAGCACTGAATTGATATATTCGACCGGCACGCCGTAACGCCGCCCGTCCAGTTCGAACGTCAGGTATTGTCTCATGCGCTCTCCTCCGCCGTCATTCGGCCGCGCCGTCGTCGCCGAGCTTGAAGAACGCGACGACGTCCCTCAGCTTGGCGGCCTGCGCGGCGAGGTCCTCGGTCGTCTCCGCTACCATCATCGCCTGGCTCGAGATCTGCTCGCTCGTCGCGCTGAATTCCTCGGATATCGACGCGTTCTGCTGGATTACCGTGTCTAGCTGGGCGATCGCTTGGTTAATCTGCTGGGTGCCCGTGTCCTGCTCGCGGCTCGCGACGCTGATCTCCTGCACTAGCTCAGCGGTCTTCTGGATATCGGGTACCATGCTCTGGAGCATTAGCCCGGCCTTCTCCGCTACGTCGACGCTCTGCTTCGATAGCTCCGATATCTCCCCGGCCGCCGTCTTCGAGCGCTCGGCCAGCTTACCGACCTCGCTCGCGACCACCGCGAAGCCCTTGCCGTGCTCGCCCGCGCGCGCCGCCTCGATGCTCGCGTTGAGCGACAGCATGTTCGTCGAGCGCGCTATCTCCTCGATGATCGCGGTCTTCTCGGCTATCTGCCGCATAGCCCGTACCGTCTGGGCGACGGCCTCGGCGCCCTGCCTGGCGTCGCCGGCGGCCTTGGTCGCGATCTTCTCGGTCTGGAACGAGTTGTCGGCGTTCTGCTTGATGTTGGCGGCCATCTCCTCGACGCTGGCGGATACTTGCTCGGCGCTGGCGGCCTGCTCGGAGGCGCCCTGGGACAGCTGCTGGCTCGAGTCGGCTATGCCGGCTATGCCGGTCGCCATCTGCCTGGCGGCCGACGACATATCGCCGGACTCGCTGGCGACCTTGTTGGCGGTGGCCTGTACCTCCGAGACGACGCCCGACAGCCTAGCCATCGTCGCGCCCATCGACTCGGCCAGCGTCCCTATCTCGTCCCTGCGCCGCGCGATCGCCGCGTCGGCGCTGACGCTCAGGTCCCCGGAGGCCAGCCCGAGCGCCAGCCGGTTCATCTCCATGATCGGCGCGGCGAAGCGCCTCGAGATGAATAGCACGGCTCCGGTGACGACGAGGGCCGCGAAAACGGCGGTGAACAGGATAGAGCCGCCGCTCAGGCTGATGAACGAGGGTACGAAGTCCGATACCGGCCCGACGAAGGCGATCGAGTAACCGGATTCGAGGATAGGCTCCTCGGACAGCAGGGTCGGCCCGAAGGCCGGGTCTTCGAAGACCCGTACGCCGGACAGGCCCGCGACGGCTTCCGTCGCCTCGGGTACCAGCGCGCGCAGTTCCTTGCCGATCGACCCGTCGTCGGACGAGACGACCACCATGCCCGCCGAGTCGACCAGGTGCAGCCGGCTGTTCGGGCTCGGTACTGCGGCCTTGAAGTCGCTGACGACCTTGTCGATGGATAGCGCGATGCCCGCGACGCCGATGACCGCCCGGCCCCGCAGCACCTGGGTATTGAACCAGAGCGACGTCGACCCGAGCTGCTCGTTATAGTCGAGGTTCAAGGTCAGTTCCTTATCGGAGCCCAGCACGTCGAAGAACCAGGAGTCGTCCGCCCTCGCGGGCGACAGTACCTGGATGAGCTTGTCTCCTGAGTAGAACGAGCCTGTGCTCCGGTTCGCGATGAAGCTCGACGAGAACCCGGATCGCGACGCGTACTCGACGGCCATCGACAGTACCTTGCGGCCGACGGCGGCGTCCCGCTCGTCGCCGACCAGCCAGTCGGCCAGGAACGGATTCCTAGCCAGCGCTAGCGACACTTCCCAGCCGCGCGCGATCTCGGTCTGTATGCCCGACTTCGACGCGTCGACTATATTGCCGACGCTAGCGTAGAAATTCTCCTGGATATAGCCGCGCGCCGGTATGATGCCCATAAGCAGGGACGCAGACACCCCTACTATGAGGACGATCGCTACGAACAGCGAAAAGGCGGTTCTAATCTTCAAGTCCTGGCCTCGCTTCCCTTAATCCTCGATTTAGTACTCGATGAAATCGTCATCGTCATCCCGGTCGCGCCTGGGCGCTGCCTTGAGGGTTATCGCGGTCGACGGCTTCTTGATCGCCACGCCCCTCGTCGCCGGCTTCGCGGGCGCTTTCTCGACCGGCGGCTCGGTCGTCGTCCGGGGCGCCCGCGCGGACGAGGCGCCGGCGGGCGCGGCCGACCCGACCTTGAAGAAGGCCATGACCTCCTTGAGCCGCACGGCCTGGGCCGCGAGCTCCTCGGTCGTGCCCGCGACCATCGTCGCCTGGCTCGCGATCTCCTCGCTCGTCGCGCTGAACTCCTCCGACAGCGCCGCGTTCTGCTGGATCACCGTGTCCAGCTGCGCTATCGCCTGGTTGATCTGCTGGGTGCCCGTGTCCTGCTCCCGGCTCGCGACGCTGATCTCCT
>QKAK01000223.1 GCA_003247225.1 Spirochaetota bacterium | reverse complement strand
CGTCGGCGTCAACGACATGGTCGCCTACGGCGTCATCGACGCGATCAGCGAGGCCGGCTTCTCGATACCGGGGGACTACAGCGTCTGCGGCTTCGACAACGTCTTCCCGTCGAGGCTGTCGTCGATAGGCCTGACCACGGTCGACAACTACATCGTCGAGAAGGGCCACAACGCCTTCGCGATGCTGGCCGCGAGGATGGCCAAGGCCGACGACGGGGCGGGCCCGGACGGCTCGCCCCCCGGCGGCGCGGGGGGCGCAGAGCCGGGCGACCGGGCCCCGGACGTGATCACCAGGGTAATAGTGCGAGGCTCCACCGGCCCCGCCCGATCCCCGGCGATCTCAGACGGAAGGAAGCATAGACCATGACCAGGATTTTCGCCCACAGGGGCGTCAGCGCCAGGTATCCGGAGAACACGATGCGCTCGTTCGAGGCGGCGCTCGGGACGGGCTGCGACGGGATAGAGCTGGACGTGCAGATGAGCTCGGACGGGGAGCTCGTGGTGATCCACGACGAGACGGTCGACCGTACGACCGACGGCTCCGGTCGGGTACGCGACATGAGCCTCGCCCAGCTGCGCGAGCTCGACGCGAGCGCCGCCTTCGTCGGCGAGTACGGAAGGAACCCGATACCGACCCTCGACGAGTACCTCGACCTGGTCACGGGGACCGGCGTAGTCACTAATATAGAGCTCAAGAACGGCGTCTACCGCTATCCGGGCATGGAGGAGCGGCTCGTCGCGATGATACGCGCGCGCGGCCTCGAGCGGCGCGCGATCTTCTCGTCGTTCAACCACCAGTCGGCGTCCGCCTGCGCCCGCCTCTGTCCCGAGGCCGAGATAGCCTTCATCGAATCCGCGTGGCTGCTCGGCGCCGGCGCCTACTGCAAGGCTCACGGAGCGGCCTACCTGAACCCGCGCCACTCCTTCCTGACGGTCGAGAACGCGGCCGAGCTGGCGGCCCACGGCGTGCGGGCCCAGGCCTGGACGGTGGACGATCCGGCCGAGGTACGCCGCCTGGCCGCCCTCGGCGTCGACTCGATCATAGCGAACGACCCGGCCGCGGCGATGGCCGCCCTAACGGCCGTAGAGTCCTGAGTCCCGCGCGGCTGCCGCCGGCTAGCCGGCGGCAGCCGCCTAGCCGTCGAGCTCGCCTATGTCGCCGCGCTTGACGACGTAGAAGACCAGGTAGGTCAGCGCTATGAACAGCGAGAAGGCCGTGGAGAACAGGAGCGCGGCCGGGTCGGCTATCGACTCGCGCAGGACGCGCACGGCCTGTACCGGATGGATCAGCAGGTCCCAGCTGTTGAAGCGCGAGAAGCGGCCCAGGTGTATGCCCAGGCCCGACAGGAGGATGGCCGGGGCCATCGCCGCCCAGCCGGCCGTCCGACCGAAGAGCCGCCTGACCGCCCCGTGCATCAGGTACATCGACACGAGGCCCAGGTAGTGCCCGACGAACGCGAAGGCCGCGTTCATCACGATGTCGTACCAGAGCAGGTCGTACTCGGACAGCCATGGCGCCGCGACGGAGCCGAGCCCGGCCCGCCTGACGACGTGGATGAAGTCGGTGAAGACGTACGGCGCGTTCGGGTAGAAGATCAGCCACGCGACGAAGGCGGCCATCGCGGCGGCCCGGGCGCGGCGGCCGGCGCGCCCGTCGCCGGAACGGCTGAACGACAGGCACAGGCCGGCCCAGGCTATGGCGACGGGCGTAGCCGCGAGCAGGAGGTTCCATAGCAGGTAGCCCTGCGCGAACCTGCCGGTCAGCCAGTAGCGGACCGCCACGAACAGCGAGCAGGACAGGAAGCCGAGCCCGGCCACGACGGCTAGCCTCGCGGCCAGGCTCCTCGAACGCGTATCCATGGCGCCCCCTCGGGCGGCTAGAGCTCCAGCGACCGCGCCTCGACGAGGCCGCGCACCATGGCGACGAACTCGGCCGCGGGCATCGCCGGCAGCTGGCGCCCGTCGCGGACGCGCACGGCGACGACGCCCTCGTCGCGCTCCTTGGCCCCGACGACGAGCATGTACGGGACCTTCTGCTTCTGGGCGTCGCGTATCTTGGCGTTCATGCGCTCGTCCGACAGCATGGCGCTCGCGCGCAGCCCGGCCTTCTTGAGCCCGGCGGCCACCTCGGCGGCGTAGTCGGCGAAGTCCGGCCCGACCGGTATGACCACGGCCTGCTCGGGCGCCAGCCAGATCGGGAAGGCGCCGGCGGTGTGCTCGAGGTACACGCCGAAGAAGCGCTCGATCGAGCCGAGGAGGGCCCGGTGGACCATGTAGGGCCGCTTCTTCTGGCCGTCGGCGTCGACGTAGGTCAGGTCGAAGCGCTCGGGCTCGTTGAAGTCGAACTGGATGGTGGTCAGCTGCCACTCGCGGCCTATCGCGTCCTTGACCTTGAGGTCGATCTTGGGTCCGTAGAAGGCGCCGCCGCCCTCGTCCATCTCGTAGGCCAGGCCCTGGGCGTCGACCGCCTTGCGCAGGCTCTCGAGCGCCTTGTCCCACATCTCCGGGGCGCCGACCGCGCCGTCCCCTGCCGGCCTGGTCGCCAGGTAGGCCTTGATGTCCTTGAAGCCGAGGGTCTTGTGCATGTGCAGCGAGAAGCGCAGCACCTCGGCTATCTCGTCCTCGATCTGATCCGGGGTGCAGATGATATGCGCGTCGTCCTGGGTGAAGCCCCGGACGCGCATCAGGCCGTGGAGGGTGCCCGAGCGCTCGTAGCGGTATACGGTGCCGAGCTCGGCCCAGCGCATCGGCAGCTCGCGGTAGGAGTGGACGCCGTTCTTGTAGATCATCATATGGAACGGGCAGTTCATCGGCTTGATGTAGTAGTCGTCCTCGTCGATCTCCATCGGCGAGTACATGCCTTCCT
>QKAK01000127.1 GCA_003247225.1 Spirochaetota bacterium | reverse complement strand
TCCGACTCGTCGGTCTCGATGTCCAGGGACAGGATCGAAAGCGGCGCGGCGGCGTCCGGGTCGGCCTCGACGGCCGCGTCGGCCAGCACGAGGCCGACGCGTCGGCCCGGCCGCTCGTCGCCGGAGACGCGGACGCCGAGGGCCAGGCCGAGGTCGGCGCGGTATAGGTCGGCGATCGAGCCGGAGCCGTGGACCGTCGCGCCGGCCCGCTCAAGCGCCGCGACGGCGTCCCGGTAGGCCCCGAAGCCCGGAGCGGTCCACGCGACGAGCTCGCGCCCGTCGATCGCCTCGAGCCCGCAGGTCTCGAAGCGGTACCCGCCGAAGCGGGGCTGGGCGGACGCGGCGTCCGTTGCGGAGAGGTAGACGGCGGGCCGCCATGACGAGTCCTCCGCGGCGAAGGACCGCCCGTCGTCGAGCCTGCCTACGACGAAGACGCGGTCGCGGCGGTAGTCGGCGTAGACGTGCGCCGCCACGCCCCTGAGCCAGGGTCCCCGTCTTCCATCCATCATGCGTTTAGGCTATCATGGACGGACATACCAGAGCCAGAAGGAAACGCCATGCCCGTACCCGTATACTACCTCGACGCCCGCTCCAGGAACGCCAGGACCAGCTCCGTGGCCAAGATCCGGACGCTCTTGGCCAAGCTGGCCGAGACCGCTCCCGACGCCGTCCGTAAGGACGACCTATGCGCCGTCAAGATACACTTCGGCGAGCTCGGTAACGACGCGTACATCAGCCCCGTGTTCGCGCGGGCGGCCGCCGACGCGGCCCTGGCCAGAGGCGCCAAGCCCTTCTTCACCGACACGAATACCCTGTACTCGGGCTCGCGCTCGAACGCGATCGACCACCTGAACACCGCTATAGCCCACGGCTTCGTGCCCGAGGTCTGCGGAGCCCCGGTCGTCATAGCCGACGGCCTCAAGGGCGACGACTGGCGCGAGGTTCCCTTCCCGCCGGAGGCCGCCGCGGCCTCCAGGCTCAAGTCCGCAAAGATAGCCGGCGGCGTACTCGCCGCCGACAGCATGATAGTCCTGTCCCACGTGAAGGGTCACGAGATGGCCGGCTTCGGAGGGGCGATCAAGAACCTCGCGATGGGCTGCGCCCCGTTCATCGGCAAGCGCGAGCAGCACTGCGTCAAGTTCCAGGTGAACCGGGAACGCTGCGTGTCCTGCGGCCAGTGCGCTTCCGTCTGCCCGACCGGCGCCGCGACGCTCGCCAAGGACAAGGGCTCGAAGGCGACGATAGACCAGGAGGCCTGCATAGGCTGCGGTGAGTGCATGACCGTCTGCGCGCCCAAGGCGATAGGCATGGACTGGGACGTGGGCATCGAGGAATTCACCGAGAAGATGACCGAGTACGCCCTCGGCGCCGTGCTCGACAAGCGGGCCGCGCAGGACCGCCCCGGCAGGCTATGGTTCGTCAGCATAGTCCAGAAGGTCGTGCCGCTCTGCGACTGCGTCCCGTGGAACGACGCGCCTGTCGTGCCGGACATCGGCTTCCTGGCGTCGACCGACCCGGTCGCGATCGACCAGGCCGCCTTCGACCTCGTCAAGGCCGCCCCCGTCTGGCCAGGCTCCGTCCTCGACGGCAAGGCCGGTCCCGGTGACGACAAATTCACCGCGATGCACCCCGAGACCCGCAGCGAGCTCCAGATGGCCCACGGCGAGCGGATAGGCCTCGGCTCGCGCGACTACCGGCTCGTCAGGCTGTAAGCCCGCGGTCCGAGTACACGGAACGGGAAGCGGCGCCGATAATGAGGTATAGTATGGGTATGCGCCGCCGTTCCCGAGCGATCATAGCGATAAGCGCCTTGCTGTCCTGCCTGACGGCCCTGTCGTCGTGCGACTGGATATCGAGCCTCTTCCCCGAGTCGTTCGGGCCCGAGTACGACGATACGACGACGAACTACATCGCGGCCCATAGCCTGTCCGCCCCGCCGCCGGCCTCGGACCAAGGCTCGACGATAGGCCTGGACAGCCCGGCGATCTGGGACTGGGCCTGGCGCGGTCGTTCCGGCAACTCGTTCCAGTACATGACGCTCAGCGAGGACGGCACGGTAGGGACGGTAGTCGCGTCAGGCGGCTATACCCTTGCCGCCGACGAGAGCGTCTGGCGACTCGAGCTGGTCAACCTGGCGGGGGATCCGTACCTGGAAGGCGCTCCCCACGCGGCATGGGATTCGATAGGAAGCGCTTCTACCGCTCAGTCCGGCCCAACTACGGCTAGTCACGGCCAATTTATCCGACTCGACGCGCCATCCGGAAGCTGGGCCGGCTTCGACCCGAACGAAACAGGATTCATTCTCGACAGCCCGGCAACGATGCCTACGGCTCGATACTCGCTCAAGGCTTTCTCGACCGATTCAAGCATACGGTACATCTTCGGCGACTCGTCGTTCGCACCCGCTTTCGACGACGTCAGCCCATCGACGCTCTCAGCGTCCCGTCATCAATTCGACGAATTCTCAGTAGAATCGACCTCCACGAGGTTCATGACCGGGGCAAGTACCGTGAACCAATCGATAAGCCTCGACGACCTGCGCTTCACTCGGTCGGACCTCGGGGAGGGCGCCAGGCTCA
>QKAK01000147.1 GCA_003247225.1 Spirochaetota bacterium | reverse complement strand
CGCTCGGCGCGCGTCTACGACCCGACCGAGACCGCCGGGCTGCGGCCAAAGAACCCGGTGCAGACCGCCGGCGACGCCGTCGTCGTCATGGACGGCATCGAGGTGACCCGACCGGGCAACGCCATCTCGGACCTGGTGCCCGGCCTCACGGTCAACCTGTGGCAAGCCTCCGACGATCCGGTCAAGCTCAAGGTGGAGCCTGACCGCGAGGCGGCCAAGGAGGCGGTCATCGATCTGGTGGGCAACTACAATAGGCTGATGGCCGAGCTGAACATCCTGGCGCGCAAGGACGAGAGCGTGCTGGCTGAGATCGAATACTTCACCGCCGACGAGAAGAAGGCCTACGCCGAGCGGCTCGGCCTGTTCCAAGGCGATACGACGCTGTCGCAGCTGCGCACGAGCATGCAGCGCACTATGATGGACGCGTACCCGACAGGCGGCGGCATGGACCAGCTGGCCGCCTTCGGCATCACCACCGACTCTAGGCGCGGCGGCTCCTACGACGCGGCCAGGCTCAGGGGCTACCTCGAGATCGACGAGGCCGCCCTCGACAAGGCGCTGCAGACGAGCTTCGGCCGGGTCAAGGACCTGTTCGGCTTCGACACGGACGGCGACCTACTGATGGACTCCGGCGCGGCCTTCAGGCTCGACGCCATGATGAAGGCGTACGTGGAGACCGGCGGCATCGTCACGACGAGGACCGGCACCCTCGACTCGCAGATCACCCGCCAGCAGAAGGAGATCGAGACGCTCGAGGACAAGCTCGCCAAGAAGGAGGCCGAGCTGAAGCGTCAGTACGGGCAGATGGAGGGCGCTCTCGGGCAGATGGAAAGCACCTCGAGCGCGTGGGATAATTTCAATACGAGCCAAGGTAAATGACGGCAGGCAGGAGCGATCGATGGAATTCTTGATGAATGGGACGGCAGCCGAGGCGGCCATAGCAGGGCGGACGATAGGCGACGTGCTGGCCGAGCTCGACGAGAGGGCCGAGGCGATGGGCGCGATCATCGTCGAGGTGGACCTGAACGGCCGCTCGCTGAGCCCCGAGGAGCTGGCCGAAGCCTGCGCCGGGAGCGCCGACGGGCCGGGGACGGTGAGCCTGATCGCCGAGAGCGCGGCCGGGCTCAAGGCCCGCGGCCTCGAGTCGCTGCTCGAGCTGGTGCGCGCCGCCTCCGAGGCGACGGCCACCGGCGACGACGAGGCGGCCGCGTCGGCCCGGACCGCCTGGAAGTCGTTCCAAGCTGGGTTCGCCGGCATCTTCTCCGCCGAGGAAGCGTCCTTCGTCGAGGCGTTCGGCGAGCGCCTCGAGAGCGGCGGGCCGACGGCTGAACTGTCCCGCCTCTCGGAAGGCATGACCGCCTTCTTCGGCGAGCGGCTCGCCGAGCTGCGCGACCCGGAGGAGGCGATGCTCGCGGCGGCCCGTATCTTCGACGCCATCAAGGACGACCTGTCCGAGGTGCCCGTGCGCCTGCAGACCGGCAAGGACGCCGACGCCATGCGGACCATGGTGCTCGCCGTCGAGCTGATCAACAAGACCGTGCGGATCATGCCCGAGTACGCCCGCGAGTCGGCCCGGGCCCCGACCGAGATATCCGGGGTCGCGATACCCGAGTTCTACGGGCAGCTGAACGGCGTCCTCAAGGAACTGGCCCAGGCCTTCGAGGATAAGGACGGCGTGCTCATAGGCGACCTCGCGGAATACGAGATCAGGCCGAGGCTCGATTCGTTCTACGCCGCCGTCCGGGCGGCCGTCGGGGACCGATGATGCCCCCCTTCGAGGCTCGCGTCCTCCTGGCCCAGGCGTACTGGAAGCAGGAGAACCCGGCGGACAGCAGGAATTTCCTGATCGCCGCCGGAGCCTTGATCCTGGCCCTCGTGGTCTACTCGTTGATCAAGAACGCCGTCGCCGGCAAGGGCGGGTCGCTCGGGCAGAGGCGGCCGCAGAACCTGTCCGGCGGCGCGTTCAGGCGGCGCGCCGAGGAAGCCGGCTTCTCCTCCGCGGAGGCCGAATTCCTCGAATTCTACGCCCGCAAGCTCGGCGTGACGAGCCCGCAATCGGTGTTCGGCAGCAAGTCGCTGCTGGACGCCTTCATGCGCAACGCCTTCAAGTACATCGAGCGCCACGCCGAGACCGAGGACATGGCAGAGGAGCAGAAGCATCGCCTGTTCGCTATACGCGAGGCCCTCGGATCCCGATCGAGCTCCGGGTCGGCGCCGCGCTCGAGCAGGCAGCTCAAGCCCAAGACGCCGCTGTCCATAGTCACGGCTAAGGAGGCCCACTACTCGTCGATCCTGATCGTCAACGAGTCCCGGGCGATGTACCTGGAACCGGCCCTCGACGCCTTCGGCTCGCCGATACGCGTGCCGCGCGGCTCCAAGCTGACGCTGTACTTCTATTCGGGCAACCACGTCGGCTATAGCTTCCAGTCGCGCTCGCGCGGCATGGTCGACATCGACGGCAAGAAATTCCTGTCCATATCGCACAGCGACCGCATCAAGCCGCTACCCGCCAGGCGCCACCAGCGCAGCGAGGTCAGGCTATCGGGCCGGTTCTATCTGGTCCACGTGCGGGCGGCCCGCGACAAGGGCAAGGTCGTCAAGACGGTGCAGGTCGAGCGGGCGGCGGTCGCCGGCATCATCACCGACCTCTCCGGCGGCGGCCTGTCGCTGCAGACGATGAGCCCGGCCAACGTCGGGGAATTCGTCAAGGTCGAGTTCGACCTGGGCGCCGGCCAGCGCTCGGCCTACGCGTCGGTCGTACGCGTCAGCAAGACGCGCAACGGGGCGCTGATGCATATGAAGTTCGTCAAGGCCTCGCGCAAGACGATCAACGAGATACGCTCGGTCGTCTACGGCTACGACTGACGCCGCCGGGACGCCGCGCGGACGTAGCCGCCCGTCGCCGCGCGACGCATCCCGGCGCCGCGCGACGGGTCGCACTTGACCGTCGGAGCCAACGTACATACAATTTCAACGATGAAGATAGTCGAGCTCACGAATATCCTGCGCAAGGAAACGCATATCTACTACCGAAGGGAATTCAAGGCCGACGCGGTCGTCGAGATCATGCAGCAGACCAGGAACGTCCCGGTCGAGTTCGTGCTCGAGCATAAGCCCACCGGCGGCGTCGACGTGAGCGCTACCGTCGTCGTCGACCTGGATTACCCGGTGATGCCGTTCATGTCCAAGCTCAAGCTGTTCATATCCGACCTGGATAAGCGCGGGGCCCTACCCTGATACGCCTCGAGTGCCCCGACGTCGAGTCGACCGAGCGCCTCGGCGAGCGGATAGGCGAGGCGGCCCCGTCCGGCACCGTCATAGCGTTCCGCGGCGGGCTCGGCGCGGGCAAGACCGCGATGTGCCGCGGCATCGCCCGCGGCCTCGGCGTCTCCGCCCCGGTGACCAGCCCGACCTATACCCTGATCAACGAATACGACGGCGACAGGCCGTTCTACCATTTCGACGCCTACCGCCTGTCGTCCGCCGACGAGTTCGACCAGCTGGACGCCAAGCGCTACTTCTACGGCGACGGCGTCTGCGCCGTCGAGTGGAGCGAGCGGGTCGCCGAGGCGATGCCTCCCGACGCGGTCGTAATCGACATAGAGCCGTCGGAAGACGGCTCCCGGGTCGTCACCATCAGCGGCTCGGCGCTCGAAGGGGCGCTGGCGTGAACGTCCTAGCCGTCGACTGTTCCGGGGACGTCCTATCGGTCGGCGCCGGGCGCTCGATCGGGAGCGGCGCGCGCGGCCCCGAGGCCCCGAAGCATCCGTACCGGGAGGAACGCGGCCATGGCCACGCCGCCGGCCCGGGCTTCGCGAGCGTCTCCGTCGACGCCGGCTTCAGGCACGCCGAGCGCGTGATGAGCGCGGTGGAGTACTGCCTCGGCGAGGCGGGTCTTTCGCCTCCCGAGCTCGACCTGCTCGCGTGCTCCGGCGGCCCCGGTTCGTTCACCGGCCTCCGCATCGGCATGGCCACGGTCAAGGGCCTGTCGCTCGGGCTCGGTAAGCCCTTCGTAGCGGTACCGACCCTGGACGCCATAGCGGCCGACTGGGAAGGCGCGTCGCGCATACTCGTGCCCGTCATAGACGCCAAGCGCGCCCGATTCTATTTCGCCATCTACGACGGAGGGCGCCTCGTCGCGGGCCCCTTCGACGACGGCCTCGCACGGCTCATCGAGCTGACCCAGGCCTATCCCGAGGCGCTGTTCGTCGGCCCGGACGCCGACCTGCTCGAGTCGACCGCGATCGAGCGCCCCGGCTTCAGGATCGTCACCGAGCGCAGGCGATCGCCTATCGCGGCGATGGCCAGGCTGGCCGTTAGTATCTACGAGCGGGACGGCCCGGCCTCGAGCGGCTCCGGGCTCGAGTACCTGCGCGGCAGCGACGCCGAGGAGGCCGCCGCCGCGACGGCGGGCCGAACCGCGGCCCAGAGCGGAGCCGTCCCGTGAGGCCCCGGGACGAGCCGGAGCTCCTCGAGGAGCTGGAGCCGGTCGAATCGCTCGACCAGTCCGAGCCGGCCCCGCCGATAGAGCTCGAGGCGCCGGCGCCGGCCAACGCCGGGACGCTGAAGCGCATCGTCAAGGACCTCGTCTCGTCGTACTCGCTCGTCCCGATCCCCGTCGCGATACTCGACGGCTCCCTGTCGTTCCTATACATGAATCAGCCGTTCGAGCGGCTGCTGGAGTCGTTCCACGCGAGCGGTAAGCCTACCCTTATCGGCGCGATCGGGCGCTTCCTCGACCAGGCCCACGCCCGGGACCTCTACATGGCGATCAAGGACCCGAGGCGCGGCTATAGCTGGCACGGCCAAATCAGGCTCAAGGCCAAGGACTCGAGCAGCGTGCTCGCCAAGACGACGATCATGCCCTTCAGGCCCGACGCGGCGAGCGACGGACGCCCGATGGCCTGGGTCGCCTTCCTCGACGACGTGACCGAGGAACGCAACGCGCTGATCCGCGGGCTCTTCTCCAGCCTGCTCGAGGCGTCGAAGCTCAAGGACAACGATACCGGGCGCCACATAGAGCGGGTCAACCTCTACGCAGAGCGGTTGGCCGAGGCGCTGTACGAATCGGGCCAGTGGCCCGAGGTCGACGTCGACTTCGTCGAGAACATCGGCTTCCTCGCGGCCATGCACGACGTGGGCAAGATAGGCACGCCGGACGACATCCTGAACAAGAAGGGGCCGCTGGACGAATTCGAGTGGAACATCATGAAGGAGCATACGATCAACGGCGCCTTCATCCTGTCGAGCTACCCGAACCCGATGGCCAAGCAGATCGCGCAGTCGCACCACGAATGGTGGAACGGCACCGGCTACCCCTACAACCTCGTCGGCTCGATGATTCCTCTGCCGGCCCGCATCGTCGCCCTGGCGGACGTCTACGACGCGCTCAGGATGAGGCGGAGCTACAAGCTGCCGTTCGACCACGCGCGCGCGTCGCTCCTGATCGTCGCCGACGGAGGCAAGCACTTCGACCCCGATATCGTCGAGGTGTTCAAGCGCATAGGCCACGACTTCGACGCTATCTTCAACGACAACGTCGACGCGTAGGGGCTAGCGGTCCCGTCCCGATTCCCACTCGGCGATGAAGCGCTCGTAGGCGTCTATCGTCGCCTGTATCGATATGTCCTGCAGCTCGCCTCGGCCGACCCAGTCGTTGCCGTCCTGGATATAGAGGTGCTTGAGCACGCCCCTCGCGTCGTCGGCCGAGAACCCCGGATCCTCCGCCCGCTTGCGCTCCAGGCTGGCGAGCGTCTCTGAGTACGCGTCGTCGTACGCCTTCTCTTTCCATTCGATCGATGACACTGCGGCTCCTGAGCTGTATAGATACGAAGAGGCCGCCCCGGGGGGCGGCCTCTTCTACGATGTAGCGGCGGGGGGGATTGAACCCTCGACACAACGGATATGAGCCGTTTGCTCTGCCGACTGAGCTACGCCGCCATTCGTGACGCCCGCACTTTATACAGAACGGCGCGTCTTTTGTCAACAGCCGAGCTATCGGAACCCAGATCGCCATGGCGTCGCCCGGTCAGCGCCTGGCCTCGCGGTTGCGCTCCGCCAGTATGGCCAGTCCGTCGAGGGCCAGGTTCGGGATGAAGCGCGTATAGCCCGCGCTCTCGAGCACCGCCCGTCCGGTTTCGTCGCCGGTGCCTATCACCATGGCTGGCCCGCCCATCTCCGCAGACATCAGCTCGACCAGGCGGTTTACGAGGCCGCCGTAGCCGAGCACGATGCCGGACTGGAGCGATTGGGCGGTGTTCTTGCCTATCGCCCTGCGCGGCACGTCGAGCCTGATCTCCGGGATCTGGGCGGCCGAGGCGCGGAGCGATCGGGCGGCCGTCTCGAGGCCCGGCGCTATCGACACGCCGAGCAGCTCGCCGTCATGATTGACCGCCGATACGACGAGGGCCGCTTCGAAATCGACGACGATGACCGCCTCGCGGGCGGCGGCCTCGCTCTCCGCTTCGCACCGCGCGGCGACGCACCGTGCGGCAACGCACGAGCAGACTATATCGCTGCCTAGCTCCGAAGGGTTATCGGTGCGTATCTTGAGCCCCGTCCTGGTGCCCGGTCCCACGGTCGCGGTATCGATGCCGAAGGCCTCGCGGACCGCGTGGACGAGGCGGGGCGTGAGCGCCGGCACGACGCACGACGCCCATGCCTCGTCGACGGACGGGGCCGGCAGCCCCGGGCCTATACCGGCGCGGGCCGCCGCCGCCTCGAGCAGGATGCTCAGCTCGTCGGCGCTGCGGTCGACGCCGAGGCGTACGATGGCCTTCCACTCGTCGCCGTCCTTAAAGCCGGCCACGACGCCGGAATTCCTGGCGTCCAGCGCCAACAGCACGGCTCAGTCCTCCTCTTCCGATAGCCTGGCCTTGCCCCTGACGCTCTCGATGCCCCTCCAGGCGCTGACTACCGAGCTCGTGAACACCGCGGCGGCCGCTGCCTCGACGAGGCCGTTGGACAGGGCGAGGGCGGCGAGGGCCGCCGGCAGGGCGCCCGGATCGACGCCGAACAGGCCTGACAGCTGCTCGGCGCCGACGAGGCCTAGGGCGAGCAGCACGAGGACCGTGTTGACGATGCTCCCGACGGCCCCGGCGAAGCCGGCGGCTATCGGCGACGCCTTGCCCCTGAACAGCTTGAAGGCTCCCCAGGCCGCGGCCGCGATGAACAGTCGCGGCAGCACCGACACGAGCGGGTTCGCGAACAACGGGTCGAGCGGCCCGACGGGGGCCGTGGCCGCTCGCACCAGGCTCGTCACGCCGAAGACCAGCCCGACGGCCGTGCCGGCGAGCGGCCCCTCGAGCACGGCCGCTATGATGACCGGGATATGCATGATGGTCAGCGACGCTCCGCCGAACCACGGCAGGTAGCCGAGCGGCGTCACAGCCATGACCGCCGAGACGGCGCCGAGCGCTCCCGCCACCACGATCTTCCGCACGTTCGATCGTTCCATAAACATTCCTCCGTTCGGGGTACGCGCCGCGCTAGGCGGTCGCGTCCCATATCAATACGCGCGGACCCGTCCGCGCGCGAAGAACGACGAGATCGGCTATAGGCGCCGGCCCGTTCACCGGCCTCCGCCGATAGCCGCCGCTACGGCCGGCCCCGCCAGGGCCGCTATCGTCCATAGCAGGGCGACGATACGGGCGAGGACGTCGGCCGCCCCTCCGGCGGTATCGACGTAGCGCGTCGCGGGCCCCGTACCGTAGCATCGGGCCTCCATCGCCTCGGCCAGGGCCTCGGCCCGCTCAAGGGCCCTGATGGTCACCGGCACGAGCAGCGGCAGGTAGGCCTTGGCCTTGCGTATCGGCCCGCGAGCCCCTGCGCCGAAGTCCGCGCCCCTGGCCGCCTGGGCCTTGACGACCGACTCGAATTCGCCGGCGACGATCGGTATGAACCGGAAGGCCACCGCGATCATCAGCGCGAGCGGCCTGGCGGGGAAGCCGACCGCGGCGAGCGGGGCGAACAGGTCCTCGACGCCGCGCGCCGTATCGCCCTCGCTGGTCACCGAGGTGAACAGCCCGATCGCCGTCATGATCGCGACGAAGCGCAGGCCCATCGTCAGCACGGCCAGCGCCTCCCGCGCAGTCACCGATACCGGCCCTATCGCCGCCAGCACGAGGCTGCCGTCGTTCGGCCAGGATATAAGCAGCTGGATCGCCGCGGCCAGCGCGACGAAGGGCAGGACCGGGAGTATGCCGCGCAGGAGGAAGCGTATCCTGACCCTGGCCAGCGGCGCCAGGACCAGCGGCAGCAGCGTCACCGCCGCGACGACGACGGCCGATCGCGATACGCTCGCCGGCAGCACCACCGCCAGCAGCCACAGGTACTTCGTCGACGGCGACATACGATGGACCATCGAGTCCGACTCCACGTAGCGTCCGATGGATACGTGCTTCCAGAACTCCAGGCCCTTCATCGCGACGCCTCGCGAAGCTCGTAGGCGAAGGGCCGCTCGACGCCCCAGGAAGGATCCCAGCCGTCGCCGAACACGGCCGCCGGAGTCCCGAACGCCGCCACCGCGCCGTCCCGCATCACCGCGACCATGTCGGCGAGCGCGGCCTCGTCCATCGAGTGGGTCGACATCACGACGGTCCTGCCGCGATCGGCGTACGAGCGTATCAGCCGCATCACCTCGCCGCGGGAGGCCGGGTCGAGGGCCGAGGTAGGCTCGTCGAGGAGCAGGGCCTCCGGATCGAGCGCAAGCACCGACGCTAGCGCCAGGCGCCGCTTACGGCCGCCGGACAGGGTTCGCGACAGCCGGTCGCGGTACTCGGCGTACGGCAGGCCCGCCTCGTCCATCGCCGCCCTGCATCGCTCGACCAGGGCCTTGCCCGACAGCCCCTGGTTGCGCGGGCCGAAGGCTACCTCGTCGCCGGCGTACAGCTCGAACATCGCGGTCTCCGGCCGCTGCACGGCCAGCGGAGCGCGCATGCGGACGGCCCGCAGGTCGGTCCCGGGCTCCGCGGTCGGCGAGCCGAGCGACACGACGACGCCCGAGTCGGGCAGGGCCAGCGCGTCGAGGAGCTGGAGCAGGCTGGACTTGCCCGAGCCGGTCCTGCCGATGAGCGCGGTGATCGCCCCGGACGGCAGCTCGAGCGTCGCCGAGTCGACCGCCACGCGCTCGCTCTCGGTGCCGGCCAGGTAGCGCATCGTCGCGCCGCGCAGCGAGAAGGCCGAGCCCCGTGACGCGCCGGCCGTCGCGACCGGACGAGCGGCCTCGGAGGCTCCCGTTCCGGCTCCCGTTCCGGCTCCCGTTCCGGCTCGCGCCTCGACGATCCTTCTCCCGAGGGCCGCCGCGCTCTCCCCTAGTACCGGCTCGAGCCCGAATTCGAGCGCGGCCGAGTACGATCGCGGCAACCCGAGCCTGTACCGAGAGGCCTCGCCAGAGGCGAACAGTCCGGCCGGAGTCCCGTCATAAACCGCCCGGCCTTCCGACAGCGCCAGCACGCGGGCGGCCCTGGCCGCCTCGTCCATGTCGTGGGTCACGTGGATAACGGCGATGCCGGCCGCGACCAGGCCGTCCATCAGCCTGAGCACGTCCTCCCGGCCTACCGGGTCTATCATCGAGGTGGCCTCGTCGAAGGCCACGGCCCTCGGCCGCATCGCAATGGCGCCGGCGACCGCCAGGCGCTGTTGCTGGCCGGCCGACAGGAACCGGGGAGACCGGGAGCGTTCCGACTCGAGCCCGACGTCGCGCAGCGCGGCGGCCACGCGGTCGCGCATCTCCGGCCTCGGCACGCCGAGGTTCTCGAGCCCGAACGCGACGTCCTCCTCGACGACCGAGGCGACGATCTGGTCCGGAGGCGACTGGAATACGATGGATA
>QKAK01000081.1 GCA_003247225.1 Spirochaetota bacterium | reverse complement strand
ACCGAGCACCGCGGGGCCCGCCTTCGACACGATCGCGTCGGCCGACTCCATCAGCTCGTACATGCGGTCGGTAAAGCCGAACACCGCGACCTTCCGGCCCCCGATACGGTACTCCAGCGCCTTGGCCTCGGCCCGTTTCCTGGTGCGCTCGTCCCGGCCGCAGACCAGGGCCACCTGGTAATCCAGGTCCGACGAGCACAGCTCGTCCAGGATGCGGTCAGCGCCGCGCATGCCGTCGCCGCCGCCGGCTATCAGCACCAGCCGCCGCTCCGGGTCCAACCCGACCGAGCGCTTGAAGGCGGCGCGAGACTCGTCGTCCATCCGCCTATCGAACTTCTCCCCGATGATGATCGAGTAGGTACGCAGGCGAGACTCGTCCACCCCCATCGCGACGAAGGTCTCGCGCGCCTCGTCCGACATGCAGACGAGCGGGTACTCGTGGCCGTGGGCCCACAGCTTCGGCGGCACGAAGGGATCGGTGACCACGACCGTCACCGGTATCGGCTCCCGCCCCTCGAGCGCGGCGGCCACCGCCGGCGACAGGAGGTGATGCAGGCAGACGATGCGCGTCGGCTTCCACTCGTCGATGATGTAGCGCAGCCCGTAGCGCGAGAAGCGCCTCGCGCTGCCCTGGGACAGCCGCATGATGAAGGGGCTGTCGTTCAGCTCGAACAGCAGGTTCCACAGCCACGGCAGGCGCAGCGACATGAAACGGTAGCCGCCCTCCAGGAACAGCTTGCCGAACGGCGAGCGGGCCGATACCGGGTCGTAGGCCAGCGTCTCGGCCCCGTAGCGCTCGGCGACGCGGCGGCTGATGGCCTTGCAGTTCGACAGGTGCCCGCCGCCGGTGGGCAGGTACAGGAATAGGACGCGTTCCCTATCTTCTATCCTAGTCATGGTCTTCCTTCGTGCGGTTCCGGAGCCTAGCGATACGACACCGATATCGACGCCCTCGCGTCCAACGCGGAGGCGCTCGCGCCGGATACGTGCCCGTAATCCCCGACGCTCGTCCATACCAGGCCGCAGCCGAGCTCCAGCCAGGGCCTGACCTTCCAGGCCGCCTCGAGCCCTATCGACGTTATCCGCTCCGGCGTGCCGGTCGGCGTCCGTAAGGAAGCAGCCTCCTGGCCGGAAGCGTAGGCGGTGTCCATGTCCTGCTCGCCCTTGAGCGCGTACTCGAGGCGCGCGTTGCCGCGCAGCGCGCCCGGCGAGTCCCAGCCTATCGTACCGGACCAGGCCATCGCGTCCGGCCCGTAGCGATAGCCTATGTACGCGTCGGCGAGCTGGTCGGCCCCGCTTATATTCGAGGTCAGCCGCCTTCGCCAGGTGAACGAGTTGAGCCGGTTCTCGCGTATGTACATCCACGGGTTCGTGTACACGTACTCGAAGCCGGCCCGCAGCCAGCCGCCGGCCAGCGGGTAGGCGGCCTCGAGGCCGGCGTTCCACGCGTAGGCGTTCGGTATGGCGTCGGCGCCGTAGCGCTCTATCTCGTAGGCCGACTGCAGCTGGTTCATCGCCAGCGTCCCGTACAGCTCCGCGTAGCGCCACGGGTTCACCCGCAGTTCCACCGACACCAGAGTCGCCGCCGGCACGAAGTCATTGCCGTCCAGTCCGTCGTAGACCGTCGTATTCCACGGAAAGCGGTTATGCAGGATCAGGAAGGGGTTCGCGTAGGCCAGGTCCGGCTCGACGCCGCCGAGCATCAGCCCCTCGGTTATCGCGACGGCCACCCGATCGACCGGCAGGAACTCGAGTCTATGCAGGAAGAGGTTCTTGACCGACTCGTACTCGCCGTCGTCCAGGGCGTCGACCTCGGTCGAGCGCAGCGACGGGTCTATCGATATCCAGGCGTATCGGTACGAGAAGCGCCGCGTCGTCAGAGCGGCGTCCAGGTAGTCGTAGTAGTCCGGCTCGTCCGACAGCGCGATGGCCGAGCCCGGCCCCCAGCGCAGCCGGTCGCGCCCGAACGACGCTGACAGAGCCCCGTACTCGCCGGCGACGAAGGCCTCGTGCGGGAAGGTGTAGTCGATATAGTCGAGGCTCTCCGGCCAGTTCGACGCGTTCGCCGGGTCGACCGTTCCCTCTATCGCGTTGTGGTCTTCCCTGAGGTCGACGATAGTCCGCGCGTACAGCGCGCCCGTCGGGGCGGTCGCGCCTCGGGCGCTGAGCGCCCCGAGCTCTATCGGTAGGCTGACTAACGGCAGCCGCTCCGCCCATGACCAGGGCGTCCCGGGATCCCCGCTATCGTACAGTCGGGGATAGGCCTCGAGCGCCGCCCCGGCACCGATCCTGGCCAGAAAAGCGTCGCCGTCGGTCTCCGCCTCCGGCCGCGGGATGCCCAGGACCGCGTCCAGCGCCGCCCGGGCCTCTTCGGATAGGGTATGGCCGTCGGCGTACGATTCTACACGGGCGGCGGTCAGCCGCAGGTCGGCCAGGCCGTAGGGCGCGGCGGCGCTCCCGAACAGGGTGCCGGCCTCCCAGGCCGCGTAACGCAGGGCCCGTACCGCGTCCTCGTCGTAATCGAAACGGTTCTGTTGGGCATAGGCCGCGCCGGCCGCCGCCAGGGCCAGGGCAGCCGCGAGCGCCGCCGCCC
>QKAK01000137.1 GCA_003247225.1 Spirochaetota bacterium | reverse complement strand
CGCGCTTCCCGTGGCTGGCCGGGCTGTCCTCCGCCCTGCCCCTGCTCCTGGTCTCCGGCCCCTTCCTGGCCGGCTGGGCCGGGGCGGACCTCGGCTCGGCGGCTGTCCGCGGCTACTGGCTGGCCCGCTCCCCGCTCGGCGGACTGTCCGTCGTCGCGGCGCTCAGGCTGCTCAGGGCCGCCAGGCCGTTCAACGTCGGGAGCTCGTCGGGTGACGATGGCGCGGGCCGTCGAGTCGCGTCGGCGTCGTCGCGCGCTGCGTCATCGCGCGCTGCGTCATCGCGCGCTGCGTCATCGCGCGTCGTCGCGCGCGGCGTCGTCGCGCGCGGCGGCTATCCTCGGCATCGGCGTCGTGCTGGCCGGCGCCGCCATGGCCGACGCGCTGCTGATACCCGGGCTCTCGGGAAGCTCGGCGGCGCGACGCGAGGCCGCGATGGACGAGATTGAGTCGGCGCCCGACGAGGGCGCGATGATCCGGGCCGCGAAGGCCGGCGGCGCCTTCGCCCTGAGGGACGGAGAGCGCGCCCTCTTGGCCGCGGCGGGACCGGTATCGCCGGCGAGGTACGCCGTCCTGTCGCGCGGCGGGCTCGAGGCGTGGTTCGACGTGTCGTACGAGGCCCGCGCCCGAGGCGTCGCGGCCGCGATAGCCGCCCTGGCCAGCCTCGCCGCGGCGGCAGGCTACGCGGCGGCGCTCTACGGCCTCTGGCCGCGCCGTCCGCCCGCTCGTCGCGGAACGGCCGCGGCTCGTCCCGGGGCTACGGCGGCAGGCGAGCCCGGCGCCCCCCGCCGCGACGCCCCGGCCGGCAGCGAGGAACTCGCCGGAATCCTCGGTAAGCGCCCTCGATGATAGTCTCCATGCTCCAGGTCATCATCGAGGTGCCCGAGTCGTCGAGCCTCAAGGACAAGCGCCGCGTGGTCAAGTCGGTCAAGGACAGGCTCGTCTCGAAGTACCGCGTCTCGTGCGCCGAGACCGACCTGCAGGAGTCGTTGCGCTTCGCCCAGCTAGGCGCCGCGCTCGTGTCGAACTCGGCGGAATTCGGCGAGGAGGTCATGCGCAAGGCCCTCGCCACCATCGAGGGGGAGCTGTCGCTCAGGCTCCACGACTCGGGTATCCACAGCGAGCGCTTCGACTAGCGGGAACGGCCTCGCCGCGCTCGACAACGGGGCGATTTTGAGCTACGGTTGTCTACCATGAAGCGAAGTACCGTGAAGCGAACTACCGTATTACTCGCCGCAGCATCGGCCATCCTCCTGTCTTCGTGCATCGGCATTGACGCCGACGCGCGCATCGCCGCCGACGGCTCGGTGGAGCTGGCTATCGTCTATACCGTATCGTCGGCCGTCGACGAGCTCGGCAAGCTCGGCGCCAACGCCGGCTACCTGCCGCTGCCGGTCGGCAGGAACGACCTCGAGCTGGCCGCCTCTCGGGCCGGCGGCGAGCTGCGGTCCTGGTCCCGCGACGACGGCGCCGAGTCGTTCACGATCCGGGCGTCGCTGCGCTTCCCGAGCGCGGCCGCCTTCGCGGCCTTCCTCGACCCTGCCGGGCAGAACGCCTCCTACGCCGAAGCGGGCGGGCGCTCGACCCTGACGATCAGGCTTTCCGAGGGCTTCGATCCGGCCGACGGCGACATGCTGGAATTCGTCAGGCTCGCCTTCGCCGACTACGCCGTCAACCTGAAATTCACCGTCCCGCGGACGCCGACGGCCGCGGACGGCCTGGCGCTGTCGGGGCGCTCGGCCGCCTTCTCGATGAAGGCGGCCGACCTGTACGCCTCGAGCTCTCCCGTAACGATCAGCCTGAGCTGGTAGGAGCGATGCCATGAGCGTATCCAAAACGTTTTCCCCGATCCTCGCCGCGATCCTCGCGGCCATCCTCTCGGCGGCCCTCGCGTCCTGCGTCTCGACGCCGAGCGCGAGCGACGCCGACGTAGCGAAGCCTCTCGACGGGGACGCGACTACCGTCCAGGCCGCCGAGCCGGGCTCGACGAAGGCCTCCGCGTCGCTCGACGCCGAGCTCGACGCCCTCGTCGCCAAGGCCCGCGACGCCATCGACGCGAACCACCTGTCCGAGGGCATCAAGTTCTATATATCCGCCCTCGCCAAGGCGACGAACGGCGGCAGGCGATCGAGGGCCGACGAGATCACCGGCACGCTCAACGCCATCGGCGCCAGGCTGACGATAGAGCCGCACGAGTCATGGCTCGAGCCGGACGGGTCCCAGAAGTCGGGAAGCACCAGGCAGGCGGCCCGCGGCGACGGCATCCAGCCCGCGGTCTACCTCTACGAGAGCTACGGCTACGCCAAGAGCGCGGTGCCCGACGCGTTCATCCGCTTCGAATTCGTATCGAACGGGGGCAAGCTCGTCGCGTCGGTCGCGACCGACGCCAAGGGCCTGGCGAACACGAGCATCGGCGCGATAGACGCCGCCGGCTCCGACGCCGTCGTCAGGGCCTACCCGATCTTCACCTCCGAGGGCTACAGCTACGCGTTCAGGTCGGTGTTCCGCGACTTCAGCTACGTGGCGCCGCCGAACCTGGCCGTCGTCGCCGCGCTCGAGCGAACCCCGGCCGGCTATAGCACCAATCCCCGCGTGCTCGACGCGGTCGGCCAGTCGCTGAAGCCGCTCGGCGTCGAGGTAGCGCCGTACAACGGCGTGCTGGCGCCGTCGGGCTTCGAGGCGGCCTTCGCCGGCGACGTACGGGCCCTCGCCTCGCTGGCCGGCGCGGTCAAGGCCGGCTACTTCGCGCTCGTCTACGTGGAGGTCGCCGCGCCCACCAGGATGGAATACGGCGGCAAGGTCTACAACATCTATATAGCCAACGCCAAGGCCACCCTGCGCATCGTCCGCGCGGACGGCACCGTCGTGTTCGCCGAGGCCAAGGACGGCGTACGCGGCCAGGGCGGCACCGAGCAGGCCTCGATCGACGACTGCCTGGTCAAGGTCAGGGACGAGCTGTCTGCCATAATCTCCGGCGAGTCCGCGGCTATCAGGAAGGCCTTGGCCGAGTAGGCCCGCGCACGAGCCGCGCCCGGGTAAGCTTGCCGAGCCCGCGGCGCGCCGCCTCGATGCCGGCCCGCTCGACGCGGGCCACCCTATCGTCGCCCTCGTCGAACAGCCCCGCCTGCCTCGCCGCGCCGCGCTCCAGGCACGCGAGCGCCAGCCCGACGAGGCGCAGCGGACGTCCGTCCCATTTGCGCGACAGCAGCGAGCGGGCCGCCTCGTAGACGGCCCCCGAATCGGCGAACGGCTCGTCCATCGTCTCCCTGACGCCTACCGTCTCGAAGTCCCCGTAGCGCAGCTTGAGCGCGACGCAGCGCGACGAATAGCCGTCGGCGTATAGCCTGGCGACCAGCTCCTCTGCCATGCCGAGCAGCGTCGTCTCGATACGGGGAAGGCCGGCCTCGTCGCGCTCGTAGGTCGTCTCCGAGCTGATCGACCGAGACTTGGCCTCGCCCGAGTAGATGCCCGGATCGGCGCCGCGGGCGACGCCGTAGATGAACTCTCCTCCGGCCCTTCCGAAATTAGACTCGAGGGCTTCCTTGGACAGCTCGAGGAGGCGCGCCATGTCCCGTACGCCCAGCTCCTCGAGCCGAGAGCGGGTCTTGGGGCCGACGCCCCAGAGGTCCTTGAGCCGCAGGCCAGCCATGAAGGCCGCCTCGCCGCCGGGCTCGACGACGACCAGCCCGGCCGGCTTCTCCACGCCGGAGGCGACCTTGGCCACGTAGCGGTTCGGCGCTACCCCTATCGAGATGGATAGTCCGATCTCGCTCGCCACGCGATCGCGGATCGACTCGGCGGCCTCTCGCGGCGGGCCCCAGAGGCGCTCGGTGCCGGTCATGTCTAGGCTGGCCTCGTCGATCGATACGCGGACGACGTCGGGCGTGTACGCCTCGAAGGCCGCCATAACGCGGGCAGACAGCTCGGCGTAGCGATCCATCCTGACCGGCAGGAAGGCCGCCTCCGGGCAGAGGCGATAGGCCTCGGAGATCGGCATCGCCGAGTGGACGCCGTAGCGCCTGGCCTCGTAGGAGCAGGTCGACACGACGCCCCTATGGCCCGGGGCCGCCCCGACGATGATCGGCCGGCCGACGAGCGACGGGTCGTCGAGGGCCTCGGCCGCGGCGAAGAACGCGTCGAGGTCGATATGGAAGAAGACGCCCGTCATGGCGAGCCGCTCACAGCCAAGCCGTCAGGACGGCCTCTCCGGCCGCGCACGCGATCGCGGCGACCAGCCAGAGCGGCGCTATCCTGGCGCCGCGCCTGAGCCTGGCCTCGGGAGACGACGCGGCGTTGAGCCATAGGCCGAACGGGGCGGCGAAGGCGGCGACCACGGCGTTCCCGCGGGGGCCCGCGGCCAGCATGGCCTGGGCGACGCTCTCTGCGCCTCGTGCCGAGCCGATGGCCGCTATGGCCCTCGGGTCGAAAAACGGCAGCGCCAATAACGACACCGCGACGAGTCCGACGGCCGCGCCTACGGCCCGCTCCGACGCGATCGCCGAGACGATCACCGCCGCGAGCAGGAACGGCGCGGCCGGAGGGAAGATCAAGACCGCCGCCAGCGCGTCGAGGCACAGGAGCCCGAGCGACGCCCTCGCCGCGTCGATGCGCCGGTGGTCGCCGTGGAGGCCGAGCCTCGAGGCCAGGCCGGAGGCCGTATAGTAGAGGCTCAGGGCCCCGGCCGCGCGCAAGGCCAGCGCGGCCGCCGCGGCCCATGACGGGGCGCCCCGGGCGAAGGACGCGACCGCCGCGGCTCGGACGGCCCAAGCCGCCAGCCGCGCCAGCGCCATCGCGCCGAATAGCGCTATGAACGACAGCGCGAACGACGCGGCCGCTTCCTTGGCCGCCGCCTTGAGCGAAGCCCTGCGCCTCCGGCCCCGGAGGAGGCCGAGCGCCAGGGCCGCCGCGACGAAGGCCATCGTCGACACGGCGCCGAGCGTGATGGCCGCGTCGGAGACTATGACGGGCCCGGTCGGGGCCGGATATCGCAGATAGCCGACGTCGTCGGAGCCGGGCACGATCGAGGCCTCCGAATCGAGCGCCTCCGCCTGGCCGGATACGGCCGCGACGATGGCCGGGGCCAAGGCCGCGACGGTATCGATGTCATCGGGGCCGCCCTCGATGGCGACGGCCGCGAGCCCGGCCTCGAGCCAGGGCGCGAGCGACTTAGCGCCGGGCGATAGGCCCGCGGCGGCGTAGAAGTCGGCTACGGGATACTCGCGGAGACCCGATCCGGAGGCCCCGGCGGCTCGGACCGCCTCCAGGACCGACCTCGGCGTCATCCTGCCGAGCGACGCGGCCCTGACTATAGGCCCCGTCGTCGATCCGCCGCCGACGGATACTTCGCCCGACGAAGCTAAATCGATTAGGACCACCGCGTCAGGCTCCATGTCGGCTAGGGCCCAGGCGAGGCTCGGCTCCCGTATCAGGGGGGCTCCGGGCTCGCTATCGCGCGGAGGCGCGTTCGGCTCGGGGTCGTATAGCATGAAGTAAACGGTGCAGCCGTCGGCCGAGACAATCGGTCCAGCGCCCTCGGCGCCTCGGGCGGTCGCCCGAAGGGACGCTAGCACCGACGACATCGCGGCTTCCAAGGCCGCCTCGGACGCGGCGCCCAGCTCGCCGCCGGAGGCGGCGACGAACGCTATCGTCACCCTCCCGGAGCCGATCGCCCTGGCCGAGACGAGGTCGAACGCGCCCGACAGCTCGACGGGCCTCGGCTCGTCCGAGGCCTCCTGGGCGCCGAGCGACGGGCTCGGGAGCGAAGCCGAGGCTATGATTGCTAATACGGCGACGGATAAATGCCGAAACATGACGTATGGCGATCTTAGGGGCGAGTCCGACGCCAGGTCAATACCGTTTTACACGTGCGCGGCGATGGGATATACTGAATCGGCGGATCGGCGGCGGCGATGAGCCGACCCGAGCCCGCGGATGTCGGACGGAGGTATGAATCAGGATGGGGTCGCAGGAACGCAAAGCCGTCATAGAACTGCCCGTCAAGGTCGTACTGACCGATAGCGGCACCACCTATTTCATCAAGAACAACAAGAAGCTACGCAAATTCAAGCTAGCGGATAACGTCGAGGAATACGGCATCCTGCTCGACCATTTCACGCCGGCCAGCCTGCAGCGCATGATGCTGATAGACTACGTATCGAAGGTCGAGATATCGGACAGCGAGTTCGTCAAGATCCGCCAGGAGGTGATGGACATCTCCAAGCTGGTCACCTACTCGATGATGTACCGCCAGTACGACAGCTACATCTTCCAGCGGGTGCTCTCGAGCGACGTGATCAAGAACTGGAACCGCAAGAACCCCGCGAACATCATCGACGAGAAGACCAGGATCAACGACGCCTTCCTCCAGGGGTTCATCAAGGAAAAGGACAAGGAGATAGCGGAGATCAAGCGTACGGTGCTCGCGCCGATGTACGCGCTGATCAACCGGAACTCGAACCTGCTGCCCGAGGAGAAGAACATACAGCTCCTCCTGTCGGAGAAGTTCCTTAATACGCTCAGGCCGTTCACCTGGTTCATCATCGCCAAATTCCACGATTCGGACGGCTACGACTCGCTGATCAAGGACATCCGCACGAGCCTCGCCGAGTATATGGAAAAGGCCAAGATAGCCGAGTACGTGGCGCTCAACGTGATGGAGCTGGCGGCCAACGCGGAGAACAACAACCTGAAGCGCGAGGCCAAGGCCATCTTCAAGGGCGCCGTCGACATGAACGCCGTCCTGTTCGACCCGAACGTGCGCCATCAGGTGCTCGAGTCGCTGCAGCACAGGGGCGAGCTCGTGTCCATCTCGTGGAAGCTCGGCTCCAAGGGCACGTCCATCGGCACCCAGGGCCGCCTGCACATCACGATCTACAACAAGGAATCCGAGTACGAGAAGATGAAGGAGGCGTTCGACGAGAAGAAGAACGCCGACCTCAAGAAGCGTACCCTGCAGGACTTCTACAAGGCCCTGCCGGAGGGCGAGTCGAACACCGACCTCGGGCTCTACTACCTATCGTACCTGTCGGAAGCCTGCGAGAAGGTCAACGTCAAGTTCGAGTCCTTCGTCAACCAGATATCCGGGTCGGACCTGACCGTCATCACGATGGCCATCAATCTATAGCCCCCGACTATAGCCCTCGAGTCCGTCCCCGAATCGGCCCGTCCCCCGATGACCTCCGTTGCGGTTTCTTGACAGAGGCTGTGGTTTCCTATAGCCTCGTAGGTTGAACGGAGGATTCAACTCGATGGCAAAGACCAAGTACGTATACTACTTCGGCGACGGTAAGGCCGAAGGCGACGCCAAGATGAAGGAAGTGCTCGGCGGCAAGGGCGCCAACCTGGCCGAGATGACCAACCTCGGCATCCCGGTCCCGCCGGGCTTCACGGTGTCCACCGACGTGTGCGCGGCGTTCTACGAGAACAAGCGCAAGTACCCCGACGGCCTCGAGGCCGAGGTAGCGGAGCACCTTGCCAGGCTCGAGAAGTCCATGGGCAAGAAGCTCGGCGACGCCGTAGACCCCCTGCTCGTATCCGTACGCTCCGGCGCGGCCCAGTCCATGCCCGGCATGATGGACACCATCCTCAACCTCGGCCTCAACGACAAGGCCGTCGAGGGCCTGGCCAAGAAGACCGGCAATCCCCGCTTCGCCTACGACTCGTACCGCCGCTTCATCCAGATGTACGGCGACGTCGTCCTCGAGGTACCGCACGACGACTTCGAGCACGCGCTCGCCGCCGCCAAGAAGGCCAAGAAGGTCGAGCTCGACACCGGCCTCTCCGCCGACGACCTCAAGAAGCTCGTCGAGACCTATAAGGCCATCGTCAAGAAGCACACCAAGAAGGACTTCCCGCAGAACCCGCAGGACCAGATGTTCGGCGCCATGGGCGCCGTCTTCGGTTCCTGGATGAACGAGCGCGCGATCAAGTACCGCGAGCTCAACAACATCAAGGGCCTCAAGGGCACCGCCGTGACCGTCCAGTCGATGGTGTTCGGCAACTGGGGCGACGATTCCGGCACCGGCGTCTGCTTCAGCCGCGACCCGTCGACCGGCAAGAACGAGTTCTACGGCGAGTTCCTGATGAACGCCCAGGGCGAGGACGTCGTAGCCGGCATCCGCACCCCCGAGAAGATCGCTACCCTCTCCAAGAAGAACGCCGCCGTCTACAAGCAGCTCGTCGCGATCAAGGACAACCTCGAGAAGCACTTCCGCGACATGCAGGACATGGAATTCACCGTCCAGCAGGGCAAGCTGTTCATCCTGCAGACCCGCAACGGCAAGCGCACCGGCGCCGCCGCCGTCAAGATGGCCGTCGAGATGGTCGCCGAGAAGCTGATCACCAAGGAAGAGGCCATCCTCCGCGTCTCCCCCGACCATATCGACCAGATGCTCCACCCCGCGATCGACCCGAAGGCCGCCAAGGCCGCCAAGGCCCTCGCCAAGGGCCTGAACGCCTCCCCGGGAGCCGCCTGCGGCCAGGTCGTGTTCTCGGCCGCCGACGCCGAGGCCTGGGCCAAGGACGGCAAGAAGATCGTGCTCGTCCGCAAGGACACCAGCCCCGAGGACATCGGCGGCATGGTCGTCTCCGAGGGCATCCTGACCGCCACCGGCGGCATGACCAGCCACGCGGCCGTCGTCGCCCGCGGCATGGGCACGCCCTGCGTCTCCGGCGCCCAGGCGCTCAGCATCGTCGGCAAGGTAGCCACGATCGCCGGCGTCAAGTTCAAGGAAGGCGACTGGATCACCATCGACGGCTCTACCGGCCAGATATTCCAGGGCCAGCTGCCGCTCGTCGCCGCCAAGATCGGCAAGGAGCTCGAGACCTTCCTCAAGTGGGCCGACGAGGTGCGCGAGGGCTCCGCCCGCGGCGCCCTCAAGGGCTTCAACGTACGGACCAACGCCGACACCCCGGCCGACGCCAAGCGCGCCTTCGAGTTCGGCGCCCAGGGCATCGGCCTGTGCCGCACCGAGCACATGTTCTTCGACAAGGAGAAGCTGATCCACTTCCGCGCGATGATCGTCGCGGAGACCGAGGAGAAGCGCAAGGAGGCCCTGAAGAAGATCCTCCCGCTCCAGAAGAAGGACTTCGTCGGCATCTTCAAGGCGATGGAGGGCCGGCCCGTCACGATCCGCCTCCTCGACCCGCCGCTCCACGAGTTCGTGCCGCACACCAAGGCCGAGACCGAGGAGCTGGCCAAGTTCATCGGCGTCAAGGCGAAGGACCTGCAGCCGAAGATCGACAGCCTCCACGAGTCGAACCCGATGCTCGGCCACCGCGGCTGCCGCCTCGCGATCACCTACCCGGAGATCTACGATACCCAGGTCGAGGCTATCATGCAGGCCGCCGTCGAGTGCGCCAAGAAGAAGATCCCCGTCAGCCCGGAGATCATGATCCCGCTGATCTGCGATCCCAAGGAGCTCGAGGTCCTCAGGGCCCGGACCCAGGCGATCGTCGACTCCGCGCTCGCCAAGGCCGGCCTCAAGATGAAGGTGCTGATCGGCACCATGATCGAGGTGCCGCGCGCCGCGATCCTCGCCGACAAGGTCGCCCAGCACGCCGACTTCTTCAGCTACGGCACCAACGACCTGACCCAGATGACCTACGCGTTCAGCCGCGACGACGCCGGCTCCTTCCTGCCCGAGTACATCAAGCAGGAAGTGCTGCCGAACAACCCGACCGAGACCATCGACGAGGACGGCGTCGGCTTCCTGATGAAGCACGCCTCCGACTACGGCCGCAAGACCAAGGCCGACCTCAAGCTCGGCATCTGCGGCGAGCAGGGCGGCGACCCGGCGACGATAGACTTCTGTTATCGCATCGGCCTCAACTACGTATCGTGCTCGCCCTTCCGCGTGCCGATAGCCAGGCTGGCCGGCGCCCAGGCGGTCCTCCGCAACGCCAAGAAGTAATACGACCCTGACCTGATTTACGGCCCGGCTATCCGAAAGGAAGCCGGGCCTTTTTTCATAATGCGAACGAAGAGGATACGAGAATAAGAGGCAGGAGAGAGTCGCGATAGATGCGGGCTATTGACATGTACGCTAGAAGCGTCGTAATCGCTACTCACTTCTCCAAATCGACGCGGTTTCAGAGACGATCATAGCTAGCCGCAACGCAGGAATTATCTTGTCGATCTTGTCAGATCCTTCATTTATGACGAAGACCATCGACAGG
>QKAK01000098.1 GCA_003247225.1 Spirochaetota bacterium | reverse complement strand
TGGCGATCGGCGCGGCCGTCATGAGCCTGACGATAGGCCTGATAATCGATTACGGCGGCCCCAGGGGGCTCGGCTTCGTCTACCTGATCGCCGGGTATCCGATCTTCTACTCCATCCTCGGGTTCCGGGGCGGCCTTGCGATCCCGATCGTGGTGCTGATCGGCTTTATCGTCAGGCCGTACTTCCCCGGCCTGAACGCGGGATCCATCCTGAACGACCCGGAGGTCTACCGGAGCTACCTGCTCGTGGTCACGGTCTCGACGATGCTCGGGGCGTTCTCGGTCGTATACCAGCGGCTGATCATCTCTAGCCTGTACCGGGCCGCGTTCGTCGACGAGCTTACCGGGCTGCCGAACCGGCGCGCCGTCGAGAATTCGATAGACGCGATGATCCAGAAGGCGTACGCGGACGGCGCGGGCTTCAGCGTGGTCGGGCTCAAGATCATGCACTTCTCGCGCGTGAACTCGTACCACGGCGGCGCGTTCGCCGATAGCGTCATCAAGGAGCTCGGGGCGCGGCTCCGGGGCCTGGTCGGCGCGCGGGCGTCCAGGTACACCGGCACGGTCTTCGTGATGCTGTCCGACGAGACGGAGTTCATACCGCTCGAGCGGCTCGGCTCGGCGGCGCTCGACGAGGCGCAGCGCGGCTTCGCCGTCGACGGGCGGACGGCGTCGCTCGAGGCCCTCGTGACCGTAACGCGCTTCCCGGCCGACGGCCCGTCGCGCGAGGCGCTGCTCTCGAACGTAATGGCCGGCTTCGCCAGGATGCGGGACCTGACCGGCCTGGTCAGCTTCTACGACGAGGAGCGGCACCGCTCGGAGATGAAGCGCTACGACATGGTCCAGGAGCTCCGCCAGGCGATAGGCCGCGGCGAGCTCCGGCTCGCGTACCATCCTAAGTCGCGCCTGTCGGACGGGGCCGCGTACGGGGCGGAGGTGCTGCTCCGGTGGAGCAGCCGCCGTTTCGGCGAGGTCTCTCCTGCCGTGTTCATACCGCTGGCGGAGGAGTCCGACCTGATACTCGAGATCACCCGCTGGGTGGTCTCGACCGCCTTCGACGACCTGCGCGCCCTGGATGAGGCCGGCTGCCGGGTCGTGCACGCGATCAACCTGTCGCCCAAGGACCTGCGCGAGGAGGGCTTCCAGGCGTTCATCGAGGCGGAGCGCGAGCGCCGCGGCGTCGAGCCGTCGTCGGTCGAGTTCGAGATCACCGAGGGCGTGATGATGGACGAGAACCCGGCGATGCAGCGCAACCTGGACTTCCTACGGCAGGCCGGCTTCAGGCTGGCCCTGGACGACTTCGGGACGGGCTACTCGAGCCTGAGCTACCTGCATAGGCTCCGCGCCAGCAACCTCAAGATAGACCGGAGCTTCATCATGCAGTTGAACGAGTCGAACCCCTCGTCGCCGGTGGTGGACGCGATCATCTCGATGGCCCTGTCGCTCGGGCTCGAGGTCACCGCCGAGGGCGTCGAGACGGCGTTCCAGGAGGCGTACCTGCGCGAGCGGCTCTGCACCTACGGCCAGGGCTGGCTATACTCGACGCCGCTCCCCCTGGACGAGTACCGGGCTTACCTCGGGCATGCCGGGGGCCGCGGCTCCGCGGGCTGACGGTCGCGGCGCGGCCGCGCGCTCAGCGCCCCGCCGCGCGCAGCACGTCGCCGAAGACGCCGGCGGCCGTGACGAGGGCGCCGGCGCCGTATCCGCGCACGACGAGCGGCGCCGGGTCGTAGTAGCGGGTACGGAACGCGAGCGCGTTCTCCCCGTCGCGTACGGCGCGCAGCGGGTGGTCCGGACCGGCCTCGACGACGCCGACCGAGGCGCGGCCGCCTGATATCGATCCGGCGTAGCGCAGGACGTTCCCGCGTCCGGCCGCGGCGCGCGCGAGCGCCGCGACGCCGTCGTCCAGCTCGGGCATGCGGGCGACGAATTCGTCCCGGCCCATCGATAGGTACTCCGGCGGGACCAGGCCCGCGCGCTCGACGTCCTCCGGCTCGAGCGCCAGCCCCGCCTCCCGGGCCAGGAGCAGCGTCTTGCGCGCCACGTCGGCGCCGGACAGGTCGTCGCGGGGATCGGGCTCGGTGAAGCCGCGGGCCATCGCCTCGCGCACGGCCGCCGAGAAGGGCTGGCCGTCCTCGAGCCGGCCGAACAGGAAGGATAGCGATCCGGACAGCACGCCGGAGAACTCGACGAGCGAGTCGCCGGCGGCGAACAGCCTGCGCAGGTTGTCGACGACGGGGAGGCCGGCGCCGACGGTCGCCTCGTACAGGTACAGCCGGCCGCGCCGCCGCGCCTCGCGCGCGAGGCTTCGATACCGCTCGAGCGGCCCCGAGTTGCCGCGCTTGTTGGCCGTCACCACGTGGTAGCCGGCGGCGAAGTAGGCCGGGTAGTCGCGCGGAGGCTCGTCGCTCGCGCTGCAGTCGACGAGTATCGGGCAGGCTAGGGACGGGCCCAGCGCGGCTAGGGCGACTGAGTCGGTCGGCTCGGTCGATGCCGCCAGGGCGTCGCGCCAGCGGGCCGGCTCGACGCCGGCCGGGTCTACGACCATGCGCCTCGAGTCGGCTATCGCGACGACCCGTAGCTCCAGCCCGGCGGCGGCGAGCGCTTCGGTCCGCTCGGCTATCAGGTCGAGCAGGGCGCCGCCGACGGTGCCGTGGCCGAGCAGGGCCAGGCTGGCGATCGCCGATGGCGCGTCGGCCGCTGGGTCGGCCGTCGGGTCGAATTCTCGGGCGCGTGTTATTCGTTCGTGCATGGCGGCTCCGTCGCTAGGCGTCTAGCCTCACTGTAGCACGGAGCCGGAGGGGCGGATAGGCTCCTCGATATAGGATTTCAAGTCGATGACGGGGCTGCCGTCGAGGGCGTCGAGCCCTCTGACCGTGATCCTGCGCCCTGCGACCGAGATGACGTCGACGACGCAGAGCGCGACCGGGTTCGGACGGTTCGGAGAGCGGCTCGTGAAGACGCCGCGCGGCTCGGCGCTGAACGGCGTCGGGGATTTCAGGACGCTCCGGTCGGCCCGGTCGCCCCAGTACAGCGCGACGAGCCGCTTAGCGTCGGCGACGCCGACGAGCGCCTCCTCGAAGGCCTCGTATACCTCGATGACGCTCTCCGCCGACGACAGCCAGCCCTGCCTCGGCGCGTCGCCGCGCGCCTCGTACGGGCTGCGGACCACTCCGACGGGCTTCAGGCTCATCGCCCCCGCGCCGCGCCCGGCGGCGACGGGCGAGCCGTCGAAGGCGACCGGTACGAGTAGCGCGGTAGGCCGACCGCCGCCGTCCAGGCGCGCCAGTTCAAGCGGGGCTCGCGGCCTGGCCGAGCCGACCGGAATGGCCGTGCGGTATAGCCGGTCGCGGGCCAGGCCTAGGTCGAGCGGCGGATCGCCGTAGACGCCGATATAATCGCCTCCCGGCGCGCGGGCTGATAGGAGAGGATAGTCCGCGGGCCCATGGGTCGCCCGGCCGGCGAACGGGTCGCTCCCGGGGCGGAGGAGCATCAGCTCCGCGCCGGGTCCGGCGGCCTCGCCGGGCGCGAGTGGGCGGCCGGCGACCAGGACGTCGGGGAGCCGTTCGGCGCGGATCGTCAGCCCCGCCTCCATGGACGCCCGTACGCGCTCGCGCGTGATCGGCGTCCTGGCCGAGCCCTCGGCGTAGGCGCCCGCCTTCCGGGCCTCGCTCGGCGCCGCGCCGAAGCAGCGCCTGAACGCCCGCGAGAAGCCGTCCGGCGACTCGAAGCGGTACTCGAGCGCCAGCTCGAGGATGGAGCGGTCGCCCGAGACGAGCTCCCGCGCCGCCTCGGCGACGCGCCTGCGCATCAGGTAGTCGTAGGGGCCGTGGCCGGTCAGCTCGGTGAAGACCCGTACGAAGTGGAAGATCGAGTAGCAGGCGGCGCTCGCCATCGCGCCGACGTCGAGCCCGTCGCGAAGCCGCTCCTCGACGAGGTCCAGGGCCCGGCCGACCGACGCGAGCCGCCTGTCGCCGTCGGTCAAGGCGCCGTCCCGTCCGGGCGCCCCGGGGCGAGCGGCGTCCACATCTCTATGATCGAATCGGGGTCCTCGAGGCTCGAGTAGCGCGAGTCGTAGCGCTGGAGGCCCCATCGGCTCTCGATCGCCCGCCCGTAGCGCCCGACGGCCTCGGCGGCTACGCGCTCCTCCCAGCCGGGCTCCATCTCGGCGCAGCGCATCGCGACGACCGCGTAGTCGCGCGCGGGCAGCGCCTTGACCACGAGCTCGAGCGGGCCGTCGAGCGGCCGTTCCGTCTCGGCGCCGACGAACACCTCGTAGTCGCCGGTCGCGGCGCTGGCCGGGTGCATGACGTGGGCCTCGAACCAGGCCGGGACGTCGGGCGGCAGGGCCGCTACGGGATGGCCCTCCAGGTAGGCCGTCAGGCGCTTCCAGAGCGAGCCTATCTCGTTGTCCACGTCCCAGGCCGCGGCCGCCTTGAACGGGTTACCGAAGAAATTCATGCCGACGAGCGTGAACGGCCTGTCGCGCTCGAGCCTGTATTCCATCTCGGCCTCCTCGGGACCACGATAGCGCCCGGGCGCCGGGCTGGCAAGGGCGCGGGCGTCGCCGGGGCCGGACGCCGCAATCTGGGTCGGCTTCGGCCTCGGCCCGCGCCCGGGCGCGGCTCCGCTCCCGCGCGGCGGATCGGCGATCGGCAATCGGGATCGAGAGACGCTCGCCCCCGCGGCGCTACGCTTGGCGCATCACGATAGCCGACGGAGGGAACGATGAGGGAGATGACGGTGAAGGCGATCGGCCGGGTCCGGTCGGACGACGCGAAGGGCCGCTACGCGCTCGAGGTGGACGAGGCCTATCGCGAGGGGCTCCTGGCCCTGGGGGAATTCGGGCGGATACAGGTCCTGTGGTGGGCCCACGGCATGGACGCCCCGGCGTTCCGCGGCACGCTGTCGTGCGAGCTGCCGTACGCGCCGGGCGTCAGGGCCGGCGTGTTCGCGTGCCGGTCGGAGTACCGGCCGAACCCGATAGCGCTGACGAGCTGCGGCGTCGTATCGGTCGACGCCAAGGCGGGCGTAGTCGTCCTCGATTACATCGACGCGATCGACGGCACGCCGCTCCTCGACGTCAAGCCGTACATCCCGGTCTGCGACCGGGCCAGGGAGTTCCGCGTGGCGCCTTGGTTCCGCGAGTGGCCGGACTGCATCGAGGACTCGGCGGCGTTCTTCGCCCAGTTCGGGTTCTAGCGGCGGGCCGCGCCGCTCGGGGGCCGCGTCTCCGCGCGGCTCCCGCGGAGCGGCCCCGGCGAAGGGCCTATACGCCCGGTATGATCACCTCACCGTCGCCCTGGTATCGGCGGGTGCTCGTCCAGTCGCTCGTCGGCAGCCACAGCGCGGCCCATTCGTAGTTATCCAGGTCGACGGTATTGCGGTCGACCGAGTAGTCACGGTAGGCGCCGTAGGTAAAGTACTCCATGTAGATGTCCCAGCGGCCCCTGGGTACCTCGAACACCATCCATTCACGGCCGGATATCGTCTCGGTGCGCAGCATCTCGCCCAGGATGCCGTCGCCGGTGCCCGCGCTGCGGCCCACGTCGAGGCGCTCGATCAGGTACAGCTCGCAGGTGACCGACGCGTCGTAGTCGCCGTCTACCGAGACGTACAGCTCGGCCGTCTCCTGGAACAGGAGCTGGCAGCCGCAGAGCGAGACGGCCAGGGCGACGACGAGGGCGGCTCCGGCTATCGCCTTCTTCTCCGGGATCCTTCGAGCGGTCATCGGAAGGCCTTCCAGTCCATGCCCGAGTCGACGATGGCCGCGTTGAGCCCGCGGTGCCAGGCGCTCCGTACCGCGTAGAAGGCGTACATGTCCCAGCCTACCGCGACGCCGGTGCAGGCCAGCGAGAGGTAGACGCCTACGTCGCCGAGCAGCGGCAGCGCCAGGGCTCCGGCCGCGAACGCCGTCGTCGCGACGGCGGCGGTCTTGGACTTCTTGATCAGGCCGCCCGCGTCGTACTCGAGGCCGCGCGATCGCCAGAGCTCGGTATAGCTTTCCATCTTACTCTGCGAGACCCAGGCGCCTACCGAGGAGCAGATCGGCGCTATCTGCATCATCACGAGGGCGGCGTCGAGCGATATCGACGAGGCGGCGCCGCCGCCTATCACCAGGCCGAAGCCGGTGGCCTCGAGTATAAGGCCGGTCATCAGGCCCGCGTCGGAGAAGAGCGGCACCGGCTGTTCCGCCGGCGCGGCCTGCCCGTACGCGGCCCCTCCGGCTAGTACGAGCGCCAGGACCAGGCATAGAGCGCGCGTTTTCATGGACACCTCCAAACGTGAATATGCCATAACGCTAGCCTGGCGGCCTCTTCGGCGGTATCCGTATATTTTACGTATTCATGCGCTATACTCGAGCCCATGGACGAAACGACGTGGAAGGCCGTGCACGAATGCTCGCTCGAGGCCGGCTGCGCGGCGACGCGCGAGGGCCTGCTCGAGGCGTTCATGGCGGGTGCCGAGCGGCTCGTACGCTGCGACGCCGGCGTCGGCGTCTTCGACCGCGAGCTGCGCTGCGTCGCCTGCTCCGGCTGGGGCGAGCGGACCAGCCGCGACTATAACCAGTACTACCGCGGCGTCGTGCCGTTCATCGGCTACGACGAGGATCGATACGCCAGGCGCGGCAGGGACGTCGTGCGCTGGGTCGATTACGGCGAGACCGAGTTCATGCGGGACTTCGGCCGGTCCCTGGACCTGGCCTACGGCCTGAGCCCGTTCAGGCCGGCCCTCCCGCTCAACCTCTCGGTCCAGCGCTCGCGCCGCGGCCCGGCCTTCGGCGCCGACGACTGCGAGGCGCTGGACGCGCTCAACGCGCAGATGAACAACCTGCTCGCCGTGGCCGAGCGGCTCGGGCGGGCCGAGTACTCGCCCTGGAGCGCCGATCGCGTGCGCGACGCCCTGCCGGCCCTGAGCCGACGCGAGGCTCAGCTGCTCGCCCTGTGCGCCGAGCCCCTGTCGATGGCCCAGGTCGCCTCCGCCCTGGCGATAAGCCGCCGTACGGCGGAGACGCATATGGCCCGCGTCTTCGAGAAGCTCGGCGTCCGCTCGCGCCGCGGGGCGCTCGACGCGCTCAGGCGGAGGGCGCGCGCTTGAGGGTCGCGGCGACCCAGCTGCTGCTGGCCCAGGGCGACGTCGAGGGCAACTGCGAGCGGGCGATAGCCCTGGCGCGGCTGGCCGCCCGCGAGAGGGCCGAGGTCGTCGTCCTGCCGGAGTTCTTCACTTCCGGCGTCGCCATCGACGATGGCATGCTCTCCGTGCCGAGGCGGAATCGCGACGCGCGGGTGCTGGAGCGCCTTAAGGCGGAGTCCCGGGCCCTCGGTATAATCATCTCCGGGTCGACGCTGTCGATCCGGGACGGCGACGTGTATAACTCGATGGTAGTCGTACGCCCGGACGGCACGGTCTTCGTCCACGATAAGGACCTGCCGACCCAGTTCGAGAACGCGTACTACGCGCCGGGCGACGGCCGGCGAACCGACGGCGTCTTCGCGCTCGCGCTGTGCTGGGAGCTGCTCAGGCGGAAGACCGTCGCCGAGATCGGGCCGGGCGCCGGCGTCGCGCTCGCGGGATCCTGCTGGTGGAGCCTGCCCGTCGGCGCATCGAACCGCGAGCTCGACGAGTATAACGACGCGCTGAACGCGGCGACGCCCCCCGCCTTCGCGGCCGCGGCCGGCCTGCCCGTCGTCCACGCGTCGCTCGTCGGACGGATCAGGACCAGGCGCTCCCTCGCTCGCGACGAGGTCGTCGAGCGCCGCCTGATCGGCACGACCCAGATAGCCGACCGTAACGGCCGCGTGCTCGCGTCGATACGGAACAAGGACCTCGACGACCTGATCGTCGAGGACGTGGAGCCGGCCCCTCCCGGTACCCGGCGCGACGCGGGCGAGGGCTTCTGGCTACCTCCGATGCGCGACGAGTACCTGCGGGCCTGGGAGGCCGAGGGCCGGCTCGGCCGGGAGCTGTACGCGGCGAACCGCGCGAAGATGGTCCCGGGCGTAGCCGGCGCCCCGATCGGCCCTCCGGCCTAGGGCCCGACGCGGCCCTCGAAGAGGAGGACCCGCCCGCCCGGAGCCGACTTCCAGAGCCGGAGCGTCTCGCCGTCCCATTCGAGGCGCCCGGGGGCGTCCTCGACCGCGAGCTCCTCCGGGTTGAGCACCACGTGGAGCCTCGCCTGGACGACGAGGGGGGCGCGGGCGAGGTCCGGGTCCTTACGCCTGTAGATCCTGGCGGCGGAGCCCTCGAGCTCGACCAGCGCGGCGGTCGGCTCCTGGCCGGGCGAGGCCGGATCGAGGGACAGCACGAGGGCCGGGAACAGCGGGCTGCCCGCGAAGCGGTATACCGACCCGGGGCGGCCGTCGGGCGTCGCGCCGGCTATCGAGCCGGGCAGGCCGACCGCGTCGTAGTATCCGGAGAAGGTCTCCCGGTAGGCCGCGTCCGTCCCGGTCCTGAGCCTGCCCGCGTCGAAGTCGGCGATGACGCCGCGGTAGGCCTCGACGCGCAGGTCCAGGAGCTCGAGCAGCTTCTCGTAGGTCCACTCCTTGGCCTCGAGCGTGAATCGGTAGCCCTGCTCGTTGGCGGCCATGATCTCGTCGCCGTGGCTCGCGACGGTCCCGAGGCGCAGGCCCTCGAGGTTCTTGACGAGCGTGATCGTGCTGAAGAAGTCCAGCGTGGAATAACCCCAGCGGGCGAGCCTGGCCCGCTTCATATAGGAGCGGTAGAGCTCGAGCTCGGCCTCGATGTCGTCGCGGTAGCGGACGTTGCGCTCGAGCGCGGCCTCGACCTCGCTGCGCCGGGCGACGCTGACGTCGCCCGGCCGGTCGAGCACGAGCTCGTCCGAGAGGTAGCGGTCGACCTGCCGCGGCCAGACGAGCGACAGGCGGCGGAGCAGGTCCTTGTCCGCGTCGCCGGCCTCGCCCAGGTACAGGAAGAGATAGCTCGAGCCGGCCCGGCCGTAGGGCAGCTCGACGTGGAGGTAGTCCTCGGTGGCCTCGCCGCGGCAGGCGAAGACGGCGCGGTCGAGGGGGCCGAGCAGCTCGCGGGTCCGCCGCTCCAGCCGCTCGGACGCGCCGGCGAAGGCGTCGTCCGGGAAGACCAGGGTGAAGTACATGAGCTTCGGGGTACCGTCGAGGCCCGGGTCGTAGCGCCGCATGTACGTCCACATATCGACCGGGTAGAGAGCGAGCCTGGCGACGCCCTCGTCGGCGCCGCCGGCCGCGCGCAGCTCCAGGGAGCAGCCGCCCTCGCGCACCGAGAAGTCCGGCGTCGATACGGCCACGTCGCCGACCCTGGCGCCGTCGAGCCAGATCGACCCGGCGAGCGCCGACTCGAGCCGGGGCCCGCGGGAGCCGATCCCGGACGCCGCCCCGGCCGGGTCGAACAGGTCGTCGGGCCCCAGCCGGAGCGGCGCGCGCATGAAGCGCCATTCGGGCTCGAACACGCCCTTGTAGTAGTAGCCGGGCTCGCCGTCGGGGGACAGCCCGGCCACGCGCAGCTCCCTGGCGGCGTTGCCGTAGCCGTCCTGGAGTATCGTGATGCGCGGGCCGACGGCCGCGGCGCCGGACAGCGGGATAGGCTCCTGCCTTCGCCATCCCTCGGCCGGGAGCGCCCAGGTCGTGGTCTCCGTCCGCGGGTCGCTGCCCGGCGTGTCGTCGGGCTTCGCGTCGTAGCTGTACTTGAAGAACATCGGGTCGTATCCGAGGGTGTCGAAGTCCGCCAGCCTCGTGTACATGACGCCGGCGTCGTCGATGACGAACAGCGTCGACGCGCTGGCCGCGAGCGATTCGGCGACGAACGATCCCCGCTCGGGGCCCAGGATATGGTGGGAGAAGTCGCTCGGCAGGCCCGGATCGGCGAATCGGATCTCGCGGCCGTCCTCCGACAGGAAATAGAAGCTGACGACGCCCATGGACCCGTAGTAGTGCTGGTTGCCCGCGACGTCCTCGTACCAGAGCGCGTGCTCGTTGCGGACGCTGGCGCTCCAGGCGCGGTTGCGGCCGACCAGGTCGTTCAGGACGAGCGGCGCCTTGTCGGGCCAGCCGTGCCGGTCGATCCATCCGGGGCGCGAGCCGAACGGGCCCCGCTCCATCGACAGCTCGTAGAGACGGCCCTCGTCGGACAGCGCGTACAGCTTGTACGCGTCGGCCGATATCTCGACGACCCGCCGGGCCGCCCGGAAGCCCGGGCGCGAGGATCGCGGCAGGCCGGTCTTGTCGAGCAGGCGCCAGTCCTCGGGATTCCGCGACTTGGCCGTCTTGTAGTAGACGCGGCCGTCGACTACGCAGAACTGATAGTCCCGGCAGAAGGTCTGCGTGCGGGTCTTGATATAGACGGCGGCCGGCAGGAAGCCGTTCAGGTCCTCGACCGCCGTCGGGGCCGCGCCTGACCCGGGGCCGGCGAACGGGTACTCGCGCGCGGCGCGGCCGGCGTCGGTGGCGCAGGAAAGTATCGAAAGGCCGAGGACGGCCGGGAGTATCGCGTTGATTCGCATAGGGGCGAATATACCGCGGATCGGCACGAAAACATATCGAGGGCCGCATTTCATAGCCGGCGCGCCTGAATGGCGGCGCCGCCTTGTCCGTACGCCCGGGGCGCGTCATACTCGTCCGGACCGCCGCGGCCTCTATCCGCGGTAAGGAGGACCGATGAGCCGGCTTACGATCTACCTGCGGACGAGGAATCCCGACGGCGTCATGTCGTTCAGGAACCTGAGGCGCCTCATCGGCGCGATCGGCATGGCTCTGCCGCCGGCGTGCTACCTGGGCGGGCGCCTGTTCGCCGGCCTGCCCCTGGGGCCGTCGATCAGCTCGTACTACTACACGAATTCGGGCGACCTCCTCGTCGGCGCGCTCGTCGGCGTCGGCATGTTCCTCGTCACCTACCGCGGCTACGAGCGGATCGACGACGTCGTCTCCACGGCGACGGGCCTGGCCGGCGTCGGCATAGCGCTGTTCCCGTGCCTGAACCGCGCCGAGGTCCGCGTCGGCCTCTTCGAGCTGCCGGTCGCGGCGTCGAACGCCGTCCATACCGCCTGCGCCGGCGCCTTCTTCCTGCTGCTCGCTGTCAACTCGATGTTCATCTTTACGCTGACCGGCGCCGACGGCGCTAGGAGCCCCGGCAAGAAGAAGCGCGACGCGGTGTATATAGGCTGCGGCGTCGTCATCCTGGCCTGCCTCGCGCTCCTCGCGGCGCTGCACGCGCGCTACTCGCAGGACTACCTGGATACCAGGACCTGGGTGTTCTTCATCGAGACGGCCCTGCTCGAGGCCTTCGGCGTCTCCTGGCTGGTCAAGGGCGAGACGCTCTTCAGGGATCGCTAGGGGCCCGGGGGGCCGGGCCTATTTCGAGTACGCCTGCTCGTAGTCGATGAGGCCGGCGTCGTAGGCGCGCTTGATTACCGCCCACTCGTCCTTGCGGGCGAAGTACAGCGCGGCGTAGTTCCTCCGGAACTGGTCGTCGCCGAACAGGTAGCCCTCGATGCGCCCGACGCCGGCGGGATTCGACACGTCCCCGAGGTAGCGGTCGACGATCTTCGTCGTGACGACGTCGGCGTCGTCGTCGAGGAACGAGAAGACGTAGTCGATCGCCCGGGCCGAGCCGTCCTCGCACATCCGCCTGACGAAGTCGCACTTCTCCTTGTACGAGAACGAGGCCAGGCTGACCCTGAAGCCGTCTCCCCCGAGCTTGTTGAGCAGCATCACGAGCTGCAGCTTCTCGAGGTCGTCGAGGCCATCGGCGAGCTCGTCGATACGCGCCCCGTAGCCCGGGGCGATCTCGTCGAGCAGGCGCCGGGCCTTCGCGGAGAGCGCGTACCAGGTCCGCCTGCCGTCGCCCCGATCCGCCTCGGAGGAGAGGTAGCCGGCCTCCAGCAGCTTGGCTACGAGCTTGGTGATCGTCGGGCGGCTCCTGCCCAGCCGCCGCGCCAGCCCGTCGTTCGATACCGGGCGGCCGCCGCCCTCCGAGACCGCGAGCAGCACGGAATACTGACCGTGAGAGAGGCCGTACGGCTTCAGGTACTCCTCGACGTCGGAGCGGAGCCGCATGCCGTTCTGCAGTACGCTCGCTAGCGCGTAGAACGAGAGGTTCGTCGAGTTGGTCTTATGTTCGGTCGCCATGTAGTTAGCATGGCAACTATGCGCGGGCCTGTCAACGCCGAGGAGCGTAGCGGACGGCGCGCCTCTTGAGCCGCCTTCCCGTTCTGCGTATGATGGGAATGAAGCTCACGTTTCGGGCAAAAAGAAAACACGGCCCCGTAGGTAGTCGGGGCGACCAATCGTCTTGGTCCAGTAGCCATCGAACGATGTCCGTTTTTGCCCCCGGGTAGGTGTACCCGAGGGGGTAAATCATGGAAGTCGTCTCGACCGTTATCTTCGACGGTCAATTCTGGGTCGCCGTTATAGAGAAGATAGGCGAAGACGGTACGCATCGTATCGGGAAGCACACGTTCGGCCCGGAACCCACGAATAACGATCTCCTCCACTTCTATCTCGAGACGTACCCGTCCGTCCGTTGCCTCGCGGGTGACGGCCCCGTACGCCTCAAGGGGCGTAGGTCGGGGAACGAGCAAGGACGGCTCGTCTCGAAGTCGATGGAGGCCTTCGGGCGGCTCAACTCCGCGTACCTGAGCGAGCGGAAGGCGCTACGGAGGGCCGAGGCCGCCGTCGAGGAACGGGATCGGTACGAGCGAAAGCGGCAGAGGAAGAAGGAGAAGCGTAGGGGGCGGTAGGCGACGGATCGGCCCCTATAGGATCCCCTTCTCGTAGACCCGGTAGCGCTTGATCGGCGTCATGCCGAGCTTCTCGAGGGCGTTGCGGATCCTGAAGTTATCCTCGAGGACGTAGTTCGCCTCGAGGCGGACGCCGCGGGGCGCGAGCGCGCGGTGCAGGCGCAGGTAGAGGAGCACGTCCAGGCCCCGGCCCTGGTACGCGGGCAGTACTGCGAGGCCCCAGAGCCTGTAGTCGCGGAGCCGGCGCGCCCCGAGCGCCAGCCTGAGGGCGCCGGTCGGGAAGAGCCGCCCGCCGGTCTTCCGGAGGATGACGTTGACGTCGGGGAAGCCGAGGCAGCAGGCTACCGGTACGCCGGCGTCCTCGACGAACCAGACGGCGGCCGGGTCGAGGACCGGCCTGAGGTCGCGGACGACGCCGGCCATCTCGTCGGCCTCGACCGGCACGTAGCCCCAGTTGCCGTCGACGCCGGCGTTGAGGATGCGCCTGATATGCTCGGCGTCGCGGTCGAGGCGACGGGGGTCTATCGTCCTGGTCGTCAGCGTCGGCCGCCTGGCGGCGAGCGTCGCCTCGAAGCGGGCGAAGCGTTCCGGTATCGAGTAGCCGGCCGACGCGTCCGCCTCGTAGGCGAGCAGGTCCTTGACGCCGGCGTAGCCGGACGCCTCGAGCAGGCGCCCGTAGTACGGCGGGTTATGGGGCGACATGTAGACGGGGGCGCGCTCGTAGCCTTCGACGAGTAGGCCCCAGCGCTCGGCGACCGGGTCGATCGGGCCGCGGACCCTGTCCATGCCGCGCCCCGCGAGCCAGGCCTCCGCCGCGCCGAGCAGGTCCGCCGAGGCCCGGCCGTCGTCCTCGCACTCGAACGAGCCGAAGAAGCCGGTCCTCGCGCCGAAATGCGCGTTGAAGCGCGGGTCGACGTAGGCGACGACGCGGCCGACGACCCTGTCGCCCGAGAGCGCGATCAGGAGCGCATGCGCCGAGCGGTCGAGCACCGCGTTGCGGCCCGGCCGGTAGGCAGTCCGCTCGGCCGCCCAGATCGGCGGCGCCCAGGCCGGGTCGGCGGCGTAGACGCGCCTCGGCAGCCCGACGAACGCGCGAAGGTCCCGAGGCTCGACGGCTTCTCGTACGATGACGCCATGGTTCGTTGCCATGCCCTGATTGTCGCTCCTCGAACGCCGGCGGGCAAGCAGTATCGGCGGCCTTCGGCCTTGACGACGGGTCGCCTCCCGTGCGACATTGCAGCGCATGTTAACCGAGACTTGTAATACTAGGTTTACGAGATGACCGCCTCGTCGCATGCGGCGGCCCTGTCCCCGGACGAGCGCGACCGCTACATCGTCGAGCGGCTGCGCGACGCCGGCGGGCCGCTGTCGGGCGAGGCGCTGGCTGCCGAGCTCGGCGTGAGCCGGGTGGCGCTGTGGAAGCGCGTCGCGTCGCTGCGGGCCTGGGGCTACGGCATCGGCTCGTCGCGGCGGGGCTACGAGCTGGTCAGCGACGACGGCCTGGCCGGCTGGGAGCTGGACGCCCCGGGCCCGGTCGTGCTGTTCGATACGGTCGGGTCGACGATGGACGAGGCGCGGGCGCTGGCGGAGGCCGGGGCCCCGTCCGGGGCGACGGCCCTGGCGCTCGGCCAGCGCTCCGGGCGCGCCCGCGCCGGCGGCGCCTGGGATAGCCCGGCCGGCGGCCTGTACCTGTCGACGGCGCTGCGCTCGGCCCTGCCGCCTTCGCACGCCGGGGCGTTGGCGCTCGAGGCGGCCGCCGCGACGCTGCGGGCGCTCGAGTCCGCAGGGGCCGGGGGACTGTCGTACTCGTGGCCGGGCGAGCTCCGGCGGGGCGGCGAGAAGGTCGGCGGCGCGCTCGTCGAGGCCTACGGCGACGTGGCCGCGGCGGAGTATTACGTGGTCGGCGTCGGCCTCAGCGTGGCGCCCGGCCTGCTCGCCGGGGGAACCGCCGCCAAGCGGGCCTCGGTGGCTTCCGCGATAGTGCGCGAGCTGGTCGCCTGGTGCGCCGCGCCGCTCCTGGATCCCGGCCGATGGGATCGCCTGCTGCCGCCCCCCGGCCGCCGCATGACCGTCGTGCTGTGGAACGGCGAGCGCCGCGCCTTCGAGCCGGTCGGCTTCGACCGCCGAGGCGATCTCTACGGCGCCGACGGCACGAGCCTGTCGATGGGCGAGTATTGCTCGCATAGCGTGGAAGGATAGATAGGATGAAACGGAACGGATTCAAGCTGGTACTGACGTCGCTGTTCGCGGCGATGATCGCGATGGGCGCGCTCTTCTCGCTGCCCCTGCCGCCGCCCCTGCCGCCGGTGACGCTGGCGGTGTTCTTCTCGCTGCTGGCCGGCCTGCTGCTGGGGCCGCGCTGGGCGGCGGCCGCTACCGGCCTCTACCTGGGCCTCGGCGCGGTCGGACTGCCGGTGTTCGCCAACGGCGCCGGCGGCCTCGGGCAGCTGGCCGGGCCGACCGGCGGCTTCCTCGTCGGCTACGTCGCGGCCGCGGTCGTCGCCGGCGCCGTCTCGGACCGGCGCGGCTGGGGCTTCGGACGGGCCGCGGCCGGCGCCCTCGCCGGCGTGGCGGCGCTGTATATCGTCGGCCTCCCCCGCTTCAGGGCGGTGCTCGACGCGAGCCCCGACCGGAGCGTGACGATGGGGACCGCCTTCCTGATGATGGCGCCGTACCTGATAGGCGACGCGGCCAAGGCGCTCGCCGCGGCCGGACTCGTGCGGGCCCTGCGGCCGCTCCTGGCCGAGTACCTGCCGGCGGAGGAACGGGCGGGCCGCCCGAGTGACGCGGCGCCAGCCTCCGGGAAGGCGCGCGATGAGGCTTGAGCTCCGTGGCCTGGTCAAGGCCTTCGCCGACGGTACGAGGGGCCTCGACGGCGCGAGCCTGGCTATCGAGACGCCGTCGTTCGTCGCGCTGTCGGGCGGGAACGGCTCGGGCAAGTCGCTGCTGATCAGGCACGCGCTCGGCCTCGAGGAGGCCGACTCCGGCGAGATCCTCGTCGACGATAGGCCGCTGAGCCGCTGCCTGGCCGAGGCCAGGCGCCGAATAGCCCTCGTGTTCCAGGAGCCGGAGCACCAGATACTCGGCGTGACCGTCCGCGAGGACGCCGAGTTCGGCCCGAGGGCGGCGGGCGAGCGGCCGGAGTCGTACGCCCCCCGCGTCGACGCGGCGCTCGAGGCCGCGGGCCTGTCCGGCTACGGCCCTCGCCTCTGCGCCGGCCTGTCGGGCGGCGAGAAGCGCAGGCTGGCCGTCGCCTCCGCCCTCGTCTCGGAGCCGGAGCTGATAGTCCTCGACGAGCCGTTCAACGGCCTCGACTGGGCCGGCGCCTCGGACCTGCTCGAAGCGCTGATGCGCCTGCGCGCCTCCGGCGTCGGGGTGCTCGTCGTGACCCACGACCTGGAGAAGTGCCTGGCGCACGCCGACCGGCTCGTCGTGATGGACGCGGGCCGGGTGGTCCGAGACGGTAGCCCGGCCGAGCTGTGGGACGAGCTGCCCTCGCTCGGCCTCAGGCGCGTCGAAGGCGGGGTCGGGCGCCTCGGCGATATGAGCTGGCTGCGCGCGGTCGAGGCGGCGGCGGGATGATCGCGCGCGCTACGAGCGTCGGGACGAGGCCGCGCGCGCTCGGCGGCGCTCGGCGCTTCGCGCTGTACCTGGCCCTGCAGCTGGGCATCCTCGCGGCGCCGCCGCCCTGGCTGACCCTGCCCGCCGCCGTCGTCCTGGCGCTCGGCCTTATCGAGCGCAAGGACTGGGCCCGCTGGGCCGTCCGGTCGCGCTACGCGCTCGTCGCGGCACTCCTGCCGGCGATCGTCGGGTTCCCGTTCGGGTCGGTCGGGGGCGTCGGCGCGGCCGGCCTCGGCGCGCTGACGGCCGCCTGGGCGCCGGCCCTGGCGCGGAGCGGCCGCCTGGTCCTCGTGCTCGCGTCGGCGGCCTGGCTGTCGGACGGCATGAGCCCGGTGGAGCTGCGCGACGCGCTTGTAACGATACTGCGGCCGCTCGGGGCCGGGTTCGGCGGCCGCGTCGCCAGGAGCGCGTCGCTGACGATGGCCTTCCTGCCGTGGACCGCGGCCGAGGCCCGCGCCGCCGACGAGGCGGCCAGGCTGCGCGGCTCCGACCCGAGGCGGCGGCCGGCCAGGCATATCGTCGCCCTGTCGGTGCCCCTCGTCTCCCGGTCGCTCGAGAAGGCCAGGCGCGGCGCCGAGGCCCTGTCGCTGCGCGACCCGGGCTTCGGCGGGTAGCGCCTAGAAATTCTTGGCCAGGCTGTCGAGCAGCTCGTCGACGATGCCGTCGTCGCCGGCGCGCACGTGGTCGATCAGGCAGTGCTTCAGGTGGTGCTCGAGCACGACGAGGGACGCCTTGCCGAGCGCGCCCCGGGCGGCGGCGATCTGCGTCATCACGTCGTCGCAGTAGGCGTCGGCCTCGATCATCTTTCGTATGCCGCGCACCTGGCCCTCGATCCTGGCGAGCCGGCCGTCGAGCGAGCGCTTGAGCTCGTCGGGCCGCTCCGTCTTCTTGCACGAGCACCCCTCGGCCCGGTTATCGCAACTGTCCATGAACCACTCCTTAAGCACGACTAGAATGAAGAAGTAAGGCTAAAAGCATACCACGGAGACACGGAGACACGGAGAGTACGTGTTAAGCAAGGCAGTCAGGAATGTCCCGCCTCCTTGCTTCCCGTCGATTCATCGTTTTCTCCGTGCCTTCGTGGTTCAAAAACCCTAGCGTTCGCATAGACTAGTTCATTTTCGTCTTCTCCGTGCCTCCGTGTCTCCGTGGTTCAGAACCCACGTTCGTCATATTATTCCGGCTTCCACGTCCTCAGGCGGAGCGCGTTGGTGACGACCGATACCGACGACAGCGACATGGCGGCGGCGGCTATCATCGGGTTGAGCAGCGGCCCGCCGAACAGATGGAGCAGGCCCGCGGCCACCGGTATGCCGAGCACGTTGTAGCCGAAGGCCCAGAACAGGTTCTGCCTGATGACGCGCATCGTCGCGCGCGACAGGTCGAGGGCGGCGACGGCGCCCTCCAGGTCGCCCCGGGCGAGCACGATGTCGGCCGACTCGGCCGCTACGTCGGCGCCGGAGCCTATCGCGATGCCGACGTCGGCCGCCGCCAGCGCCGGCGCGTCGTTGATGCCGTCGCCGACCATGGCTACGAGGGCGCCGCCCTCCTGGAGGGCGCGCACGGCCGCCGCCTTGTCCTCGGGCAGGACCTCGGCGACGACGCGGTCTACCCCGACCTCGCGGCCTATCGCCTCGGCGACCGCCCTCGAGTCGCCGGTGATCATCACGGTCTCGATTCCGCGCGCCCTCAGGGCCGCGACCGCGGCCCGGCTGGTCGGCCTGACGACGTCGGCCACCGCGACGAGGCCGACGAGGCGGCCGCCCGACGCGACGAGCATCGCGGTCTTGCCGTCGGCCGCGAGGCGTTCGAGGTCGGCCGCGGCCGGGCGTACGTCGACGCCGCGCTCGTCCATCAGCCTGGCGTTGCCTACGAGCGCGTCGGCGCCCCCGACGCGCGCCTCGATGCCGCGGCCGGGCAGGGCGGACAGGCCTTCGGGCGACGATATCTCGAGCGACCTGGCTTCCGCCTCGCGTACGATCGCGGCGCCGAGCGGGTGCTCGGAGCCCTTCTCCGCCGACGCGGCCAGCGCGAGCGCCGCCGCCTCGTCGGCGCCGCCGTACGCGACGACCTCGACGACCGCCGGCTTGCCGACGGTAATGGTGCCGGTCTTGTCGATCGCGACGGCCCCGACGCGATGGGCGGTCTCGAGGGCCTCGCCGCCCTTGATCAGGAGGCCCAGCTCCGCGCCGCGCCCGGTGCCGACCATGATCGCGACCGGCGTCGCCAGGCCGAGGGCGCAGGGGCAGGCTATCGTCAGCACCGCGACGAACACGCGCATCGCGAACTCGAAGCTTTGCCCGCCGACGAGCCAGGCGGCCGCCGATAGGAAGGCTATCGTCACGACGACCGGCACGAAGACGCCGGATACCCTGTCGGCGAGGGCCGCTATCGGCGCCTTCGAGCCCTGGGCCTCCTCGACCAGGCGGACGATGCGGGCCAGGGCCGTGTCGGCGCCGACCGCGGTCGCCCTGAAGGTGAACATGCCCTGGCCGTTGACGGTGGCGCCGGATACCCGGTCGCCCGGCCCCTTCTCGACGGGCAGGCTCTCGCCGGTCAGCATCGACTCGTCGAGGCTGGTGTCCCCGGCGACGACGACGCCGTCGACCGGCACCCGCTCGCCGGGCCTGACGCGTATGACGTCTCCGACGGCCACCTCGTCGACCGGCAGCTCGAGGTCGCCCGAATCCGACACGACGACCGCGGTCTTCGGCGCCAGGCCCATCAGCTTCTTGATAGCCTCGGACGCCTTGCCCTTCGACCGGGCCTCGAGGTACTTGCCGAGCAGGATCAGCGCGATGATCACCGCTACCGACTCGTAATAGAGGTGGCCCGCGGCGGACGCGTCTCCGAGGGCTATCTGGACGGTCGACCAGAGGCTGTAGGCCATCGCCGAGCCGGTGCCTATCGCTATCAGGCTGTCCATGTTCGGCGCCCGCCTGAGCAGCGCCCTGACGCCGACGACGTAGAATCTGCGTCCGGCCCAGAGCGCCGGCAGCGTCAGCGCCGCCTGGACGAGCGCGAAGCCGAGGGGGCTATGCATCGGGTGGAGGAACGACGGCAGCGGCAGGCCGATCATGTGGCCCATCGATACGTAGAGGAGGGGAAGGGCCGTCGCTAGCGCGACGACGAAACGCCTTTTTTGCCAACGCGCTTCGCGCTCCTTGGCCTCGGCGTGCTCGTCGACGGCGGCCGGCCCCGAGTCGGCGGCCAGCGCCTCGTAGCCCGCGTCCTTGACGGCCAGCTTTATCGCCGACAGCCTGGCCACGGCCGGGTCCCACGATACCGACAGGCGCTCCGAGGCGAAGTTCACCGACGCCGCGGCTACCCCCGGTACCCTGGCCACGGCCCGCTCGACGGCGGCGGCGCAGGCGGAGCAGCTCATGCCGCCTATCGGCACGGTCGCGCTCTTCGCCGGGGCCGGCAGCACGGCCTCGTAGCCGGCCTCGGCTATCGCGGCGGCGATCGACTCGAGCCCGGTCGCGCCCTCGTCGTACTCGACGGTCAGCGCCTCGGTGGCGAAGTTGACCGAGGCGCTCGAGACGCCCGGTACGCCCGCGACGGCCCGTTCGCTGGCCCTGGCGCAGGAAGCGCAGCTCATGCCCCTGATCTCGACGGTGTCGGTTCTCATCGATATACCCCCAAGGGGTATAATACCGCCTTGCGGGCCTCGTCGTCCATAGCGTATCCTCGCCGCGGAGGCTCATGATGACGAATATCCGCCGCGCCGCTATCGGCGCGCTCCTGCTCTGCTCCATCGTCGGGGCGCTCGGGGCCCAGACGGCCCTGCCCGGCCGGCCCGATCCGGTCGCCGCGCTGCCCGACGGCCTGTACGCGGTGATCGAGACGGTCCGCGGCGCCGTCGTGCTCGAGCTGTACGCCGACAGGGCCCCGTTCGCCGTGGCCAGCTTCGTAGGCCTCGCCGAGGGCTCGTTCTCGAAGGACGGGAGGCCGTACTACGACGGCGTGAGCTTCCACCGGGTCGAGCCGGGCTTCGTGATCCAGGGCGGCGACCCGACCGGTACCGGCCGCGGCGGGCCGGGCTACGAGTTCCCGAACGAGATCGTACCGGAGCTGGGCTTCGGCTCGGCCGGCGTCCTCGGCATGGCCAACGCGGGGCCCGACACGAACGGCAGCCAGTTCTTCATCACGCTCGGCGCCGCGAACCACCTGAACGGCGGGTACACGGTCTTCGGCCGCGTGGTAGCCGGCATGGACGCGGTCCGCGCGATACGCAAGGGCGACCTGATGAAGCGGGTGACGATAGCGCGCAAGGGGGCGAAGGCCGCCTCGTTCAAGGCCGACAAGGCCCGCTTCGACGCCGACCTGGCCGCCTACGCGTCCGGTGCGGCCGAGCGGGCCAAGGCCGCGGTCGATAAGCAGTTCGCCGCGGTCAAGGATAGGATCCCGGGCATGTCGCTCGGCGCCGACGGGCTGTGGCGCAAGTCGTTGGCGGCCGGGAGCGGCGCCAAGCCGGCGGCCGGCTCTACGGTGCGGATCCTCTATACGCTGACGCTGGCCGACGGCCGCAGGCTCGACTCGACGGCCGACCGCGGCAACGAGCCGCTCGAGTTCAGGCTCGGCGGCGGCCAGGTGATACCCGGCTTCGACAAGGCGGTCGCCGCGATGAGCTACGGCGAGCGCTGCATAGTCGCCATACCGCCGGAGCTAGGCTACGGCTCGCGCGGCGCCGGCGGGGTGGTGCCGCCGGACGCCGTGCTGGTGTTCGAGATAGAGCTGCTGCGCCCCTAGGCCGCTTTTAAGGCGCCGTCTTCCGGCCCGGTCACGCGACCGGGGCCGGCGCCGCGCCGACAGACCGTCCGCCGCCTAGCCCCGGCGCCCGGACGCGTCGTGGCTCAGGCCCGCGCCGGCCTGGCCGGGCCGATGCCGCTTCCGTCGTGGCGCGAGCCGGCCAGGTAGAGCAGCGAGCCGCCGGCGACCGACAGGGCGGCCGCCGCGGCGAACACGGCCGAGCCGCCGTAGGCCTGCATCAGGAAGCCGGCGGCCGGCGCCACGAAGGCCTTGCCGAGCTCGAACAGCGTGCTCAGGCCAAGGTAGCGGCCGATCAGCCCGGGCGCCGCGTGCTCCGGCACGAAGCGCGACTGCACCGCCGAGCCCCAGACCTCGCCTATCGACAGGACGAGCATCGCCGCGAGCAGCCACGCCGGCGAGCGCAGGAAGGCCATGCCCAGGAAGCCCGCCGCGAAGGCCAGCTTCGACGCGCCGGCCGACGGACCTATCGGCGCGACCCGCAGGAGGCGGCTGGCGGGCAGCTGCGCGAACACGCAGACGAGCGCGTTGACCGTCAGCGCCGAACCGTAGACCCAGAGCGGCACGCCGGCCTCGGTCAGGTGGAGCGGCAGGAAGCTCTGGATCAGGTCGTACGCGCCCCAGACGAGCATCATGCCCGCGGTCCACAGCCAGAAGACGCCGTCCGCGGCGATGGTGCGCCAGGCCGGCTTCGAGGCGGCGGCGCCCGTATCGCGCTCGGCGGTTCCGGGCCGACCCGGTCGCGCGGGACGAGGCGACGACTCGGAACGAGGCGACGACTCGGGTATCGCGAGCGCTATGAACACGCCGACGAGCAGGTTCAGGACGCCGCTGACGATGAATCCCGTCCGCGGAGCGACGAGGAACAGCCCGACGCCGATGAGCGGGCCCCAGCCGAACGCGGCGTTGATCGCTATGCGGTGCAGCGCGTAGGCCTCGGATCGGCGCTCGGGCGGCGCGAAGTCCGCGATCGCGGCGTTCGTCGCCGGGCGGTAGAAGGTGCGCGTCATGCCGTTCAGGAAGTTGAGCAGCGCGAGCACGTAGACGTTCGAGCCGGCGAACGCGAAGCCGAACAGGGCCGAGGCGCTCAGGGAGACGCCGAGTATCTGGACCGGCTTGCGGCCCCAGCGGTCGGCCAGGTGCCCGCCCCAGGCGCCGAAGGCCACGCTGGCCACGGGCGCGGCGCCGAGCACGAGCCCGAGGGCGCCGAGGCTGACGCCCTCGCCCTTCATGTACAGGCTCAGGTACGGTACGACCATGAAGCGTCCGGTGGACTCGACCAGGGTGGCGGCGACGAGGAGCCAGATAGGCTTCGGGAAGCTCGAGACGTAGGCGACGGCGCGGCGCGGCGCGCTCGCGGCCGAGAAAGGCTCGCGGTGTTCGACGGGCATGATGCGGCGAGTATAGCGACAACGAATCGCGGCCGCCTATGGGCCGTCGTCTCCTGCGGAGCCGTCGTCTCCCGCGGAGCCGTCGTCTCCTTATGGCGTCGTCGAACCGCGGCCGGCGCGATATGGTATGGGGTCGAACGGGTAAAGTATACTTAGCCTGAGGAGTGTAATACATGCAGCAAACGTCTAGCCGGGCGCTTCGGCGCCTGTTCGCGGTCGTCGCGATATCCTTCGCGGCGTCGGGCGCGTACGCCCAATCCGCCGCCGACCCGCATACCGTCTGGGATTATTCGGACGGCCCGGCCGCCTGGTCCCTCTTTCCCGACGCCATGGCGTTCGGCTTTCGGGGCGAGGCCGGCGTCTCCGACCTGGCCTCGTACGCCGGCGGTACGCTGCCGGCGACCGTGGACCTCGCCTACGGGGTGCCCGGGCTCGTCTATCGCTATACCGACGACGGAGGCTCGCCGCGGCACGCCCTGACGAGCGCCTTCGGCCTCGGCCGAGCCTTCGGCATGGGCCTGCGCTTCCGCTGGGACGATACGGCCGCGTCGGCCTGGGGCGTCCAGGACCTCGGCGTGATCGTGCGGCCTTCCGGCTACGCGTCCTTCTCCGCGTCGGTCGACGACGTGCTCGACCTGGCCGGCGACGGCTACGACGGGGCCTCGCTCGCCCTGGCGGTCAGGCCGCTCGCGTTCAGCCCGCGGCTCGGCCCGGCGCTCACGCTGAGCGCCGACGCCCGGCTCGGGCCCGACGGCTTCTCGATGACGGGCGCCGGCGCGCGGTTCGTGCTGGACGACTGGCTGAGCCTCTCCGGCTCGTACTCGTTCGCCGATTCGTCGATAGGCGTCGCCCTGGCTGTGACGCTGTCCGGCGCCGAGACCTCCGCCGGCTACTCGTCGGCCGGCGCCGGCCTCCTGGACGGCCGCGCGTCCGTCGGCCAGGCCCTGCGGCTCGGCCGGGCCGTCAAGTCGGCCGAGCGGGTCTTCGGCTCCTCGGTCCTCGTCATCGACGAACCCGGGCTGTTCCAGCCTAACCCGCCCCTCGTCGACATGGACCCCGGTTTCGGCGACCAGGCGGTCCTCTGGTTCGACCTGGCGGTCGCCGCGATAGACCGCGCCGCCTCCGACGCGTCGATCCGGGCGCTCGCGATGCTCGAGCCGCCGGTGTTCGATACGGACGCGCGGGCCCAGGAATTCGGCCGCGCCTTAGGGCGCTTCAGGGCCGCGGGCAAGCCCGTCTACGTGTTCGCCCAGTCGATGGGCCGCCTGTCGTACGTCTACGCCGCGGCCGGCGCCGAGCTCGTCGCCCTGGACCCGAACGGCGGACTGCCGCTGGTCGACGTATCGTCGACCCACCTGTACTTCAGGGACCTGCTCGCGCGCTTCGGCGTCCGGACCTATAGCCTGCAGTCGCACGAGACGAAGACGGCGAACAACTCGATTACCGAGCCGGCGATGACCGGGCCGGAGCGCGCGATGATAGAGCGCTACGTGACCGGGCTGGCGTCGCAGTCGTGGTCGGCGCTCGACGGGGCGCGCGGCGGCAAGCTCGCCTCCGACGGCCGGTCCGCGATCGGCGCCGGGCCTTACCTCGACCCGCGCGCGGCCGTCGAGGCCGGGCTCGCGGACGAGCTCCTGTACCGCGACGAGTTCGAGGCGCGGCTCGCCGAGCTGACCGACGGCGCGGGCCGCGTCGACCTGCGTTCCTACGCGCGCGAGCGCGGCCTCGAGTGGGGCCCCCCGCCCGGAAGGAAGGTGGCGCTGGTCTACCTGTCCGGCTCTATAGTCGGCGGCGAGGGCGTCGCCGGCTCGTCCATCGGGGAGTCGGCCGCCGACCTGCTGGCCGCGCTGCGCGACGACCCGACGGTGGCCGGCGTGATCATGCGCGTCGACTCCGGCGGCGGCTCCGCTCTGACGAGCGACCACATAGCCAGGCAGGTCAAGAAGCTCAAGGACGCGGGCAAGCCGGTCGTCGTCTCGATGGCGGGCTACGCGGCGTCCGGCGGCTACTACATCTCCGCCTACGCCGACAGGATCATCGCCGAGGCGGGTACCCTGACCGGCTCGATAGGCGTGACCGGCTTCGACTTCAACCTGACCGGGACGCTCGAGCTGCTCGGCGTCGGGGCGGCTACCGTCAGCGCCGGCCCGAGCGGCGAGTTCGGCAATCCCTTCCTGCCGCGTCGCGACGCCGACGGCGAGGCCGAGCGCGGGATGATCATGTACGTGTACGACCGCTTCGTCGACGTCGTGGCCGAGGGCCGCGGCATGGACAGGGCACGGGTAGACGAGCTCGGCAAGGGCCAGATCTGGCTCGGCTCGGAGGCCGCGGAGAACGGCCTCGTCGACGCGATCGGCGGCCTGGCCGAGGCCGAGGCCGCGATGGAGGAGCTGCTCGGAACGGGCGTCCGCTGCGAGGCGTACCTGCCCGGCGAGATCGAGACCGGGCCGCTCCTGTCGCTGCTCGGCCTATCGGGCGCGTCGTCGGTAGCTGGCGGCGCGCTCGAGCGCGCCTCGGGCTTCATCGACGAGCTGGCCGGGATGGGCGAGGGCGCGCTATACCTGGCGCCCGAGTACCTGTATAGGGATCGCTAGTCGTTCGTACACGATACGCGGCGCCCTGCGGACGGCGATCTTCCAGGACAGCCCGGTGCCTATGTTGTAGGCCCGGGCGAACGAGCCCTGGTTGATCGCCACCGCCAGGTTGAGCACCGAGTTGACGTACGCGAGGGGCTCGCCGAGCGACACGTCGGCGAAGGAGCGCGCGTAGGCCATCGTATTGCGGTAGACCTCGCGGGTGTCGTTGCGTATCGATACCTCGACGCGCTTCCCGTAGTCGACGCCGAGCCCTATGAACATCGAGTGCGGTATGTTCGTCCACAGGCTGCCGAAGCGAACGTCGAGCACGTCTATCGTGCCCTCGATCGCGTCCCCGGAACGGACCGCGTCCACGTGGTCCAGCTCGACGATGGAGGCCGGGTCGAGGGCCGGGCCGACGTCCTCGAACGCGATCTGGCCCGAGGCTAGCCTGGCGCCGGTATAGGCGTACACGTCCCGGCCGTGGAAGGTATAGGACAGCTCCGAGCCCGAGAGCCGGTTGGCGTCCTCGACCAGGAGCCGAGCCTCCGCCACGCCCTGCAGCAGCTTGAGGTGCGTCAGCGTGCCGTTGTCCGGCGTGACGACGATCTGGCCGGCGGCCGTCCTGACCGCGACGCTGCGGCGCGAGCTGCCGACGCCCGGGTCGACGACCGATACGAACACGGTGCCGGCCGGCCAGTACTGGACCGTCTGCACGAGCCGGTACGAGGCCTCCCAGATATTGTACTGCGGTATGTCGTGCGTCAGGTCGAAGATGGCCAGGGCCGGGTCGACCTTGAGCGCCACGCCGTACATGGCTGCCACGGCGCCGTCGGAGGTGCCGAAATCCGTCTGGTATACGAGCGAGCGGCTCATCGCGCCTCCCTGGCGCCGGTCGCGGCGCCGTCGTCCTACAGGATGTGCCCGAGGAATTCCTTGGTGCGCTCCTCGCGCGGGCTAGCGAACAGCTCGTCGGGCGTTCCCTGTTCCACTATCCTGCCGCGGTCCATGAATACGACCCGGTCGGCGGCGGCCCTCGCGAAGCCCATCTCGTGCGAGACGACCATCATCGTCATGCCGTCGTCGGCCAGCGCGGTCATCACGTCGAGCACTTCCTTGATCATCTCCGGGTCCAGGGCCGAGGTCGGCTCGTCGAACAGCAGCGCCTTGGGGTTCATCGCGAGCGCCCTGGCTATCGCGGCGCGCTGCTGCTGTCCGCCGGACAGCTGGCGCGGGTAGGCGTCGAGCTTGTCGCCGAGGCCGACGCGCTCGAGTATGGCCCGGCCCGCCTCGAGCGCCTCGCGCGCCGGCGTCCCGCGCACGAGGCGCGGCGCCAGCGTCACGTTGTCGATCACGCTCATGTGCGAGAACAGGTTGAAGCTCTGGAAGACCATGCCGGCGTCCTCGCGGATGCGCCTGAGGTCGGCGCGCTTCGCGGTCACCTCGTCGTCGCCTATCCAGATGCCGCCGGAGTCGAGCCGCTCGAGCCGGTTGACCGCGCGGAGCAGGGTGCTCTTGCCGGAGCCGGACGGGCCGATCACGAGCACGACCTCGCCGCGGGCCACCTCGAGGCTGACGCCGTCGAGCGCGCGGACGCCGCCTCGTTCCGGGTCGCCGAAGGTCTTGACCGCGTCCACGACGCGTATGAATCCGCTCATCGCGCGCTCTCCCTCTTGAGCCTGCGCTCGAGGGCGCGCACCAGCATCGACAGGCTCACCGTCATGCATAGGTAGAAGAACGCGACGACGTTGTAGGTCTCGAAGAACTTGAACGTGCTCGCGGCGTAGACCTTGCCGATCTGGGTTATGTCCTGGACGCCGAGCACAGACACCAGCGCCGAGTCCTTGATGATCGCGACGAACTCGTTGGCCAGCGCCGGTAGCACGTTCTTGACGGCCTGCGGCAGCACGACGCGCAGCATCGTCTGAGAGTGCGACAGCCCGAGCGCGTGGGCCGCCTCGACCTGGCCCTTGTCGACGCTCTCGATGCCGGCGCGGAAGATCTCCGCTATGAAGGCGGCGTAGCCGAGGGTCAGCGCGAGGCCGGCCCTGGTCGCGAAGCTGAAGTCGCGGGCCTGGAAGGCCTTGACGGCGCCTGCGCGGATCAGCGGCGCCAGCAGCCCGTTCAGGACCTCGGCCAGCGCCGGGGCGCCGACGAAGGCTATGTAGTAGAGGATGACGAGCATCGGCAGGCCGCGCACCAGCTCGATGTAGAACGTCGACGCCTCGCGCAGCGGGCGCAGGCGCGACGACCTGGCGAGGCCGAGCAGGAGCCCGAGCGCCAGCGACGCCGCGTACGAGGCGAGCGCCACGCCTATCGTCACGCCGAAGCCCCTGGCCACGGCGCCGAATATGACCCTGTACGACGCGTCCGCCAGCGCGGTCCCGAGCGCTATGGCGCCGAGGCCGACGAGCAGGACGAGCCACCACGGCACGCCCGCCGCTATCCCGGCGGCCCTCCTACCGTTCGTCATCCTCGGCCCTTCTTTACGGCTGGTACTCGAAGAACCACTTGACGTTCAGCCGCTCCAGCGTGCCGTCGGCCCTCATCGAGGCGAGGGCGGCGTTGAACGGCCCGACGAGCTCCGATCCCGGCGGGAAGATGAAGCCGAACTCCTCGGTCCCTAGCGGGCCGCCGACGCTCTTGAGCTTGCCGGGGTTAGCCCCGATATAGCCCTTGCTGGAGGCCGCGTCCATCAGCACCATGTCGACGTCGCCGGCTATCAGCGCCTGCACGGTGGCGCCGAAGGTCTCGAACAGCTTGATGCGCTTGTTCTGCTCGTCGCCGTCGAGCACCTCGTAGACGGCCACGTAGAAGTTCGTGGTGCCGGCCTGGGCGCCGACCAGCAGCTTCGGGTTCGCCGCGAACGAGGCCGGGTCGGAGAAGCGCGCCTCGTCGGCCCGCACGAGCATGAACTGCTGCGATACCATGTACGGGTCGGAGAAGGCGACCTGGCCCCTGCGCTCGTCGGTGATGGTGATGCCGTCCATGCCCACGTCGAACTGGCCGTCGCGTACCGACTGTATCATCAGGTCCCAGCTGGACAGCTGCCAGTCGACCTTGGCGTTGAGGCGCCTGGCGATCTCGTTGACCGCGTCGTACTCCCAGCCCATGGCCTTGCCGGTCTTGGGGTCGACGAAGTTGAGCGGCGTGTAGGCGTTCTCGGTGACCGCGACGATGACGCGCCCGCCGAGGTCGGGCAGGCCCGACGCGCCCATGGTCGGCTCGGGCCCGGCCGCGGCCCCGGGGGCTTCCTTGCCGCCCATCGCGAAGGCCGACGTTGCCGATAGCGCCGCGAGCGCCATGACGACGATACTGAATTTCCTCATATCGTGTACCTCCTGGACGGCGCGGGGCCGCCTGCGACCATTGTTGCACCGAACTCGGCCGGAGGCAAGGGCGCCCGCCGCGCGGGATTGCGCTATACTGGAGGCGAGGGGACGACGGCTCGGCGCCCTCGCGGCGCGACCCGTTCCCGGATCGGGGGCTAACGATGGAAAAAGTCGATATCTGCGACGGCGTCAGCGTCGTCGGGATCCCGGAGGCCGGGCTGTCCGTGCTGTGCGGCTGCCCCGAGAACGTCGTGAAGTTCATGATACGCGGCGGCGTCATACGACCCGAGGCGGATGGCGGCCGGCTCTACGAGACCGGGCCGAACGCTATACTGCTTTCCGAGCTGCCGATCCAGAACGGCCGCTTCTCGAACCTCGCCGAATTCCCCGTGCTCCAGATGCTGTACCGCCAGGGCCTGATCGTGCCCGGCCACCCGCGCAACACCGGCGTCCGGCCGATGCTCGTCGGGCTCCGCGACCAGGTCGAGGCCCAGGCCCGCTATATCTACGCCGGCAACTACGGCATTACCGAGCCGGAGGCGCTCGATCCCGACGACCCGGCGGCCGCGGCCGAGCTGATACGCATGAAGCGCAAGTTCTCGTTCGGCGCGTTCCGCTCCCTGGACGAGCTGCTCGACGTCCGCGTCATCGACGGCCCCGTCGTCGGGCTCCGCGACGGCGCCTTCCTGCGCAGGCTCGGCGTCAACCGCTACGAGTTCATCTGCGGCGGCGCGTCGGTCGACGTCGGCCTGAGCCTCGGGCCGGGGGCGTCGTACGGCGCGCCGTACGCGCTGCCCCGCTCCAGGATAGGCTACGACGCGTTCGCCGTGGTCCATCTCGGCGAGGGCGACGGCTGGGACCCGGACCGCCCCTGCATGTGCAGCCTCGTCGTCCACGAGGGGCGCCGCTACCTGATCGACGCGGGCCCGAACATCGAGGAGAGCCTCGACGCGGTCGGCCTCGGCGTCGGCGACCTCGCGGGCGTCTTCCATACGCACGTCCACGACGACCATTTCGTCGGCCTGACGAGCCTGATGCGCGCCGACCGGCGGCTGTCGTACTACGCGGTCCCCATGGTCAGGCGCTCGGCGACCGAGAAGCTGCGGGCCCTCTGCGGCGTCGACGCGGACGATTTCGCCCGCCTGTTCGACGTGGTCGACCTGCGGCCGGACGAGTGGAACGACGTCTGCGGCCTCGGCGTCCGGCCGATCTACTCGCCGCACCCGCTCGAGACGACGATACTCCGGTTCAGGGCGGCCGGCGCGGACGGGTATAGGACCTACGCGCACTACGCCGACCTGAGCTCGTTCGCCGTGATCGACTCGATGGTCACGGACGACGCCGCGGCCGCCGGCGTCACGGCCGCGGAGGCCGAGCGCGCGAAGGCGGCCTACCTCGAGCCGGCGGACGTCAAGAAGGTGGACGTCGGCGGCGGCATGATACACGGCGACCCGGACGATTTCGCGGGCGACCGCTCCGGCGACCTGCTCCTGAGCCACGGCGACTCGGCCGGCGCGCTGGCGGGTAAGGGCTTCGGGCGCGTGGCATCGTTCGGCGAGGTCAGCGTCCTGGCGCCCGCGCGGCGGGACTGGGCCGCCGAGGCGGCCGCGGGCGCGCTCCGGCGCTACTTTCCCGACGCCCCGGCCGAGGCGGTCGAGGCGCTGGCCTCGCGCCCGTGCCGCGAGCGCGAGGCCGGCGATCGCCTGCTCTCCGCCGGGGTCGCGCCCCCGGCCGCGCTGTTGACCCTTGACGGCCGCGTTAAACGCGGCGCCGGCGCGGGGCCGGCGGCGTCGTACGGGCCGGGCGCCCTGCTCGGGGCGGCCGCGGTCCTGCGCGGCGAGAGCGAGCCCGCCGACTGGTTCGTCGAGCGCGACGCGTCGGTCGTCGAGCTGCCGGCCGGGGCCTTCGCGGCCTTCGCGCGGGACAACGGCCTCGAGGCCGAGCTGCTCCGCTCGACGGCGGCCATGGACGAACTGACCGCCCTGCCGCTCTTCTCGGATATACGGTCCATGGCCAGCCTCTACGGCTTGGCCGCCGCCTCGCGCCGCGTCGAGTCGGGCGGCGGCGCCCTCGACGCCGAGGCGCCGGAGGACGAGCTGCTCGTCCTCGTCTCCGGCGAGGCCTCGCTGACCTACGGCGGCATAGCCTTCGAGGAACTGGCGCCGGGCGCGGCGCTCGGCGACGAACGCGCGCTCTGCAGGTCGATGCGGCTGTTCTCGGCCGTCGGGCGCGGGCCTACGGCCTGGCTGGCGTTCCCGCGCGCCGTCGTGGAGGCGAGGCCGGCGCTGCTGTGGCGGCTCCGCGAGGGGCTCGAGCGGCGGCTGGCGATCGTCAGGGCGGTCTTCGAGTTCCGCTGGAGGCCGGAGTACGAGCTCGGCATCGCGGCGATGGACGCCCAGCATCGCCGTATCTTCGGGGCGATGGACGAGGTGACGGGCGCGGCGGATAGCGGCGCGACCGCGGTCCTGGAACGCCTCGAGGCCTTGCTGTCCGACCACTTCTCCGATGAGGAGGCGCTGCAGGAGTCGGTCGGCTATCCCGGCCGCGAGGAGCACGCCCGCGAGCACGACGAGCTGCTCGGCGAGCTGTCCGGCTATATGGGGCGCATCCGGGCGGGGGACTCGGTCCCCGGCCTGGCGGACTTCATGAAGGACTGCTTCATACGCCACACGCTGCTCGAGGACCGTAAGTACGCGCCCTGGGTCCTCGACGGGGGCCTGCGCAAGTCCTGAACGCCGGCCGCATCCGCCGGGCTCCGTCCGCCTCGGCCGGATGACCCGCGATCCCCGTTCGCGCTATGATCGCGCGATGACCGAGACCGTAGACATCCTGGGCCTGGGCTTCGAGGCCTTCTTCGCCGCGAGCGGCCTGGGCGCAGGCAAGCGCCGGAACCTTCGCGCCGCGTACCGGGCCGCCTTCGGCGACGGCCGCTGGGAGCCCGGGCGCTACCTGTCCCGCGCCGACGCCGAGGCCCTGTCCCCGCGCTTCCGGGTCGGCCTCCTCGAGCCGGTCCGCGTCGCCTCGGAGGACGGCGAGTACGGGCCGACGTCCAAGGCCGTATTCAGGCTCGACGACGGGCTGGCCGTCGAGAGCGTGCGCATCCCGCAGCCGGGCGGCGGCGCGACGCTGTGCCTGTCGTCGCAGGTCGGCTGCCGCATGGGCTGCGCCTTCTGCGAGACCGGCCGCGCCGGCCTATCCAGGAACCTGTCCGCGGGCGAGATCGTCGCCCAGGCCGTGACGGCGAGGGTCGCGCTCGGCTGGGATTTCTCGAACGTCGTGTTCATGGGCATGGGCGAGCCGCTCGACAACTTCGACGGCCTGGCCGGCGCGCTAGCGGCGCTGTTCGACCAGTCGGCCATCGGCCTGGCCCAGGAGCGGGTGACGGTCTGCACCGTCGGCCTGCCGGATGGCGTCGCGCGGCTCAAGGGGCTCGGCTACCGGCGGCTCGGGCTGTCGGTCAGCCTGAACGCGCCGGACGACGCCGTGCGCTCGGCGCTGATGCCCGTCGGCCGGGCCCACGGCCTCGGGGAGCTGGCCGAGGCGCTGGCCGCCTACCCGTCCAGGCGCAACTTCGCGCTCGGGGTCAACTACTGCCTGATCCCGGGCGTGAACGACGGGCCCGGGGCGGCCGACGGCGTCGCGGCCTTCGTCCGAGCCGCGGGGCGGGCGCTCGTCAACGTGATACCGTACAATCCCGGGCCGGCGCCGATAGGCCGGGCGCCGACCGAGCCGGAGATCGACGCGTTCATGGCCTCGCTGGCGGAACGCGGCCTGGAGGCGCGCGTCCGGGCGCCGCGGGGCCGCGGCCTGGCGGCCGCCTGCGGCCAGCTCGGCGGCCCGGACGCGGCGCCGGGCGTCCGCTAGTCGACCTTCCTCTGGATATAGGCGCTGTAGTCCTTGACGATGGGCTCGTAGGCCCGCTCGAACAGCGGGCTGGAGATCATGAAGTCGGCGGTGGAGCGGTTGCAGGCCATCGGGATGTTGTAGACCACCGCGATGCGCAGGAGCGCCTTGACGTCGACGTCGTGGGGCTGCGGCGACATCGGGTCCCAGAAGAAGATCACCGCGTCGATCCGGCCCTCCGCTATCATCGCGCCGAGCTGCTGGTCTCCGCCGAGCGGGCCGGACTTGAGCAGCGTGATGCTCGAGGCGGGGGCCTTCGCGCCGCCCTCGGTCGAGCGCTTGCGCTCGATGGTCTCCGCTACCAGGCGGCCGGTCGTGCCGGTGCAGACGAGCTCGTGCCTGAGCAGCGACCGCCAGTTATACTCGACCCAGCCGACGAGGTCCATCTTCCTGTTGTCGTGCGCCACCAGCGCCACGCGTTTCTTGGCTTCCATCCGTATCTCCTTGATAGCTATGCCCGGCCGAGGGCGAGCCCGTCGAGCGGCAGGTCGCGTTCGTCGGTCGGCACCGAATCGACGATTTGGGACTCGTAGCCGTAGCCTATCGCGACGAAGGGCGCCGAGTGGCTAGGCGACCGCGCCGCGGCCGCGGAGCGCGACGCGGCTACCGACGCCAGGAAGCGGTCGTAGAAGCCCTTGCCGCGTCCCAGCCGCCCGCCCGATCGGTCGAAGGCCAGGCCGGGCACGAGCGCCAGGGTCGCCAGCCCGGCTATCCCGTCCGGCGATATGGCCGGAGCCTCGGCCGGCGGCGCCGGGATGTCCCAGCGGTCGCGCGGCCAGTCCCGCCAGCCGGGCGAGAGCTCGACGAAGGCTATGTCGTCGCCGTCGATGCGCGGCACCGCGACCCGCTTGCCGTCGGCTAGGGCGGCCTCGATAACCGGCGCGGTATCGATCTCCGAAGGCATCGACAGGAAGGCGAGCACGAGCTCGGCGCCCCGCCACTCCGGGCGGGCGCGGGCCCGGGCCGCCGCGTCGGCGCCGGCGGCCGCGCGGCGCTCGGGCGTCACGGCAGCCAGCGCGGCCTTGGCCGCCCCGCGCAGCGCCGCCTTGCGCGCGAAGACGTCGGGGGACGCCCCTTGTCCGGGGCCTCCGGCGCCCGGCGCCGTCATGCCTGCCCGGTCGCCGCCGCGTCGCGGTCGTGCTGGTCGATGTCCTTGGCGTCCCATGGGTAGCAGACCCACCTGTCCTCGATGTCTAGCCCGGACAAGTAGAGCTTAACCTCGGGAGGCATCGCGCCGCGCTTCTCCTTGAGCTTGTTGTGCAGCACCGCCACGGCGACCGACTCCGGCCGGTGCGACAGCAGCTCGCGCACGCAGTACTCGAGCGTGACGCGCGAGTCGTCGACCTCGTCGACGAGCAGGATGCGCTTGCCCTTGAGCTGGCGCTCGGCCTCCTCGATCCACTGCACCTTGCGCGGGTTGTCGGTCGGCTGGTTGTTCTGGTCGTAGTAGGCGATGCCGACCGCGAGGATGGGCTTGTTGATGAAGGTGCGCAGCATGCGGGCCGGTATGAAGCCGCCCGAGCCTATGGCGACGATGATGTCCGTCTCGTATCCGGCCGCCAGGACGCGATCCGCTAGGTCGCGTACCGTGCGGTGGATGGCCTGGTAGGTGAATCGGTACTTGTCCATGTCCGATCATACGCCTCGCGGGCCGTACCGCGCAAGGTGGGCGCCGATAGGCGCCTTCGCGAGGATTCGGGGAAGGGTCGATATTTTTCGCTTGACTTGTGGGGATATGCGTTTATTATAGCCTGATATATCAGATGTATATGACTTGAATACTAGGTGTGTATCTGGAGGATCGCAGTGCCTTTGACCAAGCTAGTCGAATATCTCCGCTCCGAGGGCCTGGACGGCTTCATCGTGATGCGGACGGAGAACGTCCGCTACCTGTCCGGGTATACGGGCGAGGACTCCTACCTGCTGGTTACCGCGGCCCGTACGCTGTTCGTCACCGATCCGCGCTATACCGAGCAGGCGGCGCAGGAATGCCCCGAGCTATCGATCGTCAACTGGCGCGACGAGTCCCCGACGCTACCCGGCGCGCTCGCGTCGCTCGCCAAGAAGGCCGGCCTGAAGGCCGTCGGCTTCGAGGCCGACTACATGACCTTCCAGGCGCACGCGGCGATGGCGGAGGCCTTCGGCGAAGGCGCCAGGCTGGCGCCGACGGCGGGCGTCGTCGAGGAGTACCGCAAGATCAAGCGGCCCGACGAGATAGCCAAGCTGCGCGAGTCCTGCGCCATCGCCGACCGCGCGCTGGCGAGGCTGCTCGACGACATCCGTCCCGGCAGGACCGAGAAGGAGCTGGCGGCCCTGCTCGCGCTGCACCTCGTCCGCGAGGGCTCGGATACCAAGCCGTACGGCGGCATCCTGATCTCCGGCAAGCGGACGTCGCTGCTGCACGGCATACCCTCCGAGAAGCCCGTTGAGAAGGGCGACTTCGTGCTGATCGACTTCGGCGGGCAGTACCGCGGCTACCTGGCGGACATGACGAGGACCGTCGTCGTCGGCAAGGCGACCGACGAGCAGCGCGAGGTATACGAGTACGAGCGCGCGATGGTCGAGGCGACGCTCGCGGCGATCAGGCCGGGCGTCCGCTCCAAGGACGTGTTCGCCGCGTCGACCAAGCCGATCGAGGGAACCAAGTACTTCGGCTACCACTACACGGGCATAGGCCACGGCATAGGCCTGTTCGTCCACGAGCTGCCCTTCCTGAGCCCGCGCTCCGACGACGCGCTCGCGGAGGGCATGGTGATGACCGTCGAGCCGGGCATATACGTGCCCGACTGGGGCGGCGTGCGCATCGAGGACCAGCTGTTGGTGACGAAGGACGGATACGATGACTTCACGAGCTCCACGAAGGAACTCCTGGAGATATAGGAGGCAAATATGAAACGATCGCTCGTGGTCGTCGCGTGCGCCCTGGCGCTCGCCGCGACCGGATGCGCCCCGAAGGCGGAGAAGGCCGAGGCCGCGTCGCCCAAGGTCTTCCGCTTCTCGTACGCGTCGGACATCCCGACGCTCGACCCGCAGATGGGCAACTCGATGCCCTCCGCCACGGTGGCGTTCCATATCTTCGACGGCCTGACGCGCATGGACAACGGCGCGGTCAAGCCGGGCATCGCCGAGTCGTGGACCGTCTCCGACGACGGCCTCGTCTACGTCTTCAAGCTGCGCGACGCCAAGTGGAGCGACGGCCAGCCGATCAAGGCCCAGGAATTCGAGTACGGCATCCGCCGGCTGATGGACCCCGCCGCCGCCAGCCCCTACTCGTTCCTCGGGCTCCTCATCGAGAACGCCGACGCCGTCAACTCCGGCAAGATGCCCGTCGAGAAGCTCGGCGTCAGGGCCGTCGACGACAAGACCGTCGAGCTGCGCCTGGCATATCCCGCCGACTACTTCCTCGGCATGCTGTCGATGTGCCAGTTCTGCGCCACCAGGCCGGACCTCGTCGAGCGCTACGGCAAGGACTTCGCCGCGACGCCCGACAAGAACGTGTACGACGGGCCGTTCATGGTCAAGGAATGGGCCCGCGAGGACCGCATGATCCTCGTCAAGAACCCGAACTACTGGAACGCCGACTCGATCGCGCTCGACGAGATCGACATCCTGATCGTGCCCGACGAGAACACCGCGCTCGCGATGTTCGACGCCGGCGACCTCGACCTGGTACGCGTTCCCCCGGCCTTCGTCGAGAAGTACAAGGACCGCGTCGTCTACTACTACGACGGCTCCAACGACTTCATCAAGCTGAACATGGCCTCCAAGGGCCCGCTGTCCGACAGGGACTTCAGGCTCGCGCTCAACTACGCCGTCGACAGGCAGGACTTCGTCGACATCACGACGAAGGGCCTCTACGACGCCAACCCGCGCTACGTGCTGCCGCAGGTCGCCGGCGTGGACGCCGCCTACGGCACCGAGTACCCGCTGCCCGGCTTCGGCGTCCGCGCCGACGTCGCCAAGGCCAAGGACCACCTGGCCAAGGCCATGGCGAGGCTCGGCGTCGCCGACCCGTCCTCGATCGAGATCGAGTTCCTGACCTCCGACACCGACCGCTCGCGGGCCCAGGCCGAGATCGTGCAGGACCAGTGGCAGAAGAACCTCGGCATCAAGGTCGTCGTCAAGCAGGTGCCGTACCGCCAGCGCCTGGACATGGAGAGCAAGAAGACCTTCGAGACCGTGTTCACCGGCTGGGCGCCCGACTACTCCGACCCGATGACCTACCTGGAGCTGTGGACGAGCGACTCGCCGTACAACCACGGCTCGTACCGGAGCGCCAAGTACGACGAGTACGTGGCCTTCGCCAGGAAGAGCACCGACAAGCGCGCCCGCATGGACGCCCTGTTCGCCGCCGAGAAGGAACTGCTCGCCGACGGCGCCATCGTACCGATGCAGCTGCGCCGCGAGTCGCTGCTCGTCAACCCGGCCTTCACCGGCGTGGGCACGTACTTCATCGGCACCAACTACGACCTCGTGCACGCCGATAGGGCGTCCAAGTAGCCGAGGCCCCAGTCACTATTTCCCGGTCCCCGGCGTCACTCCTTAGCCGGGGACCGGGTTCCGAATACAGCGCCGAGGTGGGCCGTGGGACGATACATACTGAAACGCATACTCATTTCTCTGGCGACGCTGCTCGTGCTCGTGACGGTGGTATTCGCTCTCGTCAGGCTCATGCCGGGCGACCCGTTCTCCAGCGAGAAGATGACGCCGCAGGTCAGGCAGAACCTCGAGCGCTACTACGGCTTCGATAAGCCCGTCCTCGAGCAGTACCTGACCTATATGGGCCGCCTCGTCCGGGGCGACCTCGGCTACTCGATGAAGTACGCCAACGTGACGGTCAACGAGATCATCGCCAAGGCCTTCCCGTACTCGGCCGACCTCGGCCTCAGGGCGCTCGCGATAGCCGTGTCCGTAGGCCTGACGCTCGGCGTCGTGTCGGCGCTGAACCGCAAGAAGCCGATCGACGCCGTCTGCGTCGTCGTCGCGATCATCGGCACCTCGATCCCCGACTTCATCATGGGCTACGTGCTGCAGTACTTCTTCGGCATCCGCTGGGGCCTGCTGCCGATCGCGCAGTACAAGGGCTTCGCGTACACGATCCTGCCGTCGGTGGGGCTCGGCTTCTACACGCTGGCGCTCGTCTCGCGCCTGATGCGCTCGAGCATGCTCGAGGTGGTGCAGCAGGACTACGTCAAGACCGCCAGGGCGAAGGGCGCGTCGCGCTTCCGCATCGTGCGCAAGCACATGATACGGAACGCCATCCTGCCCATCGTCACGGTCCTCGGCCCGATCACCGCGAGCGTGCTGACCGGCACCTTCGTGATCGAGTCGATCTTCGCCATACCGGGCATGGGCAAGTTCTACGTCTCCAGCGTCCAGTCGCTCGACTACACGCTGGTGCTCGGCATGACGGTCTTCTTCGGGGCCTTCCTCGTGACGGCCAACCTGATAGTCGACGTCCTGTACGGCATCGTCGACCCGCGTATCCGCGTGGCGAGGGGGTAGCATGGAAGCGATAGGCGACGCTCCGGACAGGAGCCTCTTCGAGCGCGTCGGCAAGGACAGGGCGGGCATGGAGGCGATCGAGCGCCCCAACCTGACCTACTGGCAGGACGCGTGGCGGCGCCTCAAGGCTAACCGCATGGCCGTCTTCGCGCTGTGCGTGGTCGGCCTGTACGTGGTCATGGCGGTCGTCGGGCCCTGGATGACGAGCTACTCGTATACCGCCACCGACGCCAAGGCCACCGACGCGCTGCCGAGCGCCGCGCACTGGTTCGGCACCGACATGCTCGGCCGCGACCTCTGGTCGCGGGTCTGGATGGGCGCCCGCACCTCCCTGATGATAGGCTTCGTCGCGACCCTGCTCAACACGCTCGTCGGCGGGCTGATCGGCGGCGTGGCCGGCTACTACGGCGGCGCGGTCGACATGGTCCTGATGCGCGTCGTCGACGTGCTCTACGGGATACCGTACATCATCGTCGCCATACTGATGATGGTGGTCATGGAGCCGGGCATGGGCTCCCTGATCGTGGCGATGGTCGTGACGCGCTGGATAGGCATGGCCCGCTTCGTGCGCGGCGAGGTGATGCGCGTCAAGGAGAGCGACTTCGTGGCCGCGGCCCGCGTGCTCGGCGCGTCCGACGCGACGATACTGGTCCGCCACATCATGCCCAACCTGATGGGCCTCATAATCACGAACACCATGATGGCGATACCGAACGCCATCTTCACCGAGGCCTTCCTCAGCTTCATAGGCCTCGGCATACAGCCGCCGGAATGCAGCTGGGGCCTCCTGGCCCGCGAGGGATCGCAGACCCTGTCCATCTACCCGCTCAAGCTGTTCTTCCCGGCCTTCTTCATCAGCACGACGATGCTCGCGCTGAACCTCTTGGGCGACGGCCTCCGGGACGCGCTCGACCCGCGCCTGCGCGGCGAATAGTACTACCAGGAGCATACGGTGCCGGAAGCGATATTGGACGTACAGGACCTCAGCTACTCGTTCAGGACCTACGGAGGCGAGGTCCAGGCCGTGCGCGGCGTCTCCTTCGAGGTGATGCCGGGCGAGGTCGTCGGCATAGTCGGCGAGTCCGGCTGCGGCAAGAGCGTCACCGCGCAGTGCGCGCTCAGGCTCAACCCGGAGCCGCCGGGATTCCGCCGCGGCGGGCGCATGCTCTACAAGGGCGAGGACGTGTTCGCGAAGGGCGAGCGCGAGCTGCGCCGGATGCGCGGCGCGGAGATAGGCTTCGTGTTCCAGGACCCGATGACCTACCTGAACCCGACGATGCGCGTCGGAGCGCAGGTCGAGGAGGTCTTCGCCGGCAGGCCGGGCGTCAGCCGGCGCGAGGCCCGCTCGCGGGCCGACGAGATGCTCGCGCTGGTGGGCATATCGGACGTGGCCAGGCGGCGCGAGCAGTACCCGCACGAGCTGTCCGGCGGCATGAAGCAGCGCGTGATGATAGCGATGGCCCTCGTCGGCAGGCCGAGCCTGATCATAGCCGACGAGCCGACCACGTCGCTCGACGTGACGATAGAGGCCCAGATACTCGAGCTGCTCGACGACCTTCGCCGTAAGCTCGGCACCGCGATCGTGCTCATCACCCACGACCTCGGCGTGATAGCCAAGATGTGCGACCGCGTGTACGTGATGTACGGCGGCAAGGTCGTCGAGAGCGGCGGCGCCGAGGATATATTCTACCGTACGGCCCACCCCTATACCGCCGGCCTGCTCGGCTCGGTGGCGCGGCTCGAGACCGACTGCGACGAGGAGCTCAAGGCCATCGAGGGCACTCCGCCCGACCTGTTCTCGCCGCCGCCCGGATGCCCGTTCGCGGCGCGCTGCGACTACGCGATGCGCGTCTGCAGGGAGTCGCCCGCGCCCGAGTACCGCCTCGAGGGCGGGCACCGCGTCTCCTGCTGGCTCCGGCACGAGTACGCCGAGCCCGTCGAGCTGCCGGCGCGCTGCGCCCCGGAGGCCGCCGTATGAGCGTAGCCGAGAGGGAGCCGCTCCTGTCGGTGAGCGGCCTGTCCAAGCATTTCCGCATGAGCCGGACCGAGGTGCTCAAGGCGGTGGACGACGTCAGCTTCGACGTCCGCGAGGGCGAGACCGTCGGCCTCGTCGGCGAGTCGGGCTGCGGCAAGTCCACGACCGGCCGCTGCATCGTCCGCCTGCACGAGCCGACGGCCGGCGCGGTGCGCTTCGCCGGCGAGGACGTCTACGCGCCGGCCGGGTCGCGGTCCGCCGACAGGGAGCGGAAGCGCCGCCTCTGCAAGGGCATGCAGATGGTCTTCCAGAACCCCTATTCGTCGCTGAACCCGCGCATGACGGTCAAGGATATCGTCGGCGAGGGCTTCGCGCTCGTCGGCCGGCTCGGCCAGAAGGAGCGCGACGAGCGCATCGTCGAGCTCCTCCGCACGGTAGGGCTCGGGGCCGAGCACATGTCGCGCTTCCCGCACGAATTCTCCGGAGGCCAGCGGCAGCGCATCGGGATAGCCAGGGCGCTGTCGGTCGACCCGCGCTTCATCGTCTGCGACGAGCCGATCTCGGCGCTCGACGTGTCGATCCAGGCCCAGGTGATCAACATGCTCAAGCGGCTGCAGGCCGAGCGCGGCCTGACCTACCTGTTCGTCGCGCACGACCTCTCGGTGGTCAAGTACATCTCCGACCGCGTGATCGTGATGTACCTCGGCACCGTCGTCGAGCAGGCCGGGGCGTCGGAACTGTACAGGAGCCCCCTGCACCCGTACACCAGGGCGCTATTCTCGGCCATCCCGGAGGCGGACCCGCGCGTAGCCAGGGGCCGGGCGCGCATCCCGCTCAAGGGCGAGATACCGAGCCCGGTCAATCCGAGGGACGAGTGCCGCTTCGCCGACCGCTGCCCGATCGCCGAGCCGGTCTGCCGCTCGCGCCGGCCGCCGCTGCGCGACATGGGAGACGGCCACCGGGTGGCCTGCCACCTGGCCTAGCCCGCCGCGGCCGCGCCGCGACGCGGCTACCGCCGCGCCTTGTCCGACCGCCGTTCCAGCGCCAGGTGCACCGCGCCGTAGGCCCCGTCGTAGACGCCGGCGCGGTGGTTCTTGAGGATGTTGCCGCAGTACATCTCCAGGAGGTCGTCCTCCTCGACGAGCAGCCTGAGCGCCTGCCTGAGGCTCGCGTCCGACTCGGTCTCGAGCGTGCCGTCGCCGAGCTCCGAGCCGCGTATCGCGCCCCAGACCTCGTGGCGGCCGACGTGCTGGATGAACAGCTTCGGCACCGGGTAGACCGACAGCTCGCTCGGCTTCGTGATCATCAGGTCGGCGACGCGCATCAGGATGTTCGTCGTATAGACCGCCGCGAAGAAGTTGTCGTGCAGGAAGACGTGCACGCCCCTGACCGGCGCCGTCCGCGCCTCCTCGGCGAAGGCCTTGGTCGACTCCCAGTCGTCGTGCATCTCGTACGGCACGCCGTCCTGGTCGAGCCAGGCCTTCAGCTCGGCCCAGCGCCCCGCGTGGTCGCCCATGTTTATGAAGAGCGACACCTTCCCCTTCTCGATGCCGCCCTTGCAGGCGTGCGCGATGTCGGCGAAGCGCCTGGCCTGGGCGCCGGCGCCGCCCATCGTCAGCAGGAATCGCCTGGTCGAACGGTCCTTGATGCGCCTGAGCCTGGCGGCGCAGTCCTCCTCGACGCCGGAGACGATCTCGTGGTCGACGTAGTGGCCGACGCAGCGTATGTCGTCCTTGGGCAGCGCGTGGAACAGCTCCTCTCCGCCGCCCATGTCGCGCAGCGTGCGGTAGCCCATGTACAGCGAAGGCGCCTGGACCGTATGCACGGCGCCCTCGACCAGGTGGAACGCGAGCGGGTAATTATCCGGGATCAGGGCGACGACGCCCTCCATGCCGGCGCGGACGGCGGCCTGGCCGGTCCACGGGTGGGTCGACATGAACGGCATGCCCTTCGGGAGGTCGCGCAGGATCGGCTCGAACAGGGTCGACAGCGCGCGGTCGCGGGCGGTGTACGACAGGCGCTTGGCCGTCGTCGAGGTGATGCGGTCCCAGACGTAGCGGTCGAACAGCCTCGAGCGCTGCGACAGCCTGGAGCCGAGGTTGTACAGGTCCTCGAGGTACTTGATGGTCTTGCTCGCGGCGCTGTCCGGGAAGGACATAAGGTCTAGCCAGTACGGCGTCAGGCCCATCGAGCGGGCGGCCGACGCGATGGCCAGGCCGATGCGGTAGTGCCCGAAGCCCATGCGTATCGTGCCGAGCGCGATTCCCTTCCCGGGGTCGGGCGGGACGATCGGGGCGCCCGGCTTCGCCTCCTCGAGCCTCATCACGCCGAACGCCTCGTAGGCGCCCGGCATCGGCTCGGCGCTCAGCCTGGGATAATCGGCGGGATCGAACGAGAATCGCCTGGCCATCGACCTGAGCGATCGATCGGCCCTCCTGAGGGCGCGCTTGGGCAGCTCGTTTCCGAAGATCATAGACTCGTTCACGGGAACCTCCATGCTTCGTCGATACTATCGACTATATACCCGCCGTACCGTTTGGCAAGGCCGCCCGGCGCGGGCCGACGGCGATAGGAAGCGCTTGCATAAATATGCGGAGCGGCTGTATAAAAATGCGACCTTGACGAATCGGAGAAAATACCGATACGTAGAAACATCTATTTCTGGAGGCACCATGCGCATACGGAACATCGTCGCGGCGGCCGTCGTCGCCCTCGCCCTCGCTTCGTGCGGCGGCGAGAAGCAGGCCGACGTCATCAAGGTCGGCTGGTTCGGGGCCCTCACGGGCGACCAGGCGGTCTGGGGCAACAACGAATTCAACACGGTGAAGATGCTCTTCGAGGAGATCAACGCCGCCGGCGGCGTGACGGTGGGCGGCAAGGCCTACACCCTCGAGGCCGTCGGGTACGACAACAAGGGCGACGCGCAGGAAGCGGTGAACGTGGTCCGGCGCCTGACCAGCCAGGACAAGGTCGTCGCCGTACTCGGCCCGAACGCCTCCGGTAACGCCATCCCGATAGCGCCGATCCTAGAGGGCGCCAAGGTCCCGGACATCGCCACCGTCGCGACCAACCCGAAGGTCACGGTGCTCGACGGCAAGGTCAAGCCGTACAACTTCCGCGTCTGCTTCATCGACCCCTACCAGGGCGCGGTCGCGGCCGGCTACGCGTTCGACGTGCTCGGCGCCCGCAGGGCCGCCGTGCTCTACGACGTGTCCGACGACTACTCGCAGGGCCTCCGCGAGTTCTTCATCGAGAACTTCGAGAAGAAGGGCGGCGCGGTCGTCGCCGACGAGTCCTTCAAGTCCGGCGACGTCGACTTCAGGCCCCAGCTGTCCAAGATCAAGGCCCAGAACCCCGACATCATCTTCATGCCCTACTTCTTCAAGGAAGTCGCGCTGTCGGCCAACCAGGCCCGCGAGCTCGGCATCACCCAGGTGCTGATGGGCGGCGACGGCTGGCCGAGCGACCAGCTGATCAGCATGGGCGGCGCCGCCGTCGAGGGCTGCTACTTCGTCAACCACCTCGACTACGAGGACCCGGACGTGGCCGACTACAAGGCCCGCTACCTCAAGAAGTACGGCATCGAGACCGAGCTGAACGGCTACCTGGTCCACGACGCGGTGGTGCTCCTCGTCGACGCCCTGAAGCGCGCCGGCGAGCCCTCGGGCGAGGCGATCGCCAAGGCCCTCGAGAGCGCCGACGTCAAGGGCATCACCGGGCGGATCAAGATCAGCCCGCAGACCCATAACCCCGAGGGCAAGGACGCCGCCATCATCAAGATCGTAGGCGGCAAGTACATCTTCCAGCAGAAATACGCCGCGGAGTGATCCGGGGCCTCCATTTCTGAACAATCACTGAATGCCGATCGGAGGGAGCGCCCGCTTAGGCGGGGGCTCCCTCCTCGACGAATCGGGGGGCCTCGGCCGCCCTATCCCCAGCGGCGGCCCCCGTCGCCTGAAACCCGGAGCGCTTATGGCTCAGTTCCTGCAGCAGATGGTCAACGGCCTCTCCATCGGCAGCGTCTACGCGCTGATGGCCGTCGGCTACTCGCTCGTGTACTCCATCATGAATTTCTCGAACTTCGCGCACGGCGGCGTCATCATGTTCGGGGCCTACTTCGGCTTCTTCGCGATGACCCTGCTCAAGCTGCCGTTCGTCGCGTCGTTCGCGCTGGCCTTCGTCGGTACCGCGGTCCTGGCGGTCGTCATCGAGCGCGTCGCGTACAAGCCGCTGCGCGAGCGCAGCGCGCCCTTCCTGTACTTCATCATCTCGGCGATGGGCGCGTCGATCTTCCTCGAGAACATCATCATCGCGACGATAGGCCCGACCTTCCGCACCTACCCGGACGTCTTCGGCCGAACGTCGATATCGCTCGGCTCGGTGTCGATAGGCCGGCTCGACCTGATCATGTTCGTGATCTCGGCGGTCTGCCTGACCGGCCTCGTCCTCTTCATCGACAAGACCAAGATGGGCCGCGCCATCCAGGCGTCCGCGTACAACATGAAGGCCGCGGCGCTGATGGGCGTGAACACCGACCGCGTCGTGATGATCGTGTTCGCGCTCGGCGGCATGCTCGCCGGCATCGCCGGCGTGTTCTTCGGCATGAAGTACACCGTCTACCCGCAGATAGGCAACATAACCACGAAATCGTTCGTGGCGGCGGTGTTCGGCGGCCTCGGGTCCCTGCCGGGCGCCGTGCTCGGCTCGGTGCTGCTCGGCGTCATCGAGACCCTGGTCGCCGGCTACCTGTCCAGCCAGTTCCGCGACCTGATAGCCTTCGTCATCCTGATCGGCGTCCTCGTGTTCCGGCCTACCGGCATCATGGGCAAGACCACCGAAGACAAGGCCTAGGAGGGCGGCATGAGTTCGTACATCGAAGGCATCCTGATGCTCTCGGGCATCAACCTCATAGCCGTGCTCGGCCTGAGCCTCCTGACCGGCTTCGCCGGGCTGTTCTCGTTCGGCCACGCCGGCTTCATGGCGATAGGCGCCTACTCGGCGGCCGTCTGCACCAAGCTGCTCGGCCTGCCGTTCGTCGCGGCCATAGCCGCGGCGGCCCTCGTCGCCGCAGGCGTCAGCTGGCTCATAGGCCGCGCCACGCTCAAGCTCAAGGGCGACTACTTCTGCATCGCCACCCTCGGCTTCGGCGAGGCGATACGGCTGATACTCGACAACTTCCAGGGCCTCGGCGGCGCGCGCGGCTGGCCCGGCATACCGCCGCGCACCACCCTGCTCAACATCCTGATACTCGACGTGATCGGCGTCGTCCTGCTGGCCAACCTCGTGCGCTCGCGGCACGGCCGCAACATGATAGCCGTCCGCGAGGAGGAGCTCGCGGCCAAGGTGGCCGGCATCGATACCTTCCGCTACAAGATGCTCGCCCTCGTCATCAGCGCCGCGTACGCGGGCGTCGCCGGAGCCCTGCTCGGCCACTACATGACCTTCATCCAGCCGAAGATGTTCAGCATGGTCAAGTCGACCGAGCTGACGATCATCGTGATCTTCGGCGGGCTCGGCTCGATATCCGGCTCGGTGCTCGGCGCCGTGGTGCTCACCTTCCTGCCCGAGCTCCTGCGGGCGGTGGATAAGTGGCGCCTGGTCGTCTACGGCCTCGCGGTCATCGGCATCATGATAGGCCGCCCGCGCGGCCTGATGGGCGGCTTCGAGTTGACGCCCAAGTCGATCCGCGCGCATTTCGCCAGGCGGCGCGAGGAGCGGGCGATCAAGGCGGGCCGGGCGGCCGAGGACGGGGACGAGGCGTTATCCGGCGAAGCCGACGGAAAGGGCGGACTATGAGCGACATACTGCAGGTCCGCGGCCTGACCAAGCGCTTCGGCGGGCTCGCGGCCGTCAACGACGTCGACTTCGACGTGCGCGAGGGCGGCATCTCCGGCCTGATCGGGCCGAACGGCGCCGGCAAGACCACGATCTTCAACCTGATCACCGGCGTCTACAAGGTCAGCTCCGGAACCGTCTCCTTCGGCGGCCGGGACATCACCGACCTCGAGCCGCACCGTATCGCCGGGCTCGGCGTCACGCGCACCTTCCAGAACATCCGGCTGTTCAAGAACCTGACCGTCTTCGAGAACGTGCTGACCGCCTGCCACGCGTCCGCGAGCTACGGGCTGGCCGACTCCCTGCTGCGCCTGCCGCGCTTCAGGCGCGAGGAGAAGGCCATCATGGACAAGGCCGACGGCCTCCTCGAGATACTCGGCCTGTCCGACCGCAAGGACGCGATAGCCAACGGCCTGCCGTACGGCCTGCAGCGCAGGCTCGAGATAACCCGGGCGCTCGCCCTCGACCCCAAGCTGCTCCTCCTGGACGAGCCGGCGGCCGGCATGAACCCCGACGAGACCGAGCAGCTGATGCGGCTCATCGGCGAGATACGCGACCGCTTCAAGCTGTCGGTGCTGGTCATCGAGCACCACATGGACCTCGTCATGGGGCTGTGCGAGCGCATCGTCGTGCTCAACTTCGGGCAGAAGCTGGCGGACGGTGTACCGGACGCCATCCGCGGCGACCAGCGCGTCGTCGAGGCCTACCTGGGCGGAGGAGACAAGTAGCATGCTCAACGTAGAGAACCTCCACGTCGCCTACGGCGGCATCCGGGCCCTCAAGGGCGTATCGCTCAGGGTCGACGAGGGAGAGATCGTCACCATCATCGGCGCTAACGGGGCCGGCAAGTCGACGCTGCTCAACGCGATCTCCGGCTTCCTCAAGCCGAGCTCCGGCTCCGTCGCGTTCAAGGGTAAGCCGCTGTCGCGCCGCCCCGACCTGATCGTGCGCGACGGCGTCTGCCACGTGCCCGAGGGCCGGCTCGTCTTCGCTAACCTGTCCGTCGAGGGCAACCTCGCGATGGGCGCCTACCTCCGCAACGACAAGAAGGCCATAGCGGCCGACCTCGAGCGGGTGTACGCGCTGTTCCCCAGGCTCGCCGAGCGCGCCAAGCAGTCCGCCGGCACCCTGTCCGGCGGCGAGCAGCAGATGCTCGCGATGGGCCGCGCCCTGATGACCGACGGCGAGCTCGTGCTGATGGACGAGCCGTCGCTCGGCCTCGCGCCGCTCCTCGTGCAGACCGTCTTCGAGATCATCGGGGAGATCCACAAGCTCGGCAAGACCATCCTGCTCGTCGAGCAGAACGCCTTCAAGGCGCTCGCCGTAGCCGACCGCGCCTACGTGCTCGAGCAGGGCCGCATCGTCAAGCAAGGCCGCGCGTCGGACATCGCCGCCGACCCCGCCGTCCGCGACTCCTACCTCGGGGCCGAGAGCAAGGCGGGGGGCTGAGGGCGCGGGCTCCGCCCGCGACTATAGGGCCGGTAACCCGGGCGCCGTCCGGCGCCCGGCCCCGCGGGGCCGCCCGTCCGACCCTCCCGCGCCGGCGGCCCCTACGCCGTCCGGCGCGGGCCCTTGCCGGCCCGCTCGTTACCGTGCTTGAACTGGCCGGTCGCCTTGGCCAGGAACAGCTGGAGCCCGTACTCGTCGCCCGCCGCTATCGCTCGCTCGAGCCGGTCGTAGTCCTTGCCGACGAGCGTCGCCACGACCCGTCCACTGAAGGTCGCCTGGGCCGTACGTCCTTTCAGCAACCGATAGCCGAAGGGCTTTTCCTCGAGTAGTACATGGCGCCGATCTTCCATACGTTTCTCCGCGCGGCGGCACGGCCGCGTCCTTGACTTTCTACCCCGTTTTAAGGCATCTTCTCAACGCAACGACGCGGGAATAGCTCAGTGGTAGAGCGCCACCTTGCCAAGGTGGATGTCGCGGGTCCGACTCCCGTTTCCCGCTTACATGTAGCCCGAGGCGTTAGCCTCGGGCTATTTTTATATGCGGCGGAGTCGGACATTAAAATACCGATTCCTCTCGACAAGCGACGCGCAGCGGCGCATGTCGCGGGTCCGACTCCCGTTTCCCGCTTAGCAACAGCCCGAGGCTAACGCCTCGGGCTGTATTTTTATTACCGGTGGGAGTCGGACACTAAAAACCAATACCCATCGACAAACGGCGCGATCGCCGACTAATCGCGGCGATCGCTCGCCGTCGTTCGACCTGACTCGCTTGCGCTCGCAGGTCAACGGCGGCGCCGGGTACGCTGCGCGATCGCCGACTGTCGCGGCGATCGCTCGCCGTCATTCGACTTGACTCGCTGCGCTCGCGGGTTAACGGCGGCGCCGGGTACGCGGCGCGATCGCCGACTAATCGCGGCGATCGCTCGCCGTCGTTCGACCTGACTCGCTTGCGCTCGCGGGTTAACGGCGGCGCTGGGTACGCTGCGCGATCGCCGACTGCCGCGGCGATCGCTCGCCGTCGTTCGACCTGACTCGCTGCGCTCGCGGGATAATGGCGGCGCCGGGTACGCAGCGCGATCGCCGACTGTCGCGGCGATCGCCGGCCATCGTTCAACCCGACTCGCTTCCGCTCGCGGGTTAACGGCGGCGCCGGGTACGCTACGCGATCGCAGGCCGCGCCGAACGGCGTCTCTATGCTCGCCGACATCTGATGCGGCGCCCGATACCATGAGCTTAGCCCGTAGCGCGCCCCCTCATGGCGCAGTAAGCACAAATCGCGATACTATCGCTATCAGGTTGAAGCGTTCGTTAGCTTTTCTCGGTATTTCTATTTTCGATAAGCCTAGTCAAAAATTTATTTTCAGTTTCTAGTTCGTTGATTTTTGAATTTTGCGCTACGCTTTGCTCTTCAAGCAGTTGGATGCGTTTTTCAATCTCTACGATTTTTGAATCGTCATTCACTTCTGGATTCTTTTGCTTAATGACGGATATTATATTCGGAGCCACGCCGATTGCGGTTAGTATAATCAGCCCGCCGATAATAAGCATGCCCATCATCATAAGATTGCTCCTTATTGCGCTTGCCAGATAGTACAAGTTGAAAATAACTAGCCCGATATAGTGGTAATTTTATTGCTGTATACTTTTATGTTCAAACGATTCTCCGCTCTTAAGCATATAAATAGATCGAGCAACGAAAGACTATCATAAAGATAGTCATATATTTTCTGTATAAGCGTTGTATATCAACCAAAACGACTACATAGCAAATATAAAATATTCAATGAATACCATCAAGTTTCTGTTTTGCATTAAACATAGCCGTATTATTCAGGTTTTACGAGTTGTACTCATATGGGCGTTCGATTCAATGTACTTATACGGATTTCCTTTGCGCCGAAGGCACCAATCGAACCCGCTCATGTACGGCGTGACGCTCCGCCCCGAGATCCTTGCTCGTACGCGGGGCCCTCCGAGAGGCTATACGAGGCGAGGATGCATTCCTGGAGCATCAGGGCGGGTCGTCGTAAGGAACCCGCGGCGCGTCGTGAGGAACCCCGCGTCGGTCAAGATCCTCCTACTCGCCGTACGGCTCGTAGTGGGCGGCGACGTAGGCGTTGGTACCATCGCGCACGAGGTCGCGGTAGCGTGCGTACGCCTCGTTAGCCGACGGCGCGGGCCAGTCTTCCGGCAGGAGTTCGGGCGGTAGCGGCGGGACGAGGCCCATGAGCCCGACGTAATCGGTCATCGCCTCGAAATACCGCCGGAAGCATTCTTCGTCCGCTGGCGGCGTCCCGGAGGCTATCGCATCGGCGAGGCCGTCGGCCTCGGCGGCGAAGCGGTCCCGGAACCCGCGGACGCTCGCGGCCCGCTCGTCCAGGCGGTAGAGGCGCCGGGCGTAGGCTCGCGCGTCCCCGCGGTACTCGGCCGACCAGGAGGAGGCTAGGCCCGCGTATGCGTCCGACGCGAGGAGCGCCTCGACGGCCGGAGGGGGATCGACCGCGGCTACCCAGAGCCCCGCCGCCGCCCGGGCGTATCCGGCGGCCGCGAGCGCGGCGGCCAGGGCCGTACGCTCCTCCCTGAGCCGTTCCGGCACCTCGTAGGAGACGAGGCGGAATCGGCCGTCCCAGGGCCCCTCGTCCCGCCGCCGTACCGATCGCGCCGCCGCGGCCTCTATCTTCTCGCGGCCCGGCCCCTCGACGAAGTAGAAGCTCGACCGGCCCCTGCGCCTAGAGCCGAGGTAGCCCTTACGGGCCATACGCGATAGGGCGAGCCTGGCGGCCTCCTCGGAGACGCCGAGCGGACCCAGGAAGGCGTAGAGCGTCCCGAGCGAGAAGGCGGCGTAGTCGCCGTCGTCGAGGAGCGCTCCGTAGAGCGTGAATACCTTGGATTCGGTGGATCCCGCCATGCTCCCGCCAGCCTATCGCAGGGACGCGAGGAATGTCCGTACCGCCGCCCAATATTCTTCCGCCCCGTCAGCCCCGGGTTCGAGCGCCGGAGACCCGTGGGCGCCGGCCGCCGTCGGCACGAAGCCCGTCTTAACCGCGATGGGTATCAGCTCGAAGATGGGTCGCCAGTCGCCGGCCTCGGCGCGGGAGGAGGTAACGAAGGTCGGGACGCGGATGCTGCGGGCGCTCGAGGCGACGAGGTCCCGCGGGTAGAAGTACTCGCCCGGCGAGAAGGCGAGCACCGCGTCGCAGCAGGCCGGTTCGTCACCGGCCATCTTGAGCGCCAGCGACGCGGAGTACGAGCTGCCCCACAGTATGACGCGCCCCCTCGCGAACCGTTCGCGGGCGCAGGCGAGCGCCGCGACCATGTCGGGCAGGGCGTCCAGGTAGGACGCGGGCAGGCCGTCTTCCCGGGCCCGCCGGGCGGACTCGTTGACGACGCCCGCGGACGAGCCGCCGGAACGCAGGTCGACGGCCAGCGCGTTGTAGCCGAGCCGGTTCAGCCCCGGCGCGATGGAGCGGTACTCTCCCCGGCTCGAGCCGGCCATGTGGAACAGGATGACGAGCGGGTACGAGTCCGGGTGGGGCAGGTAGAGGTCGGCCCGGAGCTCGAGGCCGTCGGCCGAGCAGAACGAGAAAGCTTCCTGGGCCCCCGCGGACAGCGCGGCGGAGAACAGGCAGGCCATGGCTACGCGACGATCCACGGGTTCCTCCTTCGGTTCTCTTGATTCAGTAATAGTGTCATAAATATTCTTGTCGTATTATAAGTGACACAGTATAATCAGTCCAGGCCCGACTATACTCGAGGAGGATATCATGCGTCGTACGTCTTTCGTCGCGCCAGCGTGCGCGGCGGCTTTCCTACTGGCGCTCTGCTCCTGCTCTACCTATCCCGGGACCGACGCTCGCCCGGCGACGGCGGAGGCCCCCGTACCGGACGAGGCGGCGATCCGCCGGGCGTCCGTCGCGTCGCGCTTCGAGCGCGAGCCCGTCCCGCCTCTGTACTCGCCGGCGGATCGGGCCTCGCTCGCCGGCGTCGCGTTGCTGGTCATAGACATTCAGGCGGGCATGATGCCTGCCTTCGACCAGGAAACGGTACTCTCGGGCATAGCCTCGCTCGTCGCCCGGGCCGACGTGGCCGGGGCCATGGTCGCGTGGGGTTATATGGACGAGTTCGGAATGGGCATGGGATCGCCCGAATTCGAGCTCGCCGCGCCGCTCGCCGAGGGGCCAGGGCACTATCCGTACGTCAAGACGGCGAGCGACGGCTTCAACGGCTCGGGCTTGACGGGTATCTTCGACCGGGCCGGGGTGGGCACGGTGGTGATCTGCGGCATGTCGAGCGGAGGCTGCGTCAACGCCACGGTCAAGGGCGCGTTGGCGAGGGGCTACCGCGTCGTCGTACCGTCGGATACGCATACGGTACGGGACGCGGGCGGGGCCCGGGAGGAGATTGCGGCGATGAACCGCGCCTGGTCGCTGATGCCGGGGGTCGAGGTGAAGCCGTCGGCGGAGGTTTCTTTCTAGCCCTCCCGATCGAGCCTGCCGCCCCGAGATCCTTATTCGTACCCAGGCCTCGCGCATATGGGGAGGAGCGTTCGATACGACTAATAGGGACATGATGAACAAGATAAAACGCGGCTATCGGATGCCAACCATGGTTCGACCGGGTCCGATAGAGGCGACTGATATCCGCCCCGCTAACCGGTACGACGCGCCGCTCCGCCGTACTGAATCCAGACTACCGATACCCGACTCATGCACGGTCACGACGCGCCGCCCCGCCGTACTGAATCCAGGCTACCGATACCCGACTCATGCACGGTCACGGCGCGCCGCCCCGAAAACCTTGCTCGTACCCAGGCCTCGCATAAACGCGGAGGGGGGTGTCTCCGAGTCGTCGGCCCTCGCGTGAGCGAGGGTCACGGCTTCTGGACAGGACCCTCCGAGATGATCGCGATCGCCGACTGTCGCGGCGATCGCCGGCCGTCATTTAACCTGGCTCGCTTCCGCTCGCAGGTTAACGGCGGCGAGGCCTGTATACATTCCCGAGCATCAGGGCGGCGCGTCGTGTAGCCTTTCGTGGGCCGCGTACAGCTCCTCGTTGAGCGCACGGACCGTGGCGGCGTCGAACTTGAGGACCTTGCGATCGTAGGTGTAGAACCCGTTGCTCTCGATCTCGACGTCCGAGACTTGGGTATAGACCGCGACGCGGAGGCCGCGGCGTACGAGGGGTACGAGCTCGTCGCGGATCAGGCGCGCGTAGCCTTCCTGGAGCGACGCGCCGTCGTCATAGAAGCGGTAGCCGAAGCGCGCCTCGTCGTCCCACATGTGGCCCGGCACCGCGAGGTTGTAGCCGCCGTACTCGGAGACGAAGTACGGCCGACGATCGGACCTCGGAGGGCGGCGCAGCTTGACCAGGTAGGTGTGGCGGCTGCGGAAGTCGCCGCCGCCCCGGTCGTGCCAGCCGGAGACGGCGTCGACGAGGCGGGTCGGGTCGATCCGGCGCACTTCCTCGACGACGCGCTCCGACTCGAACTGGCCCCAGGACTCGTTGAAGACGGTCCACATGACGACCGACGGATGGGGCCTGAGCAGGCCTATCATGCCGGCCAGGTCGGATTCGAACTCGGCGCGGTCGTCGGGGTCGGCCCGGCCCGCGAGGCGCATTGCCCGCCGCGAGCGGTCGCCGAGGTGGAAGCCGAGTATCATCGGCATGGCGACCTTGAAGTTCCCGGCCGATCGGTTGACGCCCCCGGACACGGCGTCCTGGATGACGAGGGTACCGAGGCGGTCGCAGTGCCAGTAGAAGCGCCGCGACTCTATCTTGACGTGCTTGCGGAGGCCGTTGAAGCCGAGAGCCCGCATGGCCTCGATATCGAAGACGAGTGCCTCGTCGGCCGGCGGGGTCATGCCCGACTCCGGCCAGTAGCCTTGGTCGAGCGGCGCGTGGATCAGGATAGGCTCGCCGTTCAAGCGTACGAAGGGGCGCCCGTCCGTCCGCCCTGCCGAGGAGGAGCCGGGCGCCGGGCCGAGGTCGACGCGGCGTATCGCGAAGTACGAGCCGGCCCGGTCCGTTACCGCGCCGCCCGGCCCGAGCAGCTCGACGACGACGTCATAGAGGTACGGATCGTCGGGCGACCAGCGGCGCGCCTCCGGTACCGCGACGGCGATGGGCTCGCCGGAGCGGCCTCGCGCCTCGACGCGGCCGCCGTCCGGCAGGGCCGCGCGGATGACGACCTCGGCGGGCCGCTCCGCGTCGACGAGGGCCTCGACGCCGTCGAGGCCCGCCGCGGCCTCGGCCCGGAAGCCGAGGATGGCGTTGCCGGCCGGGAGCGGCTCGAGCCAGACGGTCTGCCAGATGCCGCTGGTCGCCGTGTAGAGGATGCCGGCCGGCTCGAGCGCCTGCTTGCCGCGCTGCTGGAGGCCCGCGTCGCTCGGGTCGCGCACGGCGACGACTATCTCGCGCTCGACGGATCCTTCGCCCGGCCCGACGGGCGGCAGCTCGAACGAGAACGGCAGGTAGCCGCCGCGGTGCTCGCCTACGGGGCGGCCGTCTACGAACGCGGCCGCGAGGTAGTCGACCGCCTCGAAGCGCAGCGCGACGCGGCGGCCCGCCCAGGCCTCGGGGACGCGTACGGTCCTCCGGTACCAGAGCGTCTCGTCGGGCCGGAGCGCCCTGCCGACGCCGGACAGCGCCGACTCGACGGCGAACGGCACGACGATCGGCCCGTCCCATGAATCGGGGGCCGGCTCGGACGATAGCGGCCCGGCGGCCGACGGACGGATCGCGTAGTCCCAGGGGCCGTTGAGCGACAGCCAGTCGGGCCTGGATAGCTGCGGCCTCGGATATTCGGGTAACGGCGACGACGGGTCGAGGCGCTCCCCCCACGGGGAACAGGGGCGCGGGCGTACGGTAGGGTTCACGACGGCTCCACGAGTATCGGTTTACGCGATAGTATAAGCGCTCGACGAACTAGTCAACGCGACGACGCGAGGAGCCAGGAATGAAGCACGAACGGCTCATAGCCATCCTCGACTGCCTGCTCAACGAGGGCAAGAAGACCGCGGCCGAGCTGTCCGCGCGCTTCGAGGTATCCGAGCGCACCGTGTACCGCGACATCGACTCGCTCTGCGTGGCCGGCGTGCCGGTATGCGCAGAGGCCGGCACCGGCGGCGGCTACTCGATCGATCCCGCCTACCGCGTGGACAGGAGCTTCCTGACCCGCGACGAGCTGCGCGACCTGACCGGGCTGCTGTCGGGCTTCTCGGATACGCTCAAGGACGAGCGGCTGGCCCGTTCCCTAGGCAAGCTGTCGTCGCTCGGCGGGGGGCGGCCCGGAGCCGCCGGGCCGCCCCCGCCCATCATGGCCGCCCCGTCGCCGTGGGGCGCGCCCGAGCCCGACCCGTCGGCGGTGCTGTCGGTCAGGAGGGCGATAACCGAGCGGCGGGTCGTGTCGTTCTCCTACCGCGACGCCGCCGGCGAGGCAAGCGAGCGCCGCGTCGAGCCGTTCACGCTGGCCCTGCTCGGCCCCGCCTGGTACCTGCACGGCTATTGCCTGTCGCGGGACGATTGGCGCCTCTTCAAGCTGTCGAGGATGTCGGGCGTCCGTATCCTCGCCGACCGCTACGACCCGGAGTCCCGGCTGCCGGCGCCGGCCCTCGGCTCGGGCTGGGACGAGGAATTCACGGCGATACGGCTCGCGGCCGAGCCGCGCGTCGCGCGGGCCCTGCTCGAGGCCGTACCGGAGGCCGTCGCCGAGGAGGCGCCCGGCGGCGGGACCGTCTTATCGTTCGAGTATCCCGCGGGGAGCTGGCTCGTCCGCTTCCTGCTCGGCTTCGGCCCCGGCGTCCGGGTGCTCGAGCCCGATAGCCTGCGCGCCGCGCTCCGCGATGCGGCCCTCGGGATAGCTGACGCGAACTGTCAGTGAGGCCGCGTTATCCTGGCTTCATTCCGATTCGAGAGGAGCCATGTGATGGAGAGGATGATAGCGTACTGCGGCCTCGACTGCGCCGCCTGCCCCGCCCGCGTAGCGACGCTGAACGACGACGACGCGCTGAGGGCCGAGACGGCCGCCAAGTGGAACGCCGCGTTCGGTTTCCCGGCGGACCCGGCCTTGGTCGAGTGCGTCGGCTGCTCCGGCGACGGCGCCAAGATAGGCCATTGCGCCGAATGCGATATGCGCCTGTGCGCGATAGCCAAGGGGCTCGCTACCTGCGCCGGGTGCGCCGAGTTCGAGGCCTGCGAGCGCATCCGGCGGTTCATGGCCGACGTGCCCGAGGCCCGGGCTAACCTGGAGGGCCTCCGAGCGTAGGGACGGCCGCCGGCGGCGCGCGTGGGCCGTCGCCGCCGGCGGGAACGCTCGCGACGCCTTCCGGCCTCAGGCCCAGCGCACCAGGCCCGGGATGAACGGGTGCGCGAGTCCCTCGTGCCGCGGCAGCACGCGGACCGAGTAGCCGTGCTGGCCGGTCGACTCGCAGGCCACCTCCACCGAGTACTCGTAGGCGCCGCCCTGCGACGCGCCGGCCTTCATCTCGACCCTGGCGGGGGCGTAGATCTCGCCGGTGCTCGAGACGGGGCCGTGGTACAGCTCGACGAGGACCTGCTCCGGCTTGAGCGCGCCGACGCGGACGCGAGCCTCGACGCGCACCGCGTCGCCCCGCTCCATGACCGGCCTCGCCGTAGACCTGACGTCCTCGACGGCTACGTGCTGCCACTCGCGCCTGGCCAGCTCGAGGTACTCCGCGGTCTCCTTGGCCTTGCCGAAGCCCTCGGAACGGAGCCTGCGCGCGTTCTCGAGCGCGGGCAGGTAGTAGCGATCGGTATACTCCATCAGGGTCCGGTGGAACGAGAAGTTCTTGCCGACGTCGCGTATCGAGCACTTCATCATGCGGATCCAGTCGCGGGGCAGGCCGTCGCGGCCGCGCTCGTAGAAGGTCGGGATGATCTCGCGCTCGAGCAGGTCGTACAGCGCCTTGGACTCGACCTCGTCCTGCAGCTCGGTGTCGGCGTACTCCTCGCCCTTGCCGATGGCCCAGCCGCGCTCCGGAGCGTAGCCCTCGGCCCACCATCCGTCGAGTATCGAGCAATTGAGCACGCCGTTCATCCCGGCCTTCATGCCGCTCGTGCCCGAGGCCTCGAGGGGCCGCCTAGGGGTGTTGAGCCAGACGTCGGAGCCCGAGGTCATATAGCGGGCCATCGTCATGTCGTAGTCCTCGAGGAAGACGATGCGGCCCGCCACGTCGTCGCGCCGCGAGAAGTGCACCAGCTCCTTGATGATCTCCTTGCCGGGCATGTCGTGCGGGTGGGCCTTGCCGGCGAAGATGATCTGCAGCGGCCTGTCCTTGTCGGACAGGAGCCTGAGCAGGCGGTCGGGGTCGGTCAGGAGCAGGTTGCCGCGCTTGTACGTGGCGAAGCGTCGGGCGAAGCTGATCGTCAGCGCCGACGGGGACAGCGCGTCGTCGGCCCTGGCCAGGCCCTTCTCGGAGACGCCCATCCGGCGCATCTCCTTCTTGAGGCGGTCGCGGGCGAACGCGACGAGGCGCTCGCGCCGCCGCTCGTGCGTGCGCCACAGCTCATCGTCGCTGATCCGGTCTATGCGGTCCCAGATGTCCAGGTTAGTCGGGTCCTCGGCGAAGCGGGGCCCGAAATAGCGGTCGAGCACCTCGAGCAGGGTGTACGGTATCCAGGTGCGCGGGTGGACGCCGTTGGTCACGTAGCCTATCGGCACCTCGTCGGTCGGCAGGCCCGGCCAGATCTCCTTCCACATATCGCGGGAGACGTGGCCGTGCAGCTCCGAGACGCCGTTCGCGTAGGCGGACAGCTTGAGCGCCAGCACCGTCATGCAGAACGGCTCGGCGTCGTCGTGGGGCCTCTCGCGGCCGAGCGCCAGGAAGGCCTTCCAGTCGAGCCCGAGCGTCGCGGCCCAGCCCTTGAAGTACTTCTCCATCAGGTCGACGCCGAAGCGTTCGTTGCCGGCGGGTACCGGGGTATGGGTCGTGAAGATGTTCGTCGACCAGAGCGCCTGCGAAGCTTGCTGGAAGTTCAGGCCCGACGACTGCATCGCCTCGCGGACGCGCTCGAGGCCGAGGAAGGCGGCGTGGCCCTCGTTCATGTGCGCGACGACCGGGTTGACGCCGACCGCCTTGAGCGCGCGGATGCCGCCTATGCCGAGGAGAATCTCCTGGCGGATGCGCGTCTCCTTGTCGCCTCCGTACAGGGTGGCGGTGATCAGGCGGTTCGCTGGCGTGTTCTCGTCGATGTTGGTGTCGAGGAGGAACAGCGACGACCGGCCGACCTTGACCTCCCACACCTGGGCGACGACCTGCTCCCCGGCCATGTCGACCGTTATCTTGACCGGCTGGCCCGAGGCGTCCTCGCGGCGGTACACGGGCATGTTGTACCAGTCGTTCTCCGGGTACTCCTCCTGCTGGAAGCCGTCGGCGTTCAGGTACTGCCTGAAGTAGCCCTGCCGGTACAGGAGGCCGACGCCGACGAGGGGCAGGCCGAGGTCGGAGCTGGTCTTCATGTGGTCGCCCGACAGGATCCCGAGGCCGCCGGAGTAGATGGGCAGGGACGAGTCCATGCCGTATTCCATCGAGAAATACGCCACCGAATCCTCGTACGAGCCCTTATACCAGCTCTGGCCGTCCTTGTAGGCCTGGAACTTCGCGTAGACGTCGCGGAGCGCGGCCAGGAACGAGTCGTCGACGGCCGCCTCGTCGAAGCGGGCCTGCGATACCATGCCGAGCATCTTGGCCGGGTTCTGCCTCGATTGCGCCCAGACGTCGAAGTCCAGCCTGATGAACAGCATGATCGCGTCGAAATTCCACGATATCCACAGGTTATGGGCCATCTCCTCGAGGGGAGCGAGGGCCTCGGGGATCTTCGGCTTGATGGTATGGGTCAGGATCTTCATGGTTCACCGCCGCGACTTGGATAGGATAGCGCTCCTGCATGGAAGAGCGCGTCCTTGAATCATAGTCGAGCGCTCGGACGGGCGCAAGCTCGTCCCATGATCGGGCGCGAGCTGAAGCCTCGCATGCACGCGGGGGCGGGTGTGATTACGATGAATGCGGACATGATTAACAAGATAAAACGCGGGTGTCGGATGCCATGTTAGCTTCGACCGAATCGCGAACGGGATTGTGATCACTATCCGCTAACCGGCACGATGCGCCGCCCCGCCGAACGTAATTCCGACAACCGATAGCCGCCCCATGCACGGTCACGACGCGCCGCCCCGAGGAAGCTGTTCGTATCCCGGCCTCGCATACACGAGGAGATGGGCGGCATAGGAAAAGCGACCAAGCGTAGCGCAGGGCGTTTTCCTATGCCAGGACCCTCCGAGATGCTCTATGAGGCCTGGATACATTCACGATCTTGTATGGGGCGGCGTATCGCGTCAGCCAACGCCGCCCGCAGAAGAAGATTTGACAATCCTGATCGATAGAGCTAATGTAGTACTAAGGATCTATCGATGAATACCGTTACAGTGTCCAGTAAATATCAAGTCGTTATTCCAAAGGAAATTAGAGAAAATATTGGACTTAAGGTCGGAACGGCCTTAGAGGTAATAACGTATGGGAATCGTATTGAATTAGTCCCGATCCGTCCTATGAAGGACTTAATGGGAATCTTTATGGGAATCAATACAGAGATTATACGAGAAGAAGATAGATTATGAATGTCGTCGATTCCTCTTGTTGGCTTGAGTTTTTTGCCGGCAGTAAGGTCGGAGAAAAAATGGCGTCGGTTATTGAAGATATGGACGATCTAGTCGTACCATCAATTACGCTCTATGAAGTATTTAAAAAACTAATAACTGAGCTAGATGAAGATAGCGCTATTTTAGCATGAAGCAAGGAAAAGTGGTTGATCTAGATTCTTCTCTTGCCGTTCTTGCGGCGCAGTTAGGAAAAGAGAATCAACTTGCGATGGCAGATAGCATAATATATGCAACAAGCAGGAAATATAACGCAACTCTTTGGACACAAGACAAGCACTTTAAAGAACTAGAGAATATTCAGTATTTTAAAAAAGCCAGATAATGGCACGACGCGCGCCCTAAGAATCTGGCTCGTACACAGGCCTCGCATTTCCGCGGAGGCGGGTGTGATTACGATGAATGCGGACATGATTAACAAGATAAAGCGCGGCTGTCGGCATACGTAACGGCTTCGACCAAATCACGAACGGGATTGTGATCACTACCCGCTACCCGGCACGACGCGCCGCCCCGTAAACCTTGCTCGTACCCAGGCCTCGCATGCTCGCGGAGGCGGGTGTCCAGGAGACGGCGCCCCTCGCTATGCGAAGGGCCCGCCTCCTGGACAGGCCCTGCCGAGATGATATACGAGGCCTGTATACATTCC